>JASGFZ010000264.1:0-4368 GCA_047605345.1 Flavihumibacter sp. | reverse complement strand
TGAAATGGTTCACCCATATCTGTTCACCAATCATTTCGAGCGCCGGCTTGAATACGCCGTAAAGATGTGCAGCCAGGTAGGTGTTTACCTGCGCATCGGTTACGGCAAAAGCAGCATCGTAAATATCATACATCTGCATCGAAGCTCTTACGCCGGCTTCGTAGTGTGCTTTTGCATCGCCGGGTGTCAGTCCACCAATGCTTCTTTCTGCTGCCTCGGCGAGGTTGAATTCCACTTCTCCATAGTTCATCAGCATATAGGGGTCATCGCGGTCGAGCAGCCTGGGATTCATTCTCGAATAATAATCGTACTTGTCGAAGGGGTCTGTGGGACTCAGCCCTTCATATTCCCTGAGCATTCTGTCATCGCAACCATTGGGCATCCCCTTTTGGCCGAGCGGGGTTACATTGGAGGGTATCCAGGTACTTTCATCGGGCCATTGGGCAATGCCGCCACTGATGATCATCAGGCGGGGGTCATCATCGGCGGTGATAGCTGTATCGCCTCCTTTCAGGAAATTGATCAGCGTTCTGCTCAGGTTGCTCGACTGGCCGCCATCGCCGGGGATAAACGTGCGCGACATCCCGTTTTGATTAAGGTAAGGGTTGGGTCCTACCGCCATCTGCACATACACATTGTCATTGTTGCTTTGGAATACGCCGCCGGCAATGGCTTTGGCTACATAAGTATTCGCAGTGGCCGCATCCACATTGGAAATACGCATGGCCATGCGCAGCATCAGCGAGTACCCGAACCTTTTCCATTTGTCAATATCGCCGGCATAGAACAAATCCGCGGCGGCAAGCCCGTCGGTGGGATCTGCAGCGGTGAATGCGGCAGTCGCTTCATCCAACTCAGCCAGCAGGGCCATATAAATATCCTTCTGTTTGTCGTACTTTGGAGAGAAGATGCCCGACCTGGGTTGCAATGCCTCAAAATATGGAATGCTGCCATAAAGGTCTGTAAGCCGCTGAAAGGAAAAAGCCTTCATGATACGGGTAGCCTGCTTAAGATTATTGTAGTTCTGGCCCACAGCAAACCCGCTATCCACCTGGTAGAGGATGTCAGACATTTTCCTTAATCCATCTGTATAGAAGTACCTGAACGGGCGTTCGTCTCCTTCAGCGTACTCCTCGTACTTATCGCCCGGTGCTATGCCCTGGTCTAAAAACGCCAGGTGCTGGATCGCATAGGCGCCGTACCCGATATTAACGCGCCAGTCCAGGTCGCGGTTTTCGCCAAGGGTACCGCCGGAGGTAAGCCCGAGCTGAACGGCCGAAAAGAGGAAATTGAGATTGATATCACCCTGTGCCTGCGGATCGACATTGAGCTTTTCAAGCGCACTCTTGCTGCAACCGGTGACCAGGGCGGCAACAACCGTCAGGATGACTATAGATCGCTTTATATTTTTCATACGCTGTTTCATTTGATGTGACTTAAAAGATTGCTCTCAGGTTGAACCCGTAAGACCGGGTGGCCGGGAATCCAAAATAGTCGAGCCCCTGTCCGTTGGAGTTGGTATAACTCGACTCGGGATCGATATTTTCGGAATTCTTGTACAGGATGGCCAGGTTGCGCGCCACAAAGGAAAGCATCAGGCTTTTTACCGGTGTTTGTCTAAACCATTTTTTAGGCATTGTATAACCGAGGGTGATCTGCCTGAGCTTGATGAAGGAAGCATCGTAGGTAAATTTGTCTGAAGCCACATCTGCAAACGTATCCCAGTAAGTGGAAGCTTGTCCTTTTATAAGAGTCCTGGTTTCTTTGGTTCCGTTAGACCAATCGTTTGGATCAACGAACATACCGGTTACCGTCAGGGGCGCTTCGCCATCGCGACCCATCAGTGTCTGCTTGTGAAAACCGGCTTTGGTAAGCATTGAATTGGTACCGGAGTAAATATCACCGCCCGACTTGAAGTCGATCAGGAAGGACAGGTTCATATTGCCCATGGTGAGGCTGTTATTCAAACCACCTGTAAAATCAGGAACACCGTAGCCGATGATGCTGAATTCGCGGTTCTGAATAGGCTTGCCGTCTACGTTACTGTAAAGCAGCAACCCCGTCGCAGAGTCTTTTGCCTGGGTATTACCTACGATCATGCCGAAGGGATGGCCTACAATATGCTGAATAGCGGCTGTAAATGTCCGTGGATCGTCTACGCCCATGGTTGTCTGACCAGGGAGAAGGCTCTCCACATTGCTCTTGTTCTTTGCAAAGTTCAGCGAAACATCCCAGGTTATCTTTCCTTTTTACCGGCGTTACGGAGAGCAGGAACTCTATCCCCCTGTTAGTGAGCTTGCCTACGTTAACCGCGGTATTGGAAAATCCTGAGGCATTGGAAACGCCGGGATAAAGAATATCATCTGTAGTGTTTTGGCTGTAATAAGCGAAGTCAAGACCCACGCGGTTGTTGAACAGCCGGATATCAAAACCAACTTCTGTTTCAGTAGAAGTAAAAGGCTTCAATTGGGGGTTGGGGAAGGTGGTTGTTGATGTATTGTCGCCGAGCGGAACCACCCCGCCGCCCCTGCCGATATGTGTGCTTGAGGCTGAATAAAGGAGGTTGGTGCTATATGCATTTACTGAGGCGGCATTGCCTACCTGGGCCCATGAGGCGCGTACCTTACCGAAGCTCAGCCATGAAGGGATCGTCTTTATAGCATCCGTAAATACGAAGCTTCCGCCAATGGAAGGATACAAAATACCATTTACTTCCGGGTTCAGCACTGAAAACCAGTCCTGGCGTGCGGTAGCCGTAATAAAAAGATAGTCGTTATACGAAAACTCTGCAGAGCCAAAGACGGAATTGATGCCGGCGGCCCAGTAGCCGTAGGTGTAGTTCTTCGAGGTGGCATTGGAAGCCACTTCAAGGAACGGTGTATTGAATCCCTCCCCCTGCATTTCCACGCTCTCGCCGTTTGCACGCATCCTGGCGCCACCGACAAAGGCATTGACGCCAATTTTACCAAATACTTTATTGAAGCCCAGCATCGCCTGGAGGTTCACTTCACGCTGTGTGTTAATTCCTTCGCGTAACTGACCTGCCCGGCGGTAGCCTGTACCCTGGGGAACGATGCGATTCCATTTCCTGGCATACCAGTCAATACCAACCGTTCCGTCAACATACAGGTAGTCTGTAATGTTGAACCGCATCTGACCGGAAGAAATAATCCTGTCCCTTGTGTCAGAAGTTTTGTAGTGATAAGCGGCCCAATAGGGGTTCTGGGCATAGATATCGTTTGAGAGCCAGTATTCTTCGCCCGGGCTTTTTCCATCACGAATGGTGATACCCATATCCTGCTGCATCGCCAGCGAAGGCACAGCCCCCGGGCTGTTGGGATCGCCGATCAGGTCGCGAATGTCAAGATCGTTGGGAACAAAATACATCGAGTTTACGCCGCTGCCCGGGCTGTCGGAAAGCCAGGGTCTGTTCTTGGTCTTCTCATTCGAATACATCACCTTGCCATTCACCGTCAATCTCTTTCCGTATTTCCCGCTGGTGTTGAAGCTCGCGTTGATGCGGTCAAATCCTGAATTGGGCATCACTGTTGCTGTTCAGGTTAGAGATAGAAGCCCTGTACGTCTGGGTCTTGCTGCCGCCGGTAAGCGAAAGCGTGTTGGTAAAGGCGCCGCCGGTTTCGAAAAAGCGTTTCCAGTTGTCGCCGGCGTACACATATTTCTTGGAGATGCCATTAAAGTTTACATAGTCCCGGCCATCGAGCTTTGGTCCCCAGCCATCGCGGCCCATGCCGCGGTTCCAGTATTCGTCAATAGACCTGGCGGTGGTGGCAACCTGTGTGGCCAGATCGGGACCTTCATAGCCGCCGGTGCCGTAGGTTTTTTGCAAATCGGTTTGGTTATTAACGGTTTCGAATACATAGTTGGAATTGAACTCTATACCAAGCCCTTTGGCGCCGGAGCCTGTTCTGGTCGTAATCAGGATCACGCCATTTGCTGCCCGTGAACCGTAAAGCGCTGCGGCTGCTGCGCCTTTAAGCACGGTCATCGATTCAATATCATCGGGGCTGATACTGGTCATGCCATCGCCCCTGTCGGCCTCCCCCCATGTACCAGCCTGCCCGTTATTGGTATTGTCCATCGGTATACCGTCAACCACGTAAAGAGGCTGGTTATTTGTAGAACCCAGTGATTTTGCTCCGCGGATCACTATCCGGGTAGACCCGGCCGGGCCGGAAGCAATTTTGGTAACGTTTACCCCGGCCACGCGACCCGCCAGTGCATTGGGGACGCTGTTTTCACGTGCCTGCGTAAAATTATCGCCATCTACTTTGGTAACAGAAGAATTTAAGGCTTTGGTGCTTTTTGTAATACCAAGAGCTGTAACAACAACTTCCGATAAATTCTTCA
>JASGFZ010000263.1:0-4387 GCA_047605345.1 Flavihumibacter sp. | reverse complement strand
CACTGCTGGTAACCGATGGTGCGGTTCGGCACCACCTCGCGGTAATGGTTGCGCCAGCGCGTGAGCCGCATGCCGGCTTTATCGAACAACTGCTGACGGCAAAAAGAAGCAAAACTGATTTTCGTAACCCTTTCCACCAGCAGGGCCATCAGGTTGAAATTGCTGTTGCTGTAAATGTACTCGGCACCCGGCACATTGTTGAGCGACCGCTGCCTCGCAACGATCGCCAGCACATCTTCGTTTGTGTGTGCCCGTGAGCCCCGCTCCCAGCCTTCCACCGATGCCACCGATCCCCAATCGCGCAGGCCGCTGGTGTGGTGCAGCAAATGGTATATGCGGATGGGCTGGCCATAGTCGGGCAGCTCGGGAAAATAGCGGCGGATATCGTCCTGTAAAGAGATACTGCCCTGTTCAGCCAGCAGCAGCACGGCAGCAGCAGTAAACTGTTTCGATACCGATCCCGCTTCGAAAACACTGTTGCTGTCGACCGCCACGCCATGCTCCAGGTCGGCCATACCGCCGTACCAGCGGTAAAGCGTTTGGCCGTTGCGGCTGATCTCGATCGATGCCCCCGGACCATTGGTTCTTTTCCACTTCTCAAAAAGCCGGTCGATCCGTTGCGCCGTATCTGCAAAACCCTGGGCCTTCGCCCGACCCGGGCCGCACGAAAAAAGACACCCGAAAACGAGTGCCTTTATAAAATGGTTGTTGAAAAGAATTTGTTGCATACAGCAATTTACTGCCTTCTGTGCTCTTTCATTTTTTCTTTTTGCTCGGCTTTCATGGCTTCGTATTTTTCATACTGGCCGGCGTCGAGGATCCCTTTTATTTCTTTGTCTTTTTCATCCATGGCGTCGGTTACCGCTTTCATCTTTGCCGTACGGTCGTTGGAACCGCTCCTGATCTCGTCGCTTTTTTTCGCGTATTTGAGGTTCAGGTCATAGATCTTGGTATACTGGTCGTCGGTCAGTTTCAGTTCCGACTTCATTTTTTCAGACTGTGCTTTGGCGCGTTCTTCGGGAGTTTTATGGCCGCCGCCCGGCTCCTGTGCAACGGCGATGCCGGCGCTGATGATAAAGCAAAGGACGATGATTAACTTTTTCATGTTACTTGTTTTGTAGTGATAGAACGACCCTTCTTACTGCAAGTTTGATACCAGTCGTTACAGGAAGCTGTCGGCATCGCGATAAGCTTTGATCAACGCCACTTCGCCTTCTTTTCCCTTGATGGAAATACCGTGTTCCATCCCCATAACTCCCTTATATCCTTTTGAATAGATATGTTTAAAAATATTCCGGTAATTCATTTCGCCGGTTCCGGGTTCGTTGCGGCCGGGGTTATCGCCGATCTGGAAATAGGGTGTTTCTGCCCAAACACGGTCGATATTGGCGATGATATCGCCTTCGTTGCGCTGCATATGGTACATATCGTATAAAAACTTGCACGAAGGGCTGTTAACAGCCTGGCATACAGCATAGGCCTGGTCGGTATGACGCAAAAACAGGTCGGGGTTATCGCTCAATGCTTCCAGCACCATCACCAGCCCGGCCGGTTCCAGTATGGCCGCCGCCTGGCGCAAAGCGTTGACCACGTTAACGGTCTGGTATTCGTGCGAGAGGCTGCGGTCAAAATTGCCCGGCACCACGGTTACCCATTTGGCATGGCAGCGTTTGGCCACTTCAACGGCTTCGCGGCAGTCTTTGATCATGCGGTCAATGAATTCCTGCTTACCCGTTGTGAGCGACATTTTCCAGTGCCAGTTATCGGAAGTTACCACAAATACCCCCATCGTCATGCCCAGCTTCGCCAGGGTTTCACCGATCTTCTTTTGTTCTTCCACCGGGCGGGCCATCATCCCATTGTCTTCAATGGCGCGGAAACCCATGCTATGGCCGAATGTAATCTGGTCGATGAAATTATCGCCCGCATGGTTGCGAAACATGCCTTCATGAAATCCGTAATTCAGGTTGAAGGGTTTTTCAGCCAGGTCATCGGCGCGAAGACCGGCCACCGCCGTAACTGATCCGCCTAATAAAGAGCCGCCGGCCAAAAGCGACTGTTGAACAAAAGCACGTCGTTGCATATGGTAAGTTGTGTTTTGATAAATGTAGCCAAAATCATTTCAATAACGCGAATGCCTTAATTTTAGACGCACTAAAACAAACATTGTATTGCTGATGAAATATTCCTGTTTCCTGGCAGGCTTCCTCTTACCAGGATTTGTTTTTGCACAAACAGCCGCCGATGCCTTTGAACCCTATGCGCAGAAAGTACCGGGCACCGCCATCGTTTTCCATATGGTGCCCATACCTGCCGGTGATTTTTCGCTGGGCAGCGCCGATAATGAAAAGGGGCACCAGGCCGATGAAGGTCCGGCCCGGGCATTGCACATTCCGGCCTTCTGGATGGCCGCGCTGGAAACCAGCCGTGATGCATTCGATGCTTTTGCCAACGACCTGTCCGTTTCCCAAAACGTAACGACCGACGCAGTTACCCGGCCAAGCCCGCAGTACATCGATTTCAGTTTGGGTATGGGCAAGGAAGGCGGCTTTCCCGTGCAAAGCCTTTCGCAGTATGCAGCGCTTATGTATTGCCGTTGGTTGTATGAAAAGACCGGCATTTTCTACCGCCTGCCCACAGAAGCGGAATGGGAATATGCCTGCCGCGCCGGCAGCAAAACCGCTTATTTTTTCGGCGATGAAAAAAGCCTGGGCGATTATGCCTGGTACAGCGGCAACAGCAACGGCAGGTTTCACAAATCGGGCGAAAAGAAGCCCAATGCCTGGGGGCTTTACGATATGACCGGCAATGTAGCCGAATGGACGCTTGATGCTTATAAACCCGACGGCTACGCCGGATTGGCCACCGCCGAAAAAAACCTCATCACTTCGTTTAGCCCTGGCCGTTACCCCAAGTCGGTACGCGGCGGATCCTTCCGCGATGAGGCGCCGGTGCTGCGGTCTGCAGCGCGGGTGAAATCGGCGCCCGACTGGAACCGGCGCGATCCGCAGGTGCCGAAAAGCCGCTGGTGGCTGACCGAGGCCGGCCATGTGGGGTTCCGTGTAGTACGCCCCCATCCGCAGCCGCCTGCCGCAGAGATAGAAGCCTTTTTCAAACAGTACCTGGCACAATAACCTTCATATATACTCAATCGTAAGAAATGAAAAACGAAGCTTCCGGAAACAATTCCACCTCCCGCCGCGATTTCATGCGCCATTCCACCCTGCTGGCAGGTGGCGCCCTGGCCGCTCCTTTTTTGTCGCGCGCCAATTATTTTTCCGGCGCCGCCGGCACCATTAAGATAGCGGTGATAGGCTGCGGCGGCCGCGGCACAGGCGCTGCCATACAGGCGCTGTCTACCAAAGAAAATGTAAGGATCGTAGCGCTGGCCGATGCCTTCCGCGACCGGCTCGATGAATGTTATACCACCCTGATGTCTGACGACGCCACCGACAACGGACCGGTGAAAGCGAAAGTGGACGTGCCCGACGAAAGAAAATTCGCCGGGTTCGACGCCTACCTGAAAGCCATTCCGCTGGCCGATGTGGTGATCCTGGCCACGCCGCCCGGCTTTCGTCCCATTCATTTCACGGAAGCAATAAAACAGGACAAGCACGTGTTTATGGAAAAGCCCGTTGCCACCGATCCTGCCGGCATACAGAAAGTGCTGGCGACAGCGGCCATCGCCAAACAGAAAAAATTAAACGTGGTGGTGGGCTTACAACGGCATTACCAGAACTCCTACCGCGAGCTGTACAAACGTAAGGAGCTGATCGTCAACATCACTTCGGCGCAGGCCAGTTGGAACAACGACGGCGTGAGGGTGCGCCCGCGAAAAGACGGGCAAACCGAAATGGAATACCAGATGCGCAACTGGTATTATTTCAACTGGCTTTGCGGCGACCATATCAACGAGCAGCATATCCATAATATCGACGCCGTAAACTGGTTCAAAGGCGGTTACCCCGTGAGAGCCCAGGGCATGGGCGGCCGCGAGGTTCGCAAGGGTAAAGACCACGGCGAAATATTCGACCATCACTACGTAGAGTTCACGTATGCCGACGGCAGCATCCTCAACAGCCAGTGCCGCCATATACCGGGCACCATGAGCCGTGTAGACGAAATGCTGATAGGCACCAAAGGATCTATCCGTTGCGGCGCCGGCAGCATTTCCGATGCCAAAGGCAAATCGCTGTACCAGTTCGATTTCAAAAAAGAAAACAATCCCTACCAGACCGAACACGATGAATTGTTTGCCGCGATCGCCAAAGGAGAATACAAATTTGCCGATGCAGAGAACGGCGCGCACAGCACGATGACGTCTATATTGGGCAGGATGGCTACTTACAGCGGGCAGGTGATCGACATGGACAAGGCGTTGAAAAGC
>JASGFZ010000262.1:0-4390 GCA_047605345.1 Flavihumibacter sp. | reverse complement strand
TCTCAGGTCATTGAATCCGAGTGCTTTTGCTGCCTGTACGTATTCCAGCGAGCGGACCTGCATTACCTGCCCGCGCACCAGCCGCGCCACATTTACCCACATGGTCAGCCCCACGGCAACAAATACCTGCCAGAAGCCCTTTCCGAGCAGCAGGGTCAGGGCAAATACCAGCAGCAGGGTCGGGATGCTCCAGATCACATTGATGAACCACATAATGATATCGTCGGCCCTGCCTCCGTAATAGCCGGCCAGGGCGCCCAGCAGCGTGCCGATCAGCAGGGAGATCAGCATGGCCACAGCACCCACCAGCAGGCTGACGCGGGTACCGATCAGCAGGCGGCTCAGGATGTCACGACCGAACTTATCGGTGCCCAGCCAGAAGGTTCGGGTGATGATGCGATCGCTTGCTGAGCCCCCCACCTGCTGAAACGGCAGGCTCATTTTTTCGGAAAGCCCTTCGTCGATATAACGGTCAACAATAAACGCCGTGTCGCTGACCGTGTGCCCCGCGATGGGAAGGAACTGGCAGCTGTCGGCCTGCCCGTACAGCATTCTTTGCCACCAGCTGGTTTCGGGCGGCCGTGGAGTTTTGGGCAGCAGGAGAAAACGCTGGCTGAAGCCGGGTTTTTTACCGGCAATTTCAACCTGCATCCGGTTGGCATTGGGTGTTGCATCGGGTGAGATCCGGTAGCAGAAAAGGGAGACAAGGGTTGCCAGCAGCACCACAACCATTCCGAAGATCGCGGTCTTGCTGCTACATAATTTCCTCCACTGAACGGTAGATCCCTCCACGGCTGTTTGTTATTAATTGAGTTGTCGTCCTTTCCATTCGTATTGCCCGAACTGCGAAAAACTGCCTGCCGCCACAGTATATAGAATGTGCAGGGGTTGAAAAAGCGGAAAAAAAGGCATCAGCGAAACCCGGTCGAAGAAAGACGCGACCTTCCACATGAACACCCATTCCACAGCGGTTTTCAGCAACAGCAGGAGCAGGGCCGGAAAGATAGCTTTTACAGAAAAAAATGCAGCAAGAACAGACAGCAAAAGCAGGAAATTGCACAGGTAAACCATCAGCAACACCCCTTTGAGCTTTTTCTCCCGGTAAAAACGGGCCTTGCTGGCCCAGCGGATCCGTTGCTGCAGGAATTGTTTCAGGCTGCCGACGGGCCGCGTTTCCACAATGGCGTCTTTCGATTTTGCATAGGCGATCTGGTGGGGATACGCTGCGCCGATCTTTTGCATCAGCAGCATATCATCCCCCGAAGCAATCTGGTCGATCCCTTCAAAACCGCCCACTGTTTCGAAGGCTGTTTTTGTATAGGCCAGGTTGGCGCCGTTGCACATGCTGTGTGCCTGCAGGGCGGCGGCGGCGGCCGTTATCCCCTGCAGGCTGATAGCGTCGAGCGTTTCAAAGCGGGCGAGCCAGGTGTTTTCACGCATCATCATAACAGGTGCTGCGATCATTTGGGCGCCGGTGTTTTCATGTACCCAGGCCAGCTGTTGCAGCCAGTGTTTTCCGGCCACGCAATCGGCATCGGTGGTTACGATGAGTGTACCGCGTGCCCGTTCGATGCCGGCTTCGAGCGCCCTTTTTTTCGGCGCCCTGCTATTGCCCTCATTGGGTTGGTCCTGCATGGCCAGCAGGTTGGCCTGGGGAAATGCCCGCACGATTTCGGCGGTACCGTCGCTTGAATGATCGTCTACCACGATGATCTCCAGCAGGGCGGTGGGGTAATCCTGCGAAGCCACCGAACGCAGGCAGTGTTCAATGTTGTTTTCTTCGTTCCGTGCGGGAATGATCACCGAAATGGCGGTGCGGGGGCTGAAGCCGTGGGGCGCCGAGGCAGCGGGCTGTTTTTTCCAACCCTTGTTATAATAGCTGATGAGCAGGGCATAGGCCCACAGCAGCACAACGGTTATGATATAGATGTAGATCATGATTCGCCTGTTTGCAAGATACAGGCTGCCACGGTTTCTGCGGGCTCGCCCTGTAACAGCCGGTGGCCGGCGGGCAGGATGTGGAGCCGGCAGGAAGGGCCTGCCTGCTGCTGCCAGCGCTTTCCCAGCGCCGGCGGAATGATGCGGTCGTGCTGCCCTACGATCAGCTGAACGGGCACCTGGTGGCGCCTGATGAGGCGGGTGGTGGCTGCCGGATGGCTGTGGAAATGCCTGAAATAGATCCACCGTTCATACAGTTGTTTCCGCTGCTGCGGATCGTCGAGGTACCGGTGGATGAACTTGAAAACCGAGTCGTTGAGCAGCCGGGTTTTCTGCGCCAGCGCGGTGGCTTTGAAAAACCAGCCGGGGCGCAGCATGGTATTGCGAAATACCCGGTTACCGATTGGTGTTTGGGTGGCAAAGCGGTACCAGGGGTTTACAACCAGCCCATCGGGTGCCGCCAGGATGAGCCGGTTGAACTTTTCGGGGTGTAGAAAAAAGCCCGCCAGCCACAGGCGCGCACCCATGCTATAGCCCATTACCATCAGGTTTTCGGTGCGCCAGTTTTCTTTTTCGCAAAGCTGATGGATCAGGGCCAGGAACGTTTCCGGCTCCAGGGGCGCCGTCCAGTTGGTTTGGCCGTGCAGGGGCAGATCGGGGCAAAGCAGGCTGTATTCTTTTCCCAGCAGGGCGCCGAGCGTGGCGAAATGTGCGCCGGTTTCGCCATAGCCATGCAGGCCGATGACCTGGCGCGGGCCTTCGCCAAAACGATGATAATAAAGGGTTCCCTGGGCTGTTTCCAAAAGCATCTGCTACCGAAGATAGGTCGTTTTTTTCCGGCCGGAAGCGGCTTTCAGGCGGCAAAAAAAACTTAGCCCCCCTATTGTCACCTGCCCGGGAAATAAGTACATTTGATTAGTTGTTTAACTAACTATATGCCAAACAACCATTTTAAGCGGGGCGAACTGTACAGTTTTATTACCGGCAAGGCGTCAACAGCGATAGCGCGGCGGCTGCAGAAAAAGTTCAATACGGCAGGCCTTAACCTGACCATTGAGCAGTGGAGTGTATTGTATCATTTGTGGAAGGAGGATGGTATCAGCCAGCAGGAATTGTGCAATGCCACTTTTCGCGACAAGCCGAGTATTACGCGATTGGTCGACAACCTCGAAAAGCTGAAGCTGGTAAAGCGGATCTCGTCGAAAGAAGACCGCCGCATGAACCTCGTGTACCTCACGCCCGAAGCAAAAAAACTGCAGGAACGTACCATGAGTATCGCAGAGGAAACGTTAAATGAAGCATTGACCACGGTACCGGCCGACCAGGTTGAAATCTGCAAGCAGGTATTGCAAATCGTGTACGATAACCTGAAATAATAATTGTTATATCATTAAAACACATACCATGTCAAACCCGGTTCAACCCACTACCCCAACGCTGAACGGCGGTCACTGGCTGATCAGCGAAAGCCAGGCTTCAGAAACCTTCACCCCCGAAGATTTCAACGAAGAGCAACAAATGGTCAAGGATATGTGTGCGGGATTTCTCGACGCAGAAGTAATGCCCATTGTCGACCGGATCGATAAGCTTGAGCCCGGACTGATGCCTTCGCTGCTGGAAAAAGCGGGTGAGCAGGGGCTGCTGGGCACTTCGATTCCGGAGGAGTATGGCGGACTGGGCAAGGATTCCATCACCGCCACCCTGGTAAACGAAGGGCTTGGCGGCGGGTTTTCCTTCAGCGTGGCCGTGTCGGCCCATACCGGTATCGGCACCCTGCCGATTCTCTATTTCGGCACCGCTGCCCAAAAAGCCAAATACATTCCCCGGCTGGCAACCGGCGAATGGAAAGGGTCGTATGGGCTCACTGAGCCCAACAGCGGCAGCGATGCGCTGGGCGCCAAGACCACGGCCAGGCTGAGCGACAACGGAAAGCATTATATCCTCAACGGCCAGAAGTGCTGGATCACCAATGGCGGATTTGCCGACATATATACCGTTTTCGCCAAAGTGGACGGCGACAAGTTCACGGCTTTCATTGTAGAGCGCGGCATGGAAGGGTTTACACAGGGATCGGAAGAGCACAAAATGGGCATCAAGGGAAGCTCTACCGTACAGCTTTATTTCCAGGATTGCAAGGTGCCGGTTGAAAACGTGCTGGGTGAGATCGGCCGCGGGCATATCATCGCTTTCAACATCCTGAATATCGGTCGCCTGAAATTATGCGCTGCCGCCCTCGGCGGATCAAAGCGCAATACGAACCTGACCATCACCTATGCAAAAAACCGCGAACAGTTCAAACAACCTATTGCGAGCTTCGGTGCCATTAAGAACAAGCTGGCGGAGATGGCCATACGTACATGGGTAAGCGAAGCAGGATTGTACCGCACCGCCAAGTGGATCGACGACAAGGAGCATGCGTTGCTGGCGGAAGGTAAACCCTTTAACGAAGCCC
>JASGFZ010000261.1:0-4533 GCA_047605345.1 Flavihumibacter sp. | reverse complement strand
ATAGGAAAAATCGTGCCCGCCGTTTTTTTGACCGGCGCTGTAACATTTTCCCGTCCGGATCGTCCCACCCTGGAACAACCTTCTCCTTTTTAACACCATCAACAACAAAATATGAAAGCATTGTACAGCCTGGCCATGGGCCTGGTATTGGGAAGCAGCCTGTATGCGCAGGACGCAAAGCCTTACCTCGTAAAAGAATTCAGCGCAGCAGCCGTCAGCGCGGCCAGAATGGAAACATCGGGCGGCAATATCAGTGTGGAAGGCGATGCAGCCAATACCCGCCTGGAGGTGTATGTGGTACCCTCCAATAACCGCGACAGGAATATTTCTGCCGAAGAGCTCAAAAGCAGGCTGGAGCGCGATTTTGACCTTACCATTGATGTGTCGGGCGGAAAACTGACGGCGATCGCCAAATCCAAAAACCACCGGATTAACTGGAACCGGTCGGTATCCATTTCTTTCCGTTTGTACGCGCCCAAAAATCTATCGACCGACCTTGCCACCAGTGGTGGCAATATTAGTCTTGATAACTTGAGCGGTGCTACGCAGGTATTCCGCACCAGCGGCGGTAACCTGGCGGTAAACCGCGTTTCGGGCGATATCCGGGGCCGCACTTCGGGCGGCAATATCAACATGCGCCAATGCAGCAACCAGATTGAACTCACCACCAGCGGCGGCAATATCCAGGCCGAGAACAGCCAAGGCACCATTAAGCTGAGCACATCCGGCGGTAACCTTGTACTGTCGGCCCTCGATGGAAAAATCAATGCCAGCACCAGCGGCGGTAATGTAGAAGGCCGCGAGGCGAACGGTGAACTGGTGGCAACCACCAGTGGCGGCAATGTGCGGCTGGACGGTATTAAAGGCAGCCTGCGCGCCAGTACCAGCGGGGGCGATATGGCGGTAGCGATCAACAGCCTGGGCGACTATGTGAAGCTTGACAATTCGGGCGGCAATATTTCGCTCGTGCTGCCGCAGGGCAAGGGCATGAACCTGAACCTGCGCGGTGATAAGATAAAAGCAGAGAACGGCGCGCTCAATAATTTTTCGGGTTCAACCGACGAACATTCCATCAAAGGATCGGTAAATGGCGGCGGTACCCCCATTGATGTTCATTCGGGCAGCGGCCGCATCAACCTGAGCGTTCGATAGCAGTAACCAGGCAGCTTTATTTTGCCGGCTGGCAGGAAAATAACAACAAATTTTCCCGCCAGCCGGCTTTCTATTGTAAAAATCATCAGCCATTAATAAAATAAGCCCTAAATTAATCGCACATATGAAAAAGATAACTATTCTGCTGGCAGCCACATTTTTCGCTGCATGTTCAATGGCACAAAAGCAAGTGCCTCTTTTTAATGGAAAAGACCTCCAGGGCTGGACCATCCACGGTACTGAAAAATGGTATGTGGAAAAAGGCGAACTGATCTGCGAAAGCGGTCCCGATAAAGGTTATGGCTACCTGAGCACCAACAAAAACTACAAGAATTTTATCCTCACCGTTCAGTTCAAGCTCGAAGCCAACGGCAACAGCGGCATCTTTATCCGTTCAGGAATTGAAGGCACCAAGATCAGCGGCTGGCAGGTGGAAGTGGCGCCACCCGATATGCATACCGGCGGTATTTATGAATCGTATGGCCGCGGCTGGCTGATCCAGCCGAAACCGGAAGATGAAAAAATGCTGAAGGCAAGCGACTGGAATACCATGAAGATCAAAGTGGATGGCGATGAAGTGACGTCCTGGCTCAACGGCAAAGAGATGGTGCATTTGAAAGATGAAAAAATCGGCGGGGGCAATGGTTTTATTGCCCTGCAGATACACGACGGCGGCGGTATCAAGGTTCGCTGGAAGAATATTAAGATTCAGGAATTGCCCACTGCTCAATAAACACTCCAATTATAATTGTTATGGCTGATCAGCAATCGTCCAGGCGCCGTTTTTTACGCCACCTCGCCGCCACCTCGGCGGCAACGGCTGTAGGAAGCAATTTGTTTGCCGAAGAAAAACGTACACAACGGGAATGGCTGTATCGTCAGCCCATCGGCGCCAACGACCAGATCAATATTGCCCTGATCGGCGCGGGCGGTATGGGTACACAGGATACCATTACCGCACTGGGTGTTCCCGGTGCCAAACTGGTGGCTGTTTGCGACCTCTATGATGGTCGTTTGAAAGATGCAAAAAACCGCTGGGGCGCCGATATTTTCACCACCCGCAGCTATAAAGAGATACTGGCGCGCAAGGATGTGGATGCGGTGATCGTGGGTACCCCCGACCACTGGCACCAGCAGATATCCATCGATGCCATGAAGGCCGGCAAGCATGTGTACTGCGAAAAGCCCATGGTGCACGATATCACCGAAGGCCCGGCCGTAATCAAAGCGCAGAAAGAAACCGGTGTGATCTTCCAGGTGGGCAGCCAGGGGGTTTCATCTCTCGGCAATGAAAAAGCGAAAGAGCTGTTGAAAGACGGCGCCATCGGCACACTCAATTATGCCGAAGGTTTCTGGGCGCGCCATTCGCCCACCGGCGCCTGGCAATACCCGATTCCTGCCGATGCATCGCCCACGACGGTCGACTGGGATACCTTCGTGAGCAATACCACCAAACGCGCGTTTGACGCCACCCGCTTTTTCCGCTGGCGCAATTACCGCGATTATGGAACGGGTATGTCGGGCGATCTCTTCGTTCATCTCTTCAGCTCCCTCCATTTTATCACCAACTCATACGGGCCGGAAAAAATTTATGCGGCCGGCGGACTCCGTTACTGGAAAGACGGCCGCGAAGTGCCCGATGTGCTGCTGGGTACCTTCGATTACCCGCAACAGGGAACCACGCATCCGCCATTCAACCTTTCCCTGCGCTGTAATTTTGTGGATGGCACCAGCGGCACTACTTACCTGCGTTTGGTGGGAAGTGAAGGGTCGATGGATATTGCCTGGGACAGTGTGACCCTGCGCCGCAACAAAACCATCGCATCAGACGATCCTTTTTATATCGAGCAACTGAAAAAAGCCGGCAAGCCGGTATCGGATCGCAAGAAGATACTGGGCCCCGAAGAAGTCACTTTTCAAGCAGAGAAAGGGTATCTCGGGGGGCCGCATGACCACTTCGTGAATTTCTTTACGGCAATTCGCAACAAGGGAAGTGTAGCTGAAGACGCTACTTTCGGGTATCGCGCCGCGGCACCTGCGCTGTTGTGCAACGACAGCTATAACCAGGACAAAGCAATCCGCTGGAACCCTGAAAAAATGGAATTGAAAAAACAACCATCATGATGAAAGGCAAATTTTCCAAAACTGCCGCTGCGATCGTAGCCGGCAGTTTTTTCTTCGCCTGCAACAATGCTGAACAACAGCAGGCAGCTGCCGATACTGTACCGTCGGCCGATTCTGTACCCGCACCTGCGGCGAGCGCCGCTGCGCCCGATACCCTGTTCAATGGCAAGACCCTCGCGGGCTGGCATGGCTACAACAAAACCGGTGAAGTAAAAAACTGGACTGTTGAAGACGGTGCGCTGGTATGTCATGGCGCGGCGCATGGTGATACCGGGGGCGACCTGGTGACTGATAAAGACTACGATAATTTTGAACTGAGCTGGGACTGGAAGATCGGCAAAGGCGGAAACAGCGGCGTGATGTACCATGTCGTGGAAGATAAGAAATACGAAGGCCCTTATATGACCGGCCCGGAGTACCAGTTGATCGATGATATCGGCTTTCCCGAAAAGATCGAAGACTGGCAAAAGACCGGCGCCGACTATGCAATGAACCTGGCCGATACCAGTAAGAAAAAACTGAAGCCGGTGGGAGAATGGAACAGCAGCAGGATCGTTTTCAACAAAGGCCATGTGGAGCATTGGCTGAACGGAGAAAAGATCGTGGAATTTGAAGCCTGGACCCCTGCATGGGAAACAAAAAAGAAAGAAGGCAAGTGGAAGGAATACCCCGACTACGGTACCGCCAAAACCGGTAAGATTGCGTTACAGGATCACGGCGCCAAAGCGTATTTTAAAAACATTGTGCTGAAGCCGCTGTGAACCGGAGGCGTTTTTTGCGGAGCGGCGGCCTGACGGCCGGAACTGTTTTGTGCTTCGATTTACCCGGGTGGACAAAACAGGTAACCGAGGCAATTTCGGGGCCGGATCTCACCCTGCATAATATTCCTGCCGATAAAAAGCTCGATCCGCTTTGGGTGCGGTCGCTCTATGAACGCGGCCAGCCTTCTACCTACACCAAAGCAAAAAACGAGCTGCGTTATATCGGCATGCCGGCCGGTGGCCTGCACAGTGGCACCGTTTACCTTGGTGGCGACGGCCGGCTCTGGCTTTGGGGCGTATTCAACGACGACCGGGAAGGCATCGAACCCAAAAACGTGCTTTGGAATGATGGTGTGCGCGATGTGACTGTGCGCAACCGCGACGGCGCCAGTTATGTGGAGCCTGCTATCGCCGCCAACCGGCGGGTGCTTGACCAGGGCTTCCTGTTACAGTGGACGCAACATTTTCCGGAAGGTTTTTCCGTTGTGCGTCCACT
>JASGFZ010000260.1:0-4566 GCA_047605345.1 Flavihumibacter sp. | reverse complement strand
CTCGGCGTGAACCAGTAAATCAACATGCCCCCCTTCTTAAAGCAACCTACACCCCCAGCGACCCCTTTTTACTTTTGATTTATGACTTTCGACTTCCCCCATCATCAATCGTACTTCCTCCCCCCCACATACATAATGGTGGCCAGGTTGAAGTTCAGGTTGATTTCAACGAAGGTTTCTTTTACCAGCGGGTACACCTTGCTGCCACGCTGGCCTACTTTAAGAGCAGCGTTGTAGTGGTACATGCGGTTGGCGCTGGGCAGGGTAATGCCCATGGTGCCTGCGTAACTGGTGATCTGGTTTCCGTCGAGCACAAGATAGCTCTGGTCTCTGTTGAACCCGGCCGACCAGGTAGGCCCGTCAACATATCCCCACATGGTTCGTTTGGGCTTCGAGTGGCTTATGCCAACCGAAAAGTTATTGCCGGTAGTGGTCCGGAATCCGTCGCCGTTGTATTTCACCTTTGACCAGTCCTGGCTGATGTAGTCGGCGCCAAAACGCCAGGCATCTGTGTACATGGTCAGGCCGGCCGACCAGATGGCGGGGTATTTGAATGTGCCGCTGACCGATTCGTCTTGTATAAGGGTATTGCCTGATGCGTCTTTTATGATATTGTCTTCAATGGTATTGAGCGTTCGCTGCGGCTGGTAGGTACCGCCGGCGATCCAGTTCCATTTACCTGTTTTGAACTGGTATTGCGCACCGGCAGTGAAAGTGAATTGTCCGTAATACTTGTTCTTACCCACCAGCAGTGAAGTCGCGTCGTTTGCGCTGATGGTTTCCATCCGGTTTACACTTCCCGAAAGAAAGGTAGCGCTCATGCCCAGGTTCAGG
This sequence comes from Flavihumibacter sp., assembly GCA_047605345.1. Classification (GTDB taxonomy): domain Bacteria; phylum Bacteroidota; class Bacteroidia; order Chitinophagales; family Chitinophagaceae; genus Flavihumibacter. The sequence continues at coordinate 3,732 of JASGFZ010000260.1, read as the reverse complement.
TGTTTTTTGATGCGAACGCCATTGGAGAAAAAATACTGGTTGAGTCCGCCGGTGCCGTCAATAACGCTTTGCAACTGGTTTTCCGTGCCTGCCATATAGCGGGTGCCGGTAGTCCGGTAATCGACCGAAGAATAACGGCGCAGGCCAAAGCTGGTGCCCCAGTTCTTAAAGAGGCTGAAGGCAATAGCCCTTGATGCCGAAATCGCCGGCATTGAACTGGTTGTCGCGGCTGGTATAGGTCACCGACTTGCCGGTTAGCGATAATTCGAGAATCAGGCGGCTGTTGGGGAGGCTGCCATAGGAAGCCGGGTTCAGTTCGTTCAGTGTGGTTACCGAGGGCATGGAAACACCAAGGCCGCCCATACCGTTGTATCCGTTATAGTCACGCAACTGTACATCACCGATTCCATAGGCCGAGTATATGCTGTTGATGCCTTTTTGAGCCGTAACGCCCGCAGTGATCAGGGTGGCAGTAAGCATTAAATATAGCTGCTTCATGCAATCAGGATTGTTTTTTGTAAACGAGTAGCGTTAAGATGAGGCGCGAACGCAGGTTCGAAGCAGCGGTTGTATTGCCCACTACACGGGTAAGGGTGGAGTCGCCTCCCACCCCTGCCATCACCAGCCTGGTGGCGGTGAAGTTATCGGCGCTCATTTGTGCCAGGATATAATTGGACACATCGAAAGTGTACCGGGTATCTTTCCCGTATATATTATCGATAAACAACGATCCGTTCATGGCCGTTCCCTCGCTGTTGGTCATCGGGCCTGCCAGGGCTCCGTCTTCCCGTTGCTGGTACAGCTGTAAGGAATTGGCGAGCGGGAATTTTTCCGTCGAGCCGGACATGGGCCTGATCTCCAGCGTGGCGCCCATCACTTTTACATAATCCGAAGCCTGTAGCACGTTCTTTATATACGGGAACACGATTTGCGTACGAATGCGGTTAAATTCCTCAATGGCAAACAGGTTATTGCTATTGGCTGCATTTACTTCCAGCCTGCTGTCAAGCGCCGCCCACTGCGTGCCTGCAAAACGTTGAACAATCCGGTTGAACTTGTTAGGCGAACCTGCTTTATTGAAAGTTATCACTTCCTTCTGATTCACCACATCATTCTTGTGGTAATGAAGCCTCAGGGCGACACTGTCTTTGAACTGAAGGAGCATCGACGGCTGGGTGGAATCGCCTGCAATACGCAGCCCCTTGAAGTATTCGGTGAACTTATCGGCGGTGCTGACGGCACTTCCCCTTGTTCGCATCAGCTTGAACAGCTCTTCGCCGAAGGCCGGGCTCAGCAGGATGCGAATGCTGTCGGTTGCCCTGGGCCTGACCAATGCATTGAATTCACCCAGCCGGCCGCCGTCGGCCGCAATATTGGAATTGTTGTAGAATGTGCTTTTCTCATTGGTGAGCGCCTGCGACAACCGGTCAACCGTCAGGCGCAGGGGAACGCTGGTATCGCCGGTGAATACATGGTTCAGCTTCAATACCAGCTCCAGCGAGTCGAAAGCGGTATTATTCGGGATATCGTCCCAGGTGGGAAGCGTGTACCTGAAATGGTGCGCTGCATATACGGTGCCCAGCAAGGGATCTTTAATATACCCGGCAATTCCATAGCTGGCCGACGAGGTCAGGAAGGAATCGGGGCGGAAAGTACTGAAGCTGCCACTGATGGTATCAACCTGAACGAGGTACGGGTTGTCGACGGGGGAAACCGTTTCGATATATTGCGTTTCCTTCGTACATGCCCACAGTCCGGCCAGAAATACAGCCACAAGAAGACAGAGACCGGTTTTACCCTTCATCTTTTTTTCGCAAAGAACAGTTTGTGATGGCATGTTTGAACAGTAGTTCTATCAATTAACATTATTTTGATACAAAATTGCCGAATTTGTTGACGAAAACCTAATTTCGCGGCGACATCTGGGGTTTGAAAATTTTGTCGGCACAAAACAACCTTTGGCCGATATTATTTGTCAGACCTGTGGTTAACCGAAATATTTGCACAAACATTCTACACGTGAAAAGATTCTCTTTTTTTCTTTTGCTCTGCAGCAGCCTCTGGCTCGCCGGTTGCACAAAAAATTCCGATTCTGATACCCTGATTGGTAACTGGGTGAGAAGGTCTGATTTCGAGGGGGTAGGCCGAAGCGAAGCAATTACCGCGGTGCTCGATGGAAAAGCTTACGTAGGGCTTGGTTATAACGGTACAGATCGCCTGGCTGACTTATGGGTTTACGATAATACTGCCGACTTCTGGCAAAAGAAAGCAGATTTTCCGGGAACACCCCGCAATTCGGCTGTGGCATTTGCCGCCGGTGGAAAAATATACGTTGGACTTGGTTACGACGGGGTGAATTACCTGAAGGATTTCTGGGCTTACGACCCTGCGGCAAACAGCTGGACGCAGGTGGCCGACTTCGGCGGCTCCGCCCGTTACGAGGCGGTGGCCTTCAGCCTGAACGACAAAGGCTATGTATGCAGCGGAAACGACGGCAACTACCTGAAAGATTTTTGGAGCTACAACCCCACTACCAATACCTGGACGCAGGAGATCAGCCCCGGTGGTACGAAAAGAAGCGCCGCTTCCGTATTCGTGATTGACAACAAAGCGTATCTCTGCCTGGGTGAGAACAACGGCGCCACTGTAAACGAATTGTGGATGTACGACGGCGCCAGCGCCGAATGGACGGAAAAACGCAAGCTGACAAACGTGAGCAGCGACTCTTACGATGATAAATACACCGGCATCACCCGTTCAAATGCCGTAGCCTTCACCATCGACGGGAAGGGCTATATCACCACCGGCACCATCGGCAGCGGCAGCGGTTTGACCAGCAATACCTGGGAATACAATCCGGCCGATGATACCTGGCTGCAAAAAACTGCGTTCGACGGCACTGCCCGCGAAGGCGCTGTCGGTTTCTCGGTGAACAACCGCGGTTATGTATCCGCAGGTCGCACCCTCACCCTGCGCCTCGACGACACCCGCGAATTCCAGCCCAACGCCGACAACGATACGAACGACAACTAAGTCAAAAATCAAAAGTCAAAAAAGCGAGTCGCTGTTTGTGATGTATTCATGACGTATAGCGACTCGCTTTTTTGACTTTTGACTTTTAATTTTTGACTTTCATAAAATATTCTTCCGGTTTACCCGCTCCATCAGGATTTCCTTATAGTGTTCGCTGACGGGAATTTCGTGCTCGCCCACTTTGACAAAGCTTTTATGGATGGATTCGATGCGTGAAAGGGAAACAATGTAAGATTTGTGAACACGTAAAAACTCGAAGGGCTGCAGCCTTTCTTCGAGGTGCTTCATCATCATGCGGGTGATAACAGGGCGCTTGGTGGACTGAAGATGGATTTTTACATAGTCTTTATACCCTTCGATCAGCAGCACATCGTCCACCGCAATCTTCACGATATTGTATTCCACGTTAACAAAAAGGTAGCGGGCGTCTTCGGGCGGAGCGGCCGCGTTTTGCCTGCCGTTGAAAAGCTCCAGGGCTTTCATACAAGCTTCCAGGAAGCGATCAAAAGGCACCGGCTTCACCAGGTAATCGATGGCGCTTACATTGTAGCTTTCGAGGGCATACTGCTCAAAAGCCGTCAGGAAAATCACTTTTGTTTTTCCTTTCAATGAGCTGGCCAGCTGCATACCGCTGGGGCCATGCATCTGGATGTCGAGAAAGAGCAGATCGACCGGCCGCTCCTGCAGCAGCTTCAATAC
>JASGFZ010000259.1:0-4641 GCA_047605345.1 Flavihumibacter sp. | reverse complement strand
CGTACGGCCATCTCTTCCTGGTAATCCAAAATACCGGCCAGTGAGGTAACCGGCGGTGCCAGCGGCTTGCGTTCATTGGTTACAATGCCCTTGAACATTTGGAAAAGGCTGGTGGAGAGATAATCGGCTTCCTCGTCTGAATCGGCAGCAATAGCATTTACGCAGGCCATGGCATAGGGTTCATGGAGCGATTTCGACGGCTGGAAACGGTTGTAATAGATATTCAGCGCCGCTATCAGTTGGGCCGGTGCAAAATGGGCGGCGAATGCATAGGGGAGGCCCAGCTCGGCCGCCAGGTAAGCGCTGTCGGTGCTGCTGCCCAGTATCCAGAGCGGTACCTGCGCACCTTCGCCGGGAAAAGCGCGCACCCGCGCCTGCGGGTCTTTATTTCCGAAATAAAGTTGTAATTCTTCGATATGCGCCTTGAAATCGTAGGGGAGTTGCGGAGATTGCCGGCGCAGGGCCATGGCGGTCAGCTGGTCGGTTCCCGGCGCACGGCCCAGGCCCAGGTCGATCCTGCCGGGATACAACAATTCAAGTGTGCCGAAGGTTTCAGCCACAGCCAGTGGCGAATGATTGGGCAGCATGATACCGCCTGACCCCACACGAATCTGCTTTGTATGCGACGCCACATGGCTGATCAGCAGGCTGGTGGCCGAACTCGCAATATTCGGCATATTGTGGTGCTCTGCCAGCCAGAAGCGTTCATAACCCAGGCTTTCCACCCATTGTGCATTGGAAACGGTTCGCTCAATGGCCGAAGCGGCATTGCCACCCTGTACCACCACGGCAAGGTCGAGTACCGATTTTTTTATCCCTTTCATACGGCATCAATAACAGGATGGGTTGTAAATTGTTCGTATGCCCAGTTCCTTTCTAACCGCCGAATGGCGAAAGCTCGCCATCGCCAATTATGAAATTGATCCAGTTGTTTTGGCACCCTGGTTGCCTGCCCATACACAACTGGATACCTGGCAGGGAAAACATTATGTGAGCCTGGTGGGTTTCTATTTTGTCAACACAAAACTAAAGGTTTCTCTATTCCTTTTCACCGGCATTTCGAAGAAGTGAACCTGCGTTTTTATGTGCGTGCTTTTGTAAACGGTGATGGTGAAGGGGTGTCTGCTTTATACGTGAGCTGGGACCCAGGCCGGCGATCAGCTGGGTGGCCAATACGATCTATAAGGAAGGTATATGGCTTTGCCGATGCGCCATTCCTGGGTTTCAGATGCAGAAAACATAGAGGTGGAATACCTGTGGAAACATGCCCGCCGCTGGAACAATTTTAAAGTGGTTGCCGGCAACAAGCCTGCTCCATTTCCCGCAAACAGCAAAGCTGCATTCATAACAGAACACTATTGGGGGTATTCGAGGGTGGATGATAACAGCAGCACGCAGATGAAGTGCAACATCCTTCCTGGCTCGTTTACCCGGTAAAAAGCTATGCCGTTGATGTCAGGTTGCCGGTTGTATGGAGATGCATTTTCGGTGCTGGAGCATGCAACCCTGCTCGGTTGCTGGCGGAGGGATCGGCGGTGGCTGTGCTGGGAAAAACGGTATTGAGCGGCCATTCGGGTGAAACGGCGCACATTGCCGGGAAATAAAATTTTCCGGCAGGTGTTATCCATATCCATCCAATACCAAACCTGATGAATGCCAGCTTTTTCCGGGCAGCGATCATTGTATCATGCGCCTGTATCGGTTTTGTTGCCTGTAACAAAAAAGACCTGCACCATCCGGACCACGAACCCGGTAGATCAGCTGCCTGATTTTGAAGCGAAGACAAATGCTTCCGTGTCGGGGTATGTAATGACCGAATCGGGCGAGCCGGTGCCGTTTGCGCAGGCAAGCGCTGCCGGAAACAAGCTGCCACCGACCAGTATGGTTACTTTTTTATCAACAACCTGGATGTGCCGGTTACGGCCGCGCTGGTAAAGGTTTCCGGCGATGGCTACCAGGATGCCTTTTTTACGTTTACACCCCGCCCTGGCGAAGAAGCGTTTACGCGGATAAGGCTGCGGACCCGGGAAGTTACCGGTCAGGTAACTGCTGCCGACGGTGGAACGGTTTCCAATACAGCTGGCGCCCGTGTAATAATCCCGGCTGCTTCGGTGGTACGGGCGGCCGACAATACAGCATTCAGCGGACAAATAAACCTGGATATCCGTTCCCTTGAAAATACCGATGCCACGCTCTTACCGGGTGATGGCCGGGGAACCGATACAGAAGGTTACCTGAAGGCGCTGCGCTGGTATGGTGCCGTCGCGGTACAACTGTCCGGCTCCGACGGCAAAGCCTTGCAGATTGCTGAAGGGAAAACGGCGCTGCTGCAAATCCCGATACAAGCTTCCGATATTGCCAATGCCCCGGCCACCATTGGCCTTTGGTCGTTTAATGAATCGATCGGGCTCTGGAACAGGAGGGAACGGCTGTTAAGAAGGCAATGTTTATGAAGGAACCGCTTCTCATTTCTCGTTTGGGCGGTAGCTGAAAGCAGCTATTTCGTTCAGTTGAAGGCCCGGGTGGTCGACGGATCGGGCAATCCGCTCGTACATGTGCCGGTGAATGTTCGTCCTGCCGGAAGGCTGATGGGCAGTGGGTTTGATCGTTTTGATTATACAGATGCGAATGGCTGTGTATCGGGTGCGGTATTTGCCAATGCCAGCCTGGAGCTGGATGTGCTGACCACGTGCCAGGCAGCCGCTTTCACATACGCTTTCAACACGCAGGCCACCAACCTCGACCTGGGTGATATCAGGGGAATCTCGGCCAGTCCCTCGTTAGTATCGTGGGCAGTGCCGGGCCCAGCGACCAGCCTGTAACTAACGGTTATGTACAAACGTACGATGGCGGTTTTTATAACCGCATACCCATCGTCAACGGCCAGTTCAGCTTTTCGGGCCTCACCTGTGTTAACAATACAGTAAACATGGTAGTGATCGATAATGACAGCCACCAGCAGAATATGCCGGTACCGGTAACGCTGGCGCCTGGGTAAACGATATGGGACAACTGAAAGCCTGCGCGACAACCTGGGATTTATTACGTATACGCTTGACGGCGTCACTACTACCATCGCCGAACCCGCCGATACCATTGTAGCCGTATTCGCCGGTACAGTCGACTATACGCAGGTGGTGACCCTCAGCGGAACCCGAATACGCACCAGACCATTCCAATTCAGTGGGGCTGACCGCTGCCGGCGGTAGTCATACCCTTACGGAAGTGTATTCTTATATATTTTCAGGTGGCCGTGGCTACTGGCCCGTCAATATCCCCATCGATATTACCGAAGACGGCTGTAGGCGGGTTTGTCAGCGGCAGCTTCAGCAATAAGCTCATTGATTTTGACAACAGCGTGCATGATTTCTCCTGTCAGTTCAGGATACGGCGCGCGCACTGACAGGAAAGTTGTTCAGCCCAGCTGACGCTCTAAATTGAACGGCGTTTTCATATCCCAGGTACAACGCATCGCAAACCAGCGCATGCCCGATAGATACCTCCGCCAGCGCCGGAATATGCTGCGCAAAAAACGTTAGATTATCCAGGTCGAGGTCATGCCCCGCATTGATGCCTAAGCCCAGGGCCGCCGCGCGTTCTGCCGCCTTGACATAAGGAGCAATCGCTTCATCGCGGTTCTTACCGTAATTAACCGCATAACTTTCCGTATACAACTCAATGCGGTCGGTACCGGTGGCGACGGCGCCTTCCACCATCTCCGTCACGGGATCCACGAAAATAGAAGTGCGGATCCCCGCTTCCCTGAATACCTGGATCATCTTTATGAGGTAATCTTTATGGGCAAGGGTATCCCAGGTGATGGTGGTGATCTGTCCGCGGGCGTCGGGCACCAGCGTAACCTGGTGCGGACGCACTTCCAGCACCAGGTCTACAAACGACTGCTCCTCGCAATTGCCTTCAATATTGAATTCGGTTTTGATATGCGGACGTATCTGCCGCACGTCGGCGTAGCGGATATGCCGTTCATCGGGACGGGGGTGAACAGTTACACCATCGGCGCCGAAACGCTCTGCATCCATGGCTGCCTTGAATACATCGGGATTGTTGCCACCACGGCTGTTGCGTATGGTCGCAAACTTGTTTATGTTGACGGATAACTTGGTCATACCGCAAAGATAATCACCAGCGCGCAACCAGCTTCAGGTTGAGCAGCCGCGGTGTAAGCCGGTTGGGAATGGCGTAAGTGGTGTTTGCGTAGTCTTTGATAAGCAGGTAGGAAATCGTATTGGCGCCGATCGATAACATTGAATATCTCCAGGCTGGCCCAGATGTTTTCAAGCTGGCGAAACATGCTGTTGCTTTTCCGTTTTGTTTTGTCTGTATTCAGCAACAAGGCGCTAAAGCCGAGATCGATGCGCAGGTAAGGGTCAATTACCAGCGCATTGCGGTATTTCACCGATTGCGGAATATTATACGGAAGATTGGTGCCGTACAGGGTGTTTATATATACTTTGAAATTTTTGTTGGTCGACAAATAGTCCTGGAAGAACAGCCCCAGGGTGATCAGCCGGTCGGTAGGGCGGCGCAGCCAGCCGTTTTGGGTAAGCGTACTGTCTACAGGATGGTTCAGTGAGTCGAGCGTGTAATTATAATAAAAGTCGTTGCTGATGTTTTCCCGTG
>JASGFZ010000258.1:0-4660 GCA_047605345.1 Flavihumibacter sp. | reverse complement strand
AGAGCGCTTGCATGGCATGCAAGAGGTCGTCGGTTCGACTCCGATATCCTCCACAAAAAGCTTCAACAACGGTTGAGGCTTTTTTATTTACTGCCGGCCGCACTACCTGGAAGTGGTTCGTACCAGTCTTAAAGTGTTAGAGTAATTTGTATTGCCCGATTTGGACACCTGCTTAACACGTATATAAAGCAGTTTTGTATTGTCTTGTTTAACGACTGCATTTTCTTTTGAACAGCCCGCCAGCCAAAAGCAGGCAGCCGCCACACACAACAGGTATTTCATTGCTGGTAATTTAGTTTTAACTGGTAATGCCGTTCTGCACCGGTTTCAAAGGCGTTGATTGTTTTTACCGTTGTAAAGTGTTGGCCGTCGGTAGATACCTCTACGTCATAATGGTCGGTTTCGGGCGCTTCGAATGCCGTCCAGTAAAGGTCAATGAGACCCGTGATGCTTTCACTAGCGGTAAAAGAGGAAAACGTTGTTGATAAAACAACCAGGCAGGGATTGGTGCTGTCTGAAGTAAGTGTAGCGTTTCCAAAACTGCTTGTGGTGGACGGTCCCGTATAATTTACGACGATAGCCGAACTGCTGGTCAGCGCATGACCGGTATAGCCTGTACTGGCACCATTATCGTACGAAGTGCTGATGCGGATGAAACCTTTGCCGCTGATGAGATTGCTGTTTTTTATAACCAGGGCAGACGTGGTCAGCTGTGCGCATTCCGAAAATGTATTGTTACCGCTGCTGATGGTTACGTTATTGGCAACAGTTACGGTTCCTGCGAACGCATTGTTGCCATTCAGATCCAGCGAGGCAACCTGCAGGGTGCCGTCGGCCTGAATATCAAGGTTGCCGGAATTACTGGTGAGCGTTCCGTCGACCGTTAGTGAACCGCCCTGGTTAATGGTGACTTTTCCGCCAGATTGTGCCATATTGCCGCCCACCTTTATGGTTCCGCCGTTGTTCTGGATGGTTGCACTGCTGGAATTTGTATTGAAGTTGCCGCTGATGATCAGGGTGGCATTTGCTTCCAGGATGATGGGGCCGTTGGCTGAAAAGCTTGCCTGCGTGATGGTAAGCGTTGCACCTGTTTTGATGGTCAGGCTTCCGCTCGAAAACTGCGCATCTGTAAAAGTTACATTGTTGTTGGCGGCGATGGTTATAGCCGTGCCCCAGTTAGGGCTTGCATAGCTGCCTGTGGTAAAAGTATAGGGCGATCCATACCACACCGGTGAGGCTGCCTGCGCAATTAAAAAAAGGGCCGGCAGGGTGATGATTTTTTTCATGGGGCTGACAAGTGCCCTCTGAAAACGGTAGCTGGAAGTGTTTAGTATGGTTTTACACAATAAAATTTCAGCAAATGCCTGGAATATCGGATATCTGCGAATCGTTTATCGTATATATCCGGTAAACCTGCCGCAGCTGGTTAGGGTAAAAGGATGGACCTCAGGGCCAGCCAGCTTTCTACACGTTGGTGCCTGCCTGCGGGCTTCAGGTGATTGTGCGGCTGGTCGAACAGGTAGGTCTTTCCTTCAAAATGATCGAGGTTTTTGAAGTGGTCGTCGACCATGATATCGGCCTGCACTATTTTTTTTGAACCGCAAAAAACAACCTGCTGCCAGCTGATGAACGGCATATGTTCTGACAACCAGGCTATTTTTTCACCAAGGCTTTGCGGAAATTCGGTGGCGGCAGAAACAATGAAAACGTCATAGCGTTCCATTAGCAGCCGCACTGTTTCGATACCGTTTTCGATAGGCGGTAACTGGCGGAAAAAACCGGGAGTGAATACATATTTCCGGGCATTGGGGAATGCCTGGAATTCGGCCAGCCCTGTTGCTTCCGATAAATTTTTTCGCTCGCCTGTTTCGCGCTCATGCCATTCGGCAAATACGGCATATACATTGGCCAGCACACCATCCATGTCGATTGCTATTCTTTCCATTCTTTAAAGATAGGAAGCCGCGTGCACACCGGGATAGCTGCGGGCTATTTCGCAGCGGTCTTTGTTTTTAAAGTTAACTAGCTTTGTGTGGCATGGACTCTCTTACGCATATTGCAGTGGGCGCTGTTATGGGCGATATCATAGCCGGGCGCCAGTTGGGTAAAAAAGGCATGTTGTTTGGTGCAATTTTTCAATCGATACCGGATGGCGATGTATTGGCGGCTGCCTGGATGGATCTGCCGCATGAACTGATGGCACACCGCGGGTTCACCCACTCCCTGTTATTTGTAGTGCTTGCTGCCGCCGGCATCGGCCTGGTGACCGGGCTTAAACAAGAGAAGGGATCGCTTACCCTTCTTCACTGGTTTCTTTTTGCCCTCGCCGAATTACTAACGCATATCTTCCTCGACGGCTTTAACAATTATGGTACAGGATGGCTGGAACCCTTCAGTCACCAGCGTTTCAGCTTTAACGCCATTTATGTCGTGGACCCTTTTTTCTCTTTATGGCCCCTGATAGGCATGCTGGGTCTGCTGGCGATGCCCCTGTCGTCAAAAAGAAGAGCAGTGGTTCAATGGGTATTCCTGTTGTTGCCGGCCTTGTATTTGGGATATGTGGTATATAACAAATGCCTGGTTGAAAAAACATTCAAAAAAGAAACTGCCGCCAGATTGCCGGGGGCGGGACAGTCTTTCAGCACACCGGCGCCTTTCAACAGCTGGCTGTGGTTTCTGGTTGTTGCGAACGACAGCGGTTTTTATTATGGCTACCGGTCGGTGTTTGATCGTTCCGACAGCATCGCGTTCCATTTTGTAAATGCAAACCGCTCGTTGCTGGCGCCTTATTCAAATGACCCTTCCGTGCAAACGCTTGAGCGGTTCTCACAGGGTTTTTACATCATTGAGCAACGGGGTGACAGCCTGCTGTTCAGCGACCTTCGCTTCGGCCAGATAGCCGGTTGGTCTAACCCGAATAACCCGTTTGTGTTTCATTACTTCCTTAACCACCCGGAAAACAACGACCTGGTGGTGCAGCGGGGCCGCCTCTCGGGCTGGAACCGCGAAACCGTGCGGGCATACTGGCGGCGGATAAAAGGAGAGGAATAGTTTATGGTTTAGGGTTTAAGGTTTATGGTGGGGGAGACGCTGGGGAGTGTCGGCTTCCTACTGGGGCGGGCTTTTTTGTTTCACACAAAGACCGCAAAGGAGCAATGACCGCAGAGGGTGGGTTTGTAAACCAATAAGCAGCTATTATGAATTACAGCTTAAAAAACAGTCACCTACCCACGTAAATCTACTTCTGTACTGACGTCGGAAGCCCGTCTGTAAAAAAGTAAAAACTCAACAGTCAAAAAGGGTCTCCGGCGGCGGAGTCGTAATTGGAGAAAATGTTTCGTCTGATCAATCCGCTGCGGTCATTGCTCCTTTGCGGTCTTTGTGTGAAACAAAAGCCAGCACTCGCAGCCTCTCCCCACTATAAGCCCCCAACCATACACCTTAAACCATTATCATCCCGCATACTGCCCCAGCTTATCTTTCACCGCTTCGGCTTTATGCTGGAGGTTATCGCGCAGTTCGGCCAGTTTCTCTTTGCCTTCATTGACTTTATCGCGCAGCGAATCGGATAGTTTCTTGCTGTTGTCTGCAATCTTCTTACGGGTGTTTTCACCTTTGTCGGGTGCAAATAAAACGCCGAGTACAGCACCAACTGCCAGGCCGGTCGCAAAAGCAGTCAGTATCTTGTTTGTGTTTGACATATTTACAGTTTTTTGTTCAACCCTAAATTTACCAAATTCGATACCAATATTTTATAATTTTCAAGGTATGAGCACCGCGGCGCGGCCAAAAGGGTTTACCCGGCATAATACTGTTCTGCTGATCCGCGGAGGTATCGCTTATTTTAACAAGCTGCATGCACTGATGGACGCCGCGCAGCATAGTTTTCATTTACAGGTATATATTTTTGAACACGACGAAACGGGCACAGCCGTGATAAACCACCTCTGCGCCACCGCAAAACGGGGCGTTTCCACCTCTCTTTTGGTAGATGGCTATGGCAGCCGCTTGTTCCCCGCCGAATGGATCGCCGAATTGCAGGCAGCAGGCGTGGCATTCAGGGTATTCAAGCCGCTGTTCGCATCGGGGGATTATTATTTCGGAAGAAGGCTGCACCATAAGGTGGCGGTTTGCGACGGGCGGGCCGCCCTGGTCGGCGGACTCAACATCAGTAACCGTTACAATGATATGCCCGGTGAGCCTGCCTGGCTCGATTGGGCTGCCTGTGTTGAAGGAGAAGCAGCCCACCAGCTGCACGCTGTTGCTGAAGAAATCTTTTACCGCGCCAACCTGCAGCCCGGAACAAAAAAACAGCCCGGCCGGCAGCTGCCGCCCCGGTATAGAACCGGCGATACGGCAGTGGCCGTTCGCAGGCAGGATTGGGTGCGGCGGCAATCGGGCATTTCGCGCAGCTATCTTCATATGATGTACCGCGCGCAGAAAGAAGTGATGCTGTTGTCGAGCTATTTTCTGCCTGGCGCGCCTATGCGAAAGGCGCTGGCAAGGGCTGCAGCGCGCGGTGTCACCGTGCAGGTGATCATTGCCGGTAAATCGGATGTGGCCATCGCAAAACAGGCAGAGCGGTTTCTGTATCGCTGGCTGCTGCGAAGGGGTATTGAAGTGTATGAATACCAGCCCCGCGTATTACATGGAAAAATCG
>JASGFZ010000257.1:0-4677 GCA_047605345.1 Flavihumibacter sp. | reverse complement strand
GGGGAAATAGAGGGCCGAACGGGATTTATCGACCGTAAAATTGCCCTGCTTCATGCCCCTGATGCGGTTGCCCGCTTTCATGGCATCGCGCAGCAGGAAGTCGGTAAGGTCTACCAGGTAACGGTCACCCGTAGCCGCTTCTGCGGTGAAGCCCCACAGCACAGCGGAAGCGAACGACTGTTCCACCGCCCGTTTTTCGGCAGCGCTGCCGGTGGCGCGAAAATTATAGTTGGGTTGGAAAAGCAATATTTTCCTGCCGGTGCGCTGGAATTTCACCACAAATTCACCGCCGATGATACCGCGGTCGAGCCCGATATCATTAGAACCCAGCCCCGCAGGCAGGGTGGTAACATACAATATCTCCTGGTCGAATTTGTTGATCTCCAGCCAGAGCTTACCCTGCTGGTCGTCGCGATACAAGGGAAAATAGCCGTCGATACGGGTAAGTCCCTTAGTCTTTTCTTCAATAGTGGGAAGTGGTTGCGCGAAAGAAAAAACAGGCGCCAGTAAAAGGAGCCAGGTGAATATCCGGTGCATGCAGTCAGGTTTGGGCGGAAGGTACGATACTATAAGGTACAACGATACCTATAACATATCCTTGTTGGCGCGGTACCAGCGAAAGCCGAGGATACCGAGAATTGCCAGCGGCGTGAAAGCAAGGTACACAATGCCGCTGTTAAGGGCTTTTGCCGGTTTTTCGCCCAGCTGCTGGGCGGTTTTCGTACAGATGGAGCATTGCGCATGTGCGCCGGCAGCCGTAAACAAAGCCACGGCAAACCACACAATGAAAATATGCCTCCTGGTCTTCATAATGCAAATTTAGCCATGATCGGGTAAACCGGCAGGGAAATATTTCGGTACGGCAGCTCCCGGCAACGGGTATTGGCATCAATATAACTAATTTTATAGTTTATAAACTATAAAATTAGTTATATTGGATAATGATTTATATAAAAGCCTTGCTATTCGCCTCCCTGTTGCATTGCTGTTGTTACGGCCAGCCAGTAAGCGGTCATGTGTACGGCGGGCAGCAGCAGGCACTGGAAAATGCTTCCGTTGAACTCTGGAAAGACAGTGTGCTGCTGACCGCCGGTGCCACCGGCAAAAACGGTCATTGGCAATTGCAGGCAGCGCTGCAAAAGATGGTTTTGTACCGGTTGCACATCACCCGGACCGGATACAACAGCTGCGAAATCCCGTTCCTGTACAACGGTTCTTTGCCAGCTTTTAAGGTAACGCTTACAGCGGCGCCGAAAACGTTGTCAGCCGTTACCGTAACCGCCAAACCCTCACTGCTAAGCCGGAAGACCGACCGGTACAGCATCAACGTGGAGAACGGGCCGTTCGCCAGCGGACTATCGGCTGCAGAGCTGCTGCAGCGATCACCCGGCGTATGGGTCGATAACCAGGGACCGGTGCGGCTCAGGGGTACCGGTTCGGTGACCATTATGGTCAACAATGTAGTGCAGAAATTATCGGATGAAGAGCTGGCCGATTTCCTGGGTTCGCTGAAAGCGGAGGACATCAGCCGCATAGAGATCATTCCCGTGCCTCCGGCAGCATTCGAGGCAGCGGGTACCGGCGGTATCATCCACATCATCCTTAAAAAAAAGAAAACCACCGGCCGGAACGGCAACCTGAATACGCAATACTCGCAACAGGGGCCGGCACCTTATTATACAACAGGGGCCACGCTGAACCAGCAATCCCGGCGTCTGTTCCTTTCCGGCAGCTATACCTATACCAAAGACCTCCATCTTATCAAAGAAGAAACAGTCACCGGCGCCGGGCCACAGCCTGTTTACGAAAACCGTACGACCCGCGATGAAAAGGTCGGCCGGCAGCAGGCCCGTTTCACCGGCGTATATGATATCAACCCGAAACAATCGGTCAGTTTGCAGGCGCTGTACGCCCGTTTTGTTTTTCGCCAGGATTATTACAGTGATGAATTGTATCATGGTAACCCGCCGGCTAACGGTCAGGCCTATACGTTTAAAAATCGCACATCCGGCAATGCCGGCGCCACCCTGAATTATACCCTCAGGCTGGATACAGCCGGCAGTACGGTAAAACTAATCGCCGACTATTCCCAACAGCAGAAAACAGAGCATAACCGGTTTATCCGCACCAACAGCGACCCTGCCAGGGAAGGTGTTTGGGGTACGTCGCTCCCCGCCGATACCCGCAGCTTCACCGTGCAGGCCGACCTGCTGCAACAGCTTCGCAAAAAAACGGTGATGACGGCAGGTGTCAAATATGCATCTGACTATCGCACCAGCCTGTTGCTCGCCGATCATTTCATGGATGCTTCGTGGCTATTCAACCCCGCGCAAAGCAATCATTTCGTGTACCGGGAAAATATCCTGATGGCTTATTCTCAGGGCGAACGAACCATCCGAAATACAACCGTCAAAGCAGGTCTGCGGGCGGAAGAAACCATCACCACCGGCAGGCTCGTCACCGATTCCACGCAATTCGCGCGTACGTATTTCGGGTTATTCCCTTCCCTGTCACTGGCGCATATCCTGAACGCCGGCAAAGACCGGATGATCACTTTCAGTTATGCACGCCGGCTTACCCGTCCGGAGATAGCCCAACTGAACCCCGCGCGCCTCCAAAGCAGCAGTTATATTTCCTTGCGGGGTAACCCCGCGCTGCAGCCGGCATACAGCCAGCATTTTTCGCTGGCCTGGCAGTTTGCACGCGATCAAACGATTGAAACCTATTTCACCCGCACCAGTAATGACATTGCCGTATCTGCCAATACAAACAGCGACAATACCGTTGAATATATTTTCGAAAATACCGGGTCTTCCAATGAGTATGGACTCCAATACAGCAGCGTTCTTACATTGCAGAAATGGTGGACGGCCAACAGCAACGTTTACGTTTACCATTTACAGTATCGTTTCAACGAAAAACCATATCAGCAAACCTCTTTCTATTTGCAGTTGCTGCACACGTTTAGTTTCAACAAAAAGGGCGACATCGATTTTACGGCCTATTACCAGTCTCCCTTTATTTATACCAACCTGTACACCTATGGCAATTTCAGTATGGACCTGGGTTATACGAAAAAGCTATTCAAAACAAAACTGCGTATGCGGTTGGCGGTTACCGACCTGCTGAATACATCGCACGAAAGAGAATGGACCGACGACAAAGGATTTACCATTGCTTTTTACCGCAAGCGGGCCAGCAGAACCGCCCGGGTTTCCCTTAGCTACCAGTTCAGCAGCGGCAAAAAATTCCAGCTGAAAAATGTTGAAAATAATGGTATTGAGGACTGAGGCAGGGCTAACAATTAGTATATTTACCATGAAAATCGAATATACCATATTCGATTTTCATGGTAAATATGGACATAAAAAGGTCTATTTTAACTGATTTTCAAGATATTATGAAAATTTTCCCAGCCGCAGGTCTTATCGGGCCGCGTCAGGCGGGAAAAACGACCGTTGCCAAACAGGTGGCCGAAGCCGAAAACCACCTGTATCTTGATCTGGAAAATGCGGGGGAAAGGGAAAAGCTGAAAGATCCGGTTTTCTTCCTGTCTCAGTTCGCCGATCGGTGCGTGATATTGGATGAAGTGCAGTTCATGCCTGAATTATTTCCCTCATTGCGCGGCATTATTGATGCAGACAGAAGGCCGGGGCGATTTATATTGCTTGGTTCCGCATCACCCGATATCATGCGTAATAGTGCGGAGACCCTTGCTGGCCGTATCGGTTATTTACAACTGACGCCCTTTACCCTGCGGGAAGTGGACGATCTGCAACAGCTATGGTTGCGGGGCGGTTTCCCCTTATCGTACCTCGCCGCTACAGACAAAGCCAGCGCAACATGGCGGCGGCACTTTATCACCACGTATATTCAGCGGGATCTTGGCTTACTGGGGCTTCAAACCGACGTGCAGGTCATGGATCGCTTTTGGCGCATGCTGGCAACAGCCCAGGGAAACCTGCTCAATGCAGAAAATTTTGCCCGGTCGCTGAACGTAAGCAGGCCTACCATCACCCGCTACCTGGATTTCCTGGAAGGCGCTTTTATGGTTCGTGTTTTGCGACCCTGGTTTGTAAATACAAATAAACGATTGGTGAAATCGCCCAAAGTATATATTAGGGACAGCGGCATATTGCACAGCCTGTTGGGCCTCAACACCTATGAGGCGCTTCTCAATCATGTACAAATGGGCGCTTCGTGGGAAGGGTTTGTGATAGAGCAAATTATCAATAACCTGGGCGATGATATTCAGCCCTGGTTCTACCGCACCCAACAGGGCGCCGAGTGTGATCTGTTATTGGAAAAGAACGGTAAAGTGATTGCCGCCATTGAAATCAAGCATGGTATAGCGCCCCAGCCAGGCAAAGGATTCAGGATATGCATGGAAGATACGGAAGCGGCACATGGATATATTATAGGCAATGGCGAAGAAACCTATGAAGCAGCAGAAAAAATAACCATCACCAACCTGCCCGCCTTTCTGCAAAATCCTCTGCTAAAATAGTTTCTTACCCGGCAGTGGCAACAGCATACACCGCATTGAACTTGAAGAAAACCTTTTCTTCATTACTGATCTGCGCCGCAATCGTGTATTCGCTCCCCTCTTCTTTTACCTGCCTGATCTCCAGCCCTGTTTGCGCATTCACCCGCGGGTCTATAAACTGCAAAAACTTT
>JASGFZ010000256.1:0-4697 GCA_047605345.1 Flavihumibacter sp. | reverse complement strand
TGCCAGCACATTTTCGGCTGAGATATTCCGGTTATGGCCCACTTTCGGTTTCTGCGCCAGGCTGGCCGGGTACGTGCTGGTAACGTCAACCCCCACCAGCTTGTCTTCCATGCCGAGGGCGCAGATCATCTCACTCAGCGTTCCATTCAAAGAAACAATGCGTTGCTGGCCCTTTCCGAAAAGGAAAGCGGCCAACAACACACTGAGAAACGAAAAATATTTAATCATGGCAGGGTTTGTTTACTGCGCTGCTTTAACGAGTTTGAACGTGATCTCGGGTTTACCGCGGGTACCGCCGTCGGCAGCGATAAAGCTTACAAACTTGAGTTTGTAGTAGTTGCCATTCGCATCTTTGATCACATAAAAGCGGTCGGTTTTCACACCGGCGCCGGAAGTGCCGCCGGGGCCGCCGGTTACCCGCCAGTTGGAGCCGATTACCCAGCGGGCGCCGCTGAAAGTAGTCGAAGAGATATTCGCGTCTGAATAATCGTCGTAGCTAACGGTTGATGTCAGCACTTCTGCCGCCTGTACACCGGCGAGGTAGTTGATGGCTACCAGGTCAGAGAAGGAATAAGGTACATCGCCCGCGCCAAAAGATGTTTTATAAACGGAATAGGTCCATTCGATATCCCAGTTTGTTTTTTCCGGCTCAACCGTTACGGCTGTTCCGCCGTCAAAGCTGATATAGTTGAAATTGTACTTGTCGTTTTTGGTCACCTGTACGGTCTGATAGGTGGTGGCAGCAATAGGCGCATACTGAACCGCATAACCGCTTCCGTTGCGCAGCACCCGGGTCTTCAGCCAGTCGCGGGCCGGTGTGCTGCCGCCGGTACCCCGGTTCAGGATATACACTTTATTGCTGGCGTCGGTTGCCGACACTTCGGCGATAACGGTTTTCGACAGGTCGCCGTCAATATCGTCGAGCATAACAAAATCATCGGCGCTGGGTTCGGCCTGGCTCAGGGCCAGCACCATGCCTGCGGTGTCTTCAACCGTTACGGCATTCAGGTCGTTCTTATCCACCGAACGCGCCAGTGCCGAAGTGGTATTGTTCAGGATCACACGGAAATTACTGCCGGCATACAAACCCAGGTCCCAGCTGGCCCGCTTAACAGAATCCTGCTTGGGGGCGCTGAAATCTACAAACACACTGTTTACCGCAGCCGATCCGCCGGTGCCGCCATTCAGGGCAAAGCTGTCTCCGTCGGAAGGTGGAATTACCGGGATCGGATCATCGTTATTCGAACAGGAAGCAAGCGATAGCAACGCTGCCAGTGGCAGCAAAGAAAGAGAACGCATATTATATTATTGTTTTTGTTTTGAACTGAACTGATACCTGATACCTGCAAAACCGGAACGGCCATAAGCCATCAGCACCGGGCCGCTGGTGCTGTGCGCACCGCCGCCGTCCATCGCCGTGTTTTGCAGCCGGCGTACATCGAAAATATTTTTTACACCGGCCTGCAGGGTCAGCGAGCCGAGAATGGTTTTGCTGAGGGTGAAATCCGCCCAGTGATAAGCCGCTGTTTCAGCCAGGTAAATGATTTGCTGGTTGGTTTGCAGATCGGTGCCCGTTCTGAATTGCGGCAGCTTGCCGTTGTACTTATAATAGAACCCGGCCAGCACTTCCAGCTTCGGAATAAGGTAGCTGATATTGCTGTTCAGCTCGGGCGACCAGGCATATTTCTTACCGCTTGTTTCCTTATAACCTGTTTCATCCCGGTACTCGTTGTACCGTGCTATATAGCTGAAGCCCAGCGCTGCGTCCCAGCGTTTGCGGTGCAGCCGGTGTTCGGTGCTGAACCCGGTGGTACGGTATTTACTGATGTTGAAATAGGTGAACACATTGCCGGCTCCCAGCGCCAGGTCGATGCGGTTATTGAACGCATTGTAAAAAACAGAGAGCATGGAGCTGATCTGCATGGTGCCGGTGGTCAGGGCCTGCCAGTTGACCGATCCGTTGAAACTGTTGGAATACTCCGCTTCCAGGTTGGGATTGCCCACTATGTCGTGGTTGGCGTCATGAAAATTAAAATACAGCTCACGCAGTGCCGGTGCACGGAAGCCCCTGGCGTACGACAACCGAAGGTCCACCCGGCTGTTCAGCGCGTATTTGATGTTCAGCGAAGGGATCAGCGGCGGCGCCTTATAGGTGGAGTTGTGCGAAATGCGCAGCCCCGGCCGTATCAGCCATTTGGCTGCGGGCTGGTATTCGACCGAATTGAAAAACGCTATATCGGTGATAACGGGGCGGCCTTCAATACGTTCGCCTGTTGACGCATCGCGCTTGTATTCCACACCCGGCTGCCATGAAAATTTGTCGCTGACCTTCCAGGTGGCCATCGACCGGCCGAAATAGGTTTTAAAGGTCGACAGATCCCATTCGCCCTCTTCGGTCGACGCTTCTTTGGTTCCGTTGAGGAAATTCAGCAGGTAGGTCTCCGTTTGCCGTTCATAATCCTGGAACGACAGGCTGGTGGCCCACTGGAAAAGGGCCGACGGGCTCCAGTGCACCTGTGCCTGGTGGGTATATCGGTTGGTCAGGTAGCTGGCATCGAGCGCAGTATTGTTCTGGTTGTATTTACCCGCCACGTAAATGTCTTCATTGAGGTAATCGAGCCGGTAGCTGGCATGCAGGCTGCCGTGGTTATACCCGATGGTAGCGCCGCCGAACCACTGTTCTTTGGGCCGCATCTCTTTTGCCCTTAATCGGCCTGGCCGCGCCATCCCCCGAAATCGTTGCGGCTTACACTGAGCGCCGCCTGCCAGTTGCCGATGGAGCCATCCACGCCCATGCTCTCCTGGTGAACCCCGTTGCCTTTCAGGGGCTGGTAGGTATCGCCCACCGATTCTTCCTGCATTTTCAGGTAAGCGTTGAACTGGTTCTTCTCTTTTGTTTTACGGGTGATGATATTAATAACGGCAGCCAGCGCATCGGTGCCGTACACTACGCTCATGGGGCCTTCCACCATTTCGATCCGGTCGATCGTATTGATGTCGATCTGGCTGAGGCTTTGTTTGGTGCTGCCGCGGTCTACCAGCGGAACACCGTCCAGCAATATCTTCACATTATTACCGCCCATACCCATCACACTTAGGTCTGATTCGGCCAGGGTATAATCGGTGCTGAACCGGTACCCCAGCTCATTGTTCAGTAAACTGCCCACATCGGTCACCGCCCGGGCGCGGATCAGCTCATTGGAAATAACTTTTACCCGGTAAGCCGAATTACGCAGCGTGCCGGGCCTGAACTGACCCGTAACGATCACGGAATCAAGGTTTTTTGCCTGCCCGTCGCCGGCCGTTTGCGCCAGGGCGCCAAGGGTCGAAGAGGTGGCAATAAGATATAAAAGCGATTTTATAATCAATTTTACGCAAACGAGGTGTAAACTTAGACAGCAGGCCCCGCCGGCACTTACGAAATGGGGAAATCCGCTTTCGAAAAAGGGAAAAACCAGCTTCATTCTTCATGTAAACATAATATGGCAGCGGGGCGCGCCTGCAGGCCACGGGCTAGTTTTGTGCCTGCATGTTATCAGCTACCGTCAGGATTCCCCGTTCCTACCGGCAACCGGCACTGGCTGCTTTTGCGGCCTTCGCCACCTATTTCTGCATGTACGGCTTCCGGAAATCGATCAGCGCCGGCACGTTCAACGGCATCAGCGCTTTCGGCATTTCGCTGAAATCGGCCCTGGTGGTGGCGCAGGTGCTGGGGTATATGACGGCCAAGTTCATCGGCATCCGTTTTATCGGGTCGCTGAAAAAAGCCCATCGCGGCCGGCATATCCTTTTGCTCATCCTGGCGGCGCACCTTTGCCTGCTGTTGGCGGTTGTGCCGGCGCCCTGGAATGTCGCCTTTCTTTTTTGCAACGGTCTTTGCCTCGGGCTGATCTGGGGACCGGTATTCTCTTTCATCGAAGGCCGTTCGTACACCGATTTCGTGGCGCTGATACTCAGCATCAATTTCATTTTCAGCTCGGGGGTGGTGAAAACCATCGGCCGTTATACCATTGAATGGGGGCATGTGCCCGACCTGTGGATGCCTTTTACCGCCGCTGCCTCTTCCTGCCGCTGCTGTTCTTTTCCGTTTACCTGCTGAACAAAATACCGGCGGCTACGCCCGAAGAGCGGCAGAGCCGGGGCGAGCGGCCCACCCTGAACGCGGCCGAACGCAAAGCGCTGCTGCAGACCTACCTGCCGGGGCTGGCGGGGGTGGCCTTCATCAACCTGGTGCTCACCATCCTGCGCGATGTGAAAGACAATTACGAGATCGAAATGATCCGGCAGCTGAAGCCCGACGCCTCACCGGCTATCTTTGCCCGCATGGAAACCATTGCGGCCGTGGCGGTGGCGATGGGCTTTATCATCCTGGCGGTTTGCGCTTTTTTCCTGCAGCAGCGGTCGGGCAACCCCGTGGCGCTCTTTATCAGCTATACGGTGGGCCTGTACATCAGCTATAACACCATCCAGTGTTTGTTCCTGGAGCGTTTTATCGCCCAATACCTGGATTGTTACGGCCATTGGGGGAAAGGGCATGACGGGCAGTGCGGGTTTTGCAGAGAAAAATGTTGAGCGGATTTTCGGGTAGGGAAAATGAGCTCGCTGTGTAGTTCCTTTCTTTTTCGGTACTAATTTTTTATCTAAAAAACCAGTAGCCTGCATTATCTCCCTCGGATGAAAGGTTTTGGCTTTTCGCA
>JASGFZ010000255.1:0-4714 GCA_047605345.1 Flavihumibacter sp. | reverse complement strand
CACATCAAACCACTTCACCCTTTTCTTCATATCGCTTGCATATACCCTTTCGAAATCCATATCGGGATACACTGCCTGAAAATAGGCTTTCAGCTTTGCATTGTCTTTTCCGTCGGGCAGCGCTTCGCTGCTTTTCTCCATGGCCTGGAAAACATCCACCAGGTTAACATTGTCTTTTTGTGTATATATCTCTATACTTTCCAGGTGTGAGAAGTTGTGAACGCGCGAAGACACGAAACGCGCGGCACCGTCTTCGAGCGATTTTACGATGGCTCCATCGGTTTTGCTGCTCAGCAATTCAAACAAACCGGGCAAACCGGTAATAGCAATGATCCTGTTGTATTCCATACATCTTGTTATAAGGGACGTGCAATATAGGAAATTGTCAGGGTTAGAGGGCGGCTGCGTACTTTTGTGCCATGAATACAACCAGCGCACCCGCCATAATAGACGAAGTGATCCGCGAACGCAGAACCGTAAAACCCGATAAATTCAACGGAAAGCAAATTCCTGACGAGGATTTCAGGGAGGTGCTGGCGGCGGCCGACTGGGCGCCCACCCACGCCTATACCGAACCCTGGCTTTTCCTTATATATGCCGGCGAAAAAGCCAGGGAAGCCTGTCAAATGCATGCCGAATTATATAAATCGGCTACCGACCCCGAAAAGTTCAACCAAAGCAGCTACGACAAGTTTTACAATATGGGCAACAATGCCTCGCATGTGGTATTTGCCGCCATGAAAAGGGGAAATAACCCGAATATTCCCGCCGTGGAAGAAATCGCCGCCGCCTCGGCAGCCATCCAGAACATGCTGCTGGCCGCTACCGCCCGGGGTATCGCCAGCTTCTGGAGCACGGGCGGTATGACCCTGCGCCAGCCCCTGAAAGACGTCCTTGGCCTGGCAGAGCAGGACCAGGTACTGGGGTTGCTTTATTTCGGTTATGCCGACAGCGAGCCGCCGGTGGGCAAAAGAATGCGCCCTGCAGAGGACAAATTTATCTGGAAATGATCAGTTCTTATGGAGATCGGCCATCACGGCTTCGATGCGCTGCACGATGCCGGGCTGGTCGGTGAACCCCCTCGACAACAGAAAGAATTTGCTTTCCGATGCCTGCAACAGCACGGTGGGATAGCCTGTTACCTGTAATTGCCGGCACAGCGCGAACTCGTACCGGGCTTTCTCCCTGTATGCATCCGATGCCAGCTTCTCATAAAAAGAGGCGGCATCTATGGCATATTTTTCCAGCAGGTGGCGGTAGGCCTCGTTGTCGCAAAGGTCGCGGCCCTCAAAATGCAACGCATATTGCAGGTCGGCGGCAAAGAAGACCTGCTGCTCGGGATGGATTTCTTTGAAGATACACATGGCAACGGCCGGTTTCTCCGAATCCGGAAACCAGTCGCTTTTGTCGGCATTGAAAATATGCCAGAGATAGTCCTCGCCGAACCGGATGCCCGTCAGCGCTTCCACATTCTTATAGGCGTTTTTGATATAATCGGCAGTGGCGCTGATGGCCCGGGGGGTATCGGTGATGATCATGCCACCCGAAAGCACTTCAAAATGAAAGCGGTCGGCGTACAGGGTGGCGATGGCAGACATCACCGGACTGAACCCGTAACACCAGCCGCAGTACGCATCATAACAATAAATAATGGTGGGCTTCATGCGGTAAAGGTAGCGGTATTAGTGGGCTTCCAGCCAGTTCTCGCCGCTGCCGACGGCTGCGGTTACCGGCACATTGTTAGGAAGCGGCAACGCGTTTTGCATGGCTTCTATGATCAATGGCTTTAATGTTTCCACTTCTTCTTTCAGGGCGTCAAACACCAGTTCATCGTGTACCTGCAAAACCATCCGGCTTTTCAGTTTCGCTTTTTTTATGGCTTCGTGCAGGGCGGTCATGGCCAGCTTGATCATGTCGGCTGCCGAACCCTGTATGGGTGAGTTGATGGCGTTGCGTTCGGCGAAACCACGTACCGTAAAATTGGAGGAGTTGATGTCGCGCAACCATCGTTTCCGGCCCATCAGCGTTTGTACATAACCGTGCTCTTTGGCGAAATTGATGGTTTCGTCCATGTAGCGGCTGATGCCGCTGAATTCTTTTTTATAGTTGTCGATGATCTCTTTCGCTTCGGTACGGCTGATGCCCAGGTTATCGGCCAGGCCGAATGCGCCCTGCCCGTAGATAATGCCGAAGTTGACGCTTTTCGCTTTTCGCCGCTGGTCTTTGGTTACTTCTGCTTCGGCAACGCCATATACTTTGGCAGCGGTTGCCGTATGGATGTCTTTACCCAGGCGAAAAGCTTCGCACATATTGGTATCACCGCTCATGGCGGCTACAATGCGCAGCTCGATCTGTGAATAATCGGCCGACAATAAGATATGGTTGCTGTCTTTCGGTATGAAGGCTTTGCGTATCTCGCGGCCGCGTTCGGTTCGTACGGGGATATTCTGCAGGTTGGGGTTATTGCTTGACAAGCGGCCGGTTACCGCTACCGCCTGCGCATACGACGTGTGCACGCGCCCGGTTTTTCGGTTAATCATGGCCGGTAGTGCGTCCACATAGGTTGATTTGAGCTTGGTCAGCTCCCTGAAGGCGAGTATGTCGTCTACGATCGGGTTCTGCAACGCCATTTTGATAAGCACGTCTTCGCCGGTGGCGTACTGTCCCGTTTTTGTTTTTTTGGCTTTCGGATCAAGCTTCAGCTTTTCAAACAATACTTCTCCGAGTTGCCGGGGCGAAGCCAGGTTGAAACGGACGCCGGCCTGCTGGTACACCCGATCTTCGGCGGCTTTGGCGTCGCGTTCCAGCTCTTTTGAATAATCGATCAGGAAAGCGGTATCAACCCGTATGCCTTCAAACTCCATATCGGTCAGCACTTTTACAAGCGGGTTTTCCACCTTTTCGAATACAACTTCCACGTCGAGGGTTTTCAGCAGGGGCCTGAACTTGTGCATCAGTTGTAAGGTGATGTCGGCATCTTCGGCGGCATACTCTTTTACTTTTTCGGGATCCACATCGCGCATATTGCCCTGCCCCTTTCCTTTTTTGCCGATGAGCTCTTCTATATGCACGGGCTCGTAACCAAGGTATTTGGCGCTCAGCAGGTCCATGCCGCGCTTTCCTTCGGGTTCGATCACATAATGCGCCAGCATGGTGTCGAATAAATTGCCTGCCAGCTCATAGCCGTACCATTTCAGGATCAGCAAATCGTATTTGAGGTTTTGACCGATCCATGTTTTCGATTTGTCGTTGAACAGCGCCGCGAACTGGGTGAGTATTTTTGCTGTGGCTGCCTGGTCGGGGGGGCAGGGCACATAAAACCCTTCGCCCGGTTCAATGGAAAAGCTTAAACCCACCAGCTCGGCATCATTGGCATCGATGCCGGTGGTTTCCGTATCGAAGCAGATTTCTGCCGCTGCGCCCAGTTTTTTTACGAGGGCCCGGATGGCGTCCAGGCCTTCCACCATTTCATAACGATGCGGCGTATTGTGGATATTACGTTCGGCTGCGGGACTGCCTTCCGCGGCAGACGGCGCTTCTTTTTCTGCCGGCTTGGGAACGGAAACGGGTTGCCCGAACAGATCTGTTTGCACGGCCTGCCCGGTGGCAATGGTATGGGTGCTGATGGAAATCTCTTCGTTCAGCACTCTTTTGGCAAATGTTTTGAATTCCAGTTCGGTGAAGATGTCGCGCAGCTGTTCTTTATTGTATTCTTTCAAACAGAAATCTTCTTCGTGAAACTGTACGGGCACGGTTGTTATAATAGTGGCCAGTTTCTTGGATAGAACGGCAGATTCTTTTCCGTTACGGATCTTCTCGCCCAGTGCACCTTTGATATTATCTGCTGCTGCCAGTATATTTTCCAGCGTGCCATATTCAGCCAGCAGCTTCGCGGCTGTTTTTTCACCCACACCACTGATGCCCGGAATATTATCAACCGCATCGCCCATTAACCCGAGTACATCGATTACCTGTTCTACCGATTTGATATTCCATTTGGCGCAAACTTCTTGGGGACCCATGATCTCAATATCGCCGCCCTGGT
Source organism: Flavihumibacter sp. (assembly GCA_047605345.1). Classification (GTDB taxonomy): domain Bacteria; phylum Bacteroidota; class Bacteroidia; order Chitinophagales; family Chitinophagaceae; genus Flavihumibacter. The sequence continues at coordinate 669 of JASGFZ010000255.1, read as the reverse complement.
ATCCCGGTTTGTATATTTTTATTTTATCACTCACCAGCTGGCCATAGTCTTTATCGGGTGTAACCATGAACACATCGTATCCCTGTGCGGCGGCCTGTTTGCTGAGCGTACCGATAACATCGTCTGCTTCAAAGCCGTCCAGCTCCACCACCGGAATATTGAAACCCAGCACAATACGTTTGATATCGGGAATTGCTTCCAGCAGGTCTTCCGGTGCATCCTGCCGGTTGGCTTTGTATTCGGCAAAATCATCGTGCCGTTCGGTGGGTGCATGTGTGTCGAAGCACACGGCCATATGTGTGGGCTTGCGGTTGTTGATCAGCTCAAGCAATGCATTGGTGAATCCAAACTGTGCATTGGTGTTCTTGCCTTGTGAAGTGATGCGCGGGCTGCGAATCAAGGCATAATAAGCCCTGAAAATGAGGGCCATGGCGTCCAGCAGAAATAGGCGTTTGTCCATGCGCAAATATAACCGCAGCGTTTGCAAATTGCGCGGGAAAATCACCTTAACATATTTTTTAGCCATAGCTGGCACGGTCATTGAATAATGATAGGCGTAACCACAATTCATGTATCGAAAAACGTAAGTGTATGAAAAAGATGAAATTGACAGCCCTTGCTCTTGGAACAATGGCAGCAGGTTTGTTTGCCTTCAGAGCAATCGACAAC
>JASGFZ010000254.1:0-4731 GCA_047605345.1 Flavihumibacter sp. | reverse complement strand
CTTCTGTCTCCGGGCGTCGGAACAGCAGGTTCATGTTCTGCACCGCCTGTCCGCTGGCTCCTTTCAGCAGGTTATCAATAGCCGAATGGATCACGAGCTTGGTGCCTACTTTCTCCAGCTGCACCACCGCTTTATTCGTATTCACCACCTGTTTGAGGAAGATGGGATCTTTTGATACATGGGTAAAGGGGTGCGACTGGTAAAACGATTTATACAGGTCGAACAAAACCGGCAGGGGCTTGTCGAGCGTAATGGTAGAGCTGATAAAAATACCCCTGGTAAAATCACCGCGCCAGGGAACAAAGCTGATCTCGAGGGGCTTTTCACTTTTATGATTACCCTGCAGCTGGAGGAGGCTCTCTCCTATTTCGCCCAGGTGCTGGTGGCTGAGTGTTTTGTACGCCTGCACATTGCTGGCCCGCCAGCTGAAATGGGAAGTGGCGCTGAGCGATTGCCCTGCACCCGTAGAGCCGGTGATGCCGGTGCTGTACACCTCATCGAGCCAGCCTTCCTGTGCCAGGGGCAGCAAACCCACCTGTATGGCGGTGGCAAAACAGCCGGGATTGGCAATCGCACCGTTCTCTTTGCCGGCGGCAGCCTTAATGGCTTCGCGATTGGTTTCGGGAAGTCCGTAGATGAAATCGCGGCCCTGGAACCGTTTGTTTGCCTTCAAACGGAAATCATTCGACAGGTCGATAACGGTCACCGACGCCGGCTGCTGGTGGGCTTCGAGGAATTTTTTTGCTTCGCCGTGACCGGTACAGAGGAACAATACATCCACCTCTGTATCGAGCGCACTGGTAAAGCAAAGCCCGGTATCGCCAAGCAGGTCGTGGTGCACATGGTGCAGGGGCTGCCCCGCACTGCTCTTGCTGTGCACAAAACAAAGTGTTACTTCCGGGTGACGCAGCAGCAGGCGGATAAGTTCCCCGCCGGTATAGCCTGCGCCGCCTATTATGCCTGCTTTGATCATGGTTGTTGTTTGGTGCGTGGTACGCTGTGTTTTTTTGTTGTGTTTTCTTATAGGGTCGGTTTGTGTGTACGCGGCTTTTGTTTCACGCGTTTTTTTTGGGTTTCCCGCTATGAGGTTTTCGGGTTTCTGGCGGGTGCGGTTTTTTTGGTTCGCGCGGGATACAGTTTTGGTTCACGCAAAGACCGCAAAGGAGCAAAGACGCAAAGGGCTGGTTTGGAGCTTGTCGGCGCAAATGCATCTTGCATCACAGGGCTGGTGTTGTTTCTCACAGAGAGCACAGAGGAACAGAGAGCCTATCAGAAAGCAACTTGCCCGCGGAATAGTTGCTGTTTGTAAAACTTATTCTTTGCGTCTTTGCTCCTTTGCGGTCTTTGCGTGAACCAAAACCGTACCCCGCGTAAACCAAAACCGTACCCCGCGCGAACCGAAAGAGCCTCCCTACCCAAACCCATAATATCTTTCCTAACTCCCTTCTCCGTGGTCACTGTTACTCTGCGGTCTCTGTGAGAACCCTTATGCAGGCTCCGCGAGAACCCGGCCTGCAAACAAAACCCCGCTCTCCTACTTCTCTCCTACATGCACCGCATTCCAGATAGCCGTCTGGTTCCCAAATATCTTACTAAATCCGCGAACATCCTCGCCGCTCCAGCCGCTGTTCATCTCTCCATACTTGCCGAATTTGGACGACATCAGGTCGTAGGCCGATTCAATACCGGTTACCACAAAACGATACGGCAGCAGTTCCACAAACACATCACCGGTTACGGTCTGCTGGCTGTTGGTCAGAAAGGCTTCTATATCGCGCATCACCGGGTCAAGTATCTGGCCTTCGTGCAGCCAGTTGCCGTAAAACTGCGCCAGCTGGTCTTTCCAGTTGAGCTGCCATTTGGTAAGCACGTGCTTCTCGAGCGCGTGGTGTGCCTTCAGTATCACCATCGGCGCAGCGGCTTCAAAACCCACGCGGCCCTTGATACCGATGATGGTATCGCCCACATGGATATCGCGGCCGATGCCATAAGGGCCCGCGATCGACTGCAGGTAAAGAATGGCGTCGGCGGGGTGATCAAATTTTCGGTCGTTGATCGCCGTTAGCTCGCCTTTTTCGAAATGTAACTGAACGGTTTCCTGCCGGCCGGCCCTGGTCATTTGTGTGGGCCAGGCGGCTTCGGGCAGCATGCCGTTGGAACGCAGGGTTTCTTTGCCGCCCACGCTGGTGCCCCAAAGGCCCTTATTGATGGAATACATGGCCTTTTCGGCATTCATGTTCACGCCTTTCTTCTTCAGGTATTCGATCTCTTCCTCGCGGCTGAGTTTCAGGTCACGGATGGGTGTCAGGATTTCTACACCGGGTATCAAAATATGGAACACCATATCGAAGCGAACCTGGTCGTTGCCGGCGCCGGTGGAGCCATGGGCCACGGCCTGGGCACCGGTCTTCTGTACGTGTTCGGCAATGTGCAGTGCCTGGCTGAGGCGCTCGGCGCTTACACTGAGCGGGTAGGTATTGTTCTTCAGTACATTTCCGTAGACCAGGTAGCGGAGAATGCGGTCATAATACCCTTTTACCGCGTCGACGGTAGTATGCGATTTCACGCCGAGGTTGTAAGCGTGCTGCTCAATATGCTTCAATTCGTCGGCGGCAAATCCGCCGGTATTAACGATGATGGAATGGACTTCGTAACCTTTGTCTTCGCTCAGGTACTTTACGCAAAAGGTGGTATCGAGCCCACCGCTGAATCCAAGAACAACTTTCTGCGCCATCGGGTGCATGGGTTTTAAAGATGAAAAATCTGGTGGAAAAAGCTGTGCAGTTTTTTCCGGCTGCTGTCGCCGTTACCGGTGGTGCGGGTATCCACTTTTTTACCAAAGAAATCGCCGAACAAAAACTGCTTGAAACGCAGGAGGCGTTCATATCCTTTCGAATGCTCGCTGAATTCCTTGGCGGTCTCCTCGGGCTTGTAGTGATCTTTGGGATCGTACAGCATGGCCGTGCACATGCAGTTCTTGCGGCCCTTGCTCATCAGGATATCGTAGTTGACGCAGCTTTTGCAGCCCGCCCAGAAAGCTTCGTCTTGCGTCAGCTCCGAGTAGGTCACCGGTTCGTAGCCGAGGTCGCTGTTGATCTTCATGACGGCCAGGCCGGTGGTGAGGCCGAAGATCTTGGCTTCGGGGTATTTTTCGCGCGACAGTTTGAAGGTGCATTCCTTGATGCGTTTGGCCACGCCGCTCTTGCGGAAGTCGGGCGAAACGATGAGTCCGGAGTTGGCCACGTATTCACCATGGCTCCAGGTTTCGATATAGCAAAAGCCGACCCAGGTACCGTTTTTGGTAAGGGCGATCACGGCCTTTCCTTCGCGCATCTTGTCGGCCACATAGTCGGGCGAGCGCTTGGCGATGCCTGTACCACGGGCGGCGGCAGAAGACTCCATCTCATCGGTGATGGTCGAGCGAAATGCGTATCATCGGGAGTGGCTACCCTGACGATAATATCTGTTGTTTCCAACGGCAATAAATTAAGGATCAAGATTAATTGTAGCGACTGTGGAAAATGCGTGGGGCTTTTTTCACTGATAGGGGCCGTTGCAAAGGGCTCGTCCTATCAGCAACCACGTCGCGCCGGCGGCGTAAGAAACAAAGAAGCTTCCGGGCAGTACACAACCAGGCCATCCTTCGAAACAGGCGCACTATGTTGTTGGAATGCTTTCATGTTGAGACCTAATTTTTTGCGAGCCAAAGCTAATAAATAGCAATGGAATTATGGAATAAAAAAATGCAAATATTTGGTTATGGCTCAGTTTTTTTCGGCCAGAAAGGGTTGCAGCTCATTGGCGAGCTGGCGGTCATTGCTCAGGCGGGGCACTTTGTTTTGCCCGCCGAGCTTGCCGATACTCCTCATATAGTCGATAAAACCGTTTTTCCGCAGCGGCCTGATGCGCAGCGGCAATAAAATATTGCCGGTGATCAGGTCGTCGTAATAAATGTTTTTGGCACGCAGGTTATTGTCTACCGACAGCGAAAAATCTTCCAGGTTGTCGGGCAGGTTGTCAAATTCAACAAACCATTCGTGGAACGATTTGCCTTTTTCCTGGCTGATCATGGGGGCCACGGTGAATTCGGTGATATGCACCTGCCGCTCGCGGGCCGCTTTCATCAGGCTGTACTCCACTTCTTCGCCGATCACGTGTTCGCCGAAGGCCGAAATGAAATGTTTGATGCGGCCGGTTACCACCAGGCGGTAAGGATTGGTGGAAACGAACTTGACGGTATCGCCGATATTATAGCTCCAGAGCCCGGCATTGCTGTTGATGATCAGTGCGTAGTTTTCGCCTGTTTTTACGTCGGCAAGCGAAAGCCGGGTGGGGTGCTCGTTGAAAATCTCGGCAATCGGTACAAACTCGAAATAGATACCGCTGTTGGTATTGAGCAGCAGCCCCTCGGCCTGCTGGCTGTCCTGGAAAGCGAAAAACCCTTCTGAAGCGGGGAAGGTTTCAATGGTCATCACCGGGCGGCCGATGCTCTCCAGCAGCCGGGCGCGGTAGGGTTCAAAGTTCACGCCGCCATGCACCAGCACGGAAAATTCGGGGAACAGCTCCCCTACTTTTTTACCGCTGCGCTCCATCAGGCGGTCGAAATACATCTGTACCCAGGGAGGGATGCCGCTGATGAGGGTCATGTTCTGGTCGATGGTTTCGGCCACGATCCAGTCCAGCTTGGTTTCCCAGTCGTCGATACAATTGGTTTCGTACGAAGGCAGCTGA
>JASGFZ010000253.1:0-4785 GCA_047605345.1 Flavihumibacter sp. | reverse complement strand
GTACATGGCACGGGATATGAGGTGTTTATATCACTCAATACCTATGAGGCGATTCGTAACCAGAAAGAAGGACAACTGTTTACTTACCTGCACATAAGAGAAGATGCACATATCTTATACGGATTTGCCACTGTGGCAGAGAAACAAATGTTTCTTCAGCTGCTGGGGGTGAACGGCGTGGGCGCCGCCACTGCGCGGATGATGCTGTCGTCGATGAAACCCGAAGAGATCAACCGGGCGATCAGCCAGGGAAATGCGCGGCAGCTGGAAACCGTAAAAGGGATCGGGCGAAAAACAGCCGAACGCATAGTGCTGGAGCTGCGCGACAAAACCGGCAAACAGGCAAACGAGGTAAATATTTCAATTTCTGCAGGCAATACAGTGGAGCAGGACGCGTTAGAAGCTTTGCTGGCGTTGGGGATTGTCAGAAATGCCGCCGAACAGGCGCTTCGCAAAGCAGTCCAGCAGCAGCCGGGAACCGATCAGGTTCAGGACCTGATCAAATCAGCACTTAAAAACGTTTAGGCCTATAGATCCAAGCTATACGCAACTAATTTTTGGAAAAAGACTGTGGGCATCTATTCGTTTCTTAACGGGAAAAAAACCTTCCTGTTTTTGGGGATTTTGATCGGAACCTTGTGCTTCAGCCGGGCGAATGCCTGGCAGCAGCAGCCGGCTGATTCTGCCCGGAAAACAGGGAAGGATACCCTTGTATATCCGCTGAAAGACCGGCGTACCGATGCCAGCATGGAGCCGCGCCGCCGCAGCTTCGATCTCAAAGATCCCGTCAATCTCCAGCGAACGGTTGAATACGATCCCGTTACCCGCCAGTATTATATTGTAGAGAAAATCGGCGACAAGTATTACCGGTCGCCTACTTACATGACTTTTGAAGAGTACCTGCGCTATAAGTCGAAAGAGCAGGAGGATGACTATTTCCGGGAGCGTGCCAACGTGCTCAGCACCCTCAACCGGAAAAACATCCGGCCCAAACTGACGGTTGCCAATACCTTCTTCGACAGGCTCTTCGGCGTGGGCAAGATCGATATACGCCCGCAGGGAAATGTAGATATCACCGCCGGCTACCAGGGCCAGAACATCAAAAACCCCACCTTGCCCGAACGGGCCCGGAAAACAGGCGGCTTTGATTTTGACATGGGGCCCAACCTGAGCGTACTCGGCAATATCGGCAGTAAGATGAAGCTGCCCATATCTTATAATACGCAGGCCAATTTCGATTTTCAGAACCAGCTCAAGCTCGACTATACCGGTGATGCCGACGAAATCATCAAAAGGGTGGAAGCGGGTAATGTAACCTTCCAGACCAAGGGCTCGCTGATGCCCAGCTCGCAGTCGCTGTTCGGTATCAAAACCCAGCTGCAGTTCGGAAAGCTTTTTGTGACCGCCGTGCTGGCCAACCAGCGATCGAGCGAACAGAGCATGCAACTGGTGGGCGGGGCAGCCAGCTCATCGTTTGAGTTCAAGGCCAATAACTACGAAGAGAACCGCCACTTTCTGCTGGCGCAGCATTTCCGGAAAAACTACAACAAGGCCATGGGTACCCTGCCGGCGGTGAACTCGCTGGCGAATATCCTGCGGCTGGAAGTATGGGTGACCAATAAAAACGGGACCACTACCGACACCCGCGATGTAGTGGGGCTGGCCGATCTTGGCGAAAAAAATCCGTATAATTACGCCACCAGTCCGGGAACCGACAGCCTGCCGTCCAATACGGTAAACGGGCTTTACCAAACCATCATCAGCGATCCGTCCAGCCGGTTTTCGGCACAGGTCACCACCAAGCTCAACTCACTGGGACTAAAAGCCGTGCAGGATTTTGAAAAGACCTATGCCCGCAAGCTCAACCAGTCGGAATATTATTTCAACCCGCAGGTCGGATTCCTTTCTCTTAACCAGCCCCTGCAGGCCGATGAGGTGCTGGCCGTGGCTTACCAGTATTCGTATAACGGCCGCACCTACCAGGTGGGTGAATTTTCGACCGATGTAACGCCCGATACCACCGCCATTTTGGCCGGTAACCCCAAAGTGCTGTTCCTGAAACTGCTGAAAGCCACTTCGCAACGCACCCAACTGCCTATCTGGGACCTCATGATGAAGAACGTTTATGCGTTGCAAACGATCGACGGCGGTTACATTTCCAGTGTTCAGAGCACCGATTTCAAGCTGAACGTGTTGTACGAAGAGCCCAGCCTGGGTACCAAACGCTACCTGCCGGAGGGGCCTAAATCGGGCCAGCCGATACTGACCCTGCTCAACCTCGACCGGCTCAATAACAACAATGACCCCATGCCCGACGGGGTATTCACTATGTGGAAGGTTATACCGTTATCTCCAACCAGGCGCGCATCATCTTCCCCCTGCTGGAACCCTTTGGCCGCGACCTCGACAGCATCGCCTTCCAGGGCGCTTCGGCCGATATCAAAAGCAAATATATTTTCCAGCCCCTGTACGATACCATCAAAGAGATTGCGAAAACCTATGCAAACCTCGACCGGTTCGTTATCCAGGGAACGGCAAAAGGAACCTCTACGTCGGAGATATTTCTGAACGCGGCCAATATTCCGCAAGGGTCGGTGAAGGTGACGGCCGGCGGACAAACCCTGCAGGAGAACGTTGACTATGTGGTTGACTATGCCAGCAGCACCCTGAGAATTATCAACCAGGCCATCATCAATTCGGGAGTGGCCGTAAATGTGTCGCTCGAAAACAATGCCAGCTATGGTATGCAGCAGCGCAATTATATGGGATTGCGGCTTGATTACCAGGTCAAGAACACGGAGAAGGAGTCGTTGACCATTGGCGGGCAAATGGTGAAACTTGGCGAACGGCCCTATTTTACAAAAATGAACTACGGTGACGATCCGATACGTAACACTATGTATGGGGTCGACTTCAGCTATAATTCGCAGGTGCCCAAGCTCACCCGGTTATTGGACCGGCTGCCCTATTACAGTACCAAAGAAATGAGTACGATCACCGCTTACGGTGAAGCCGCGGCACTGAAACCCGGTCACCCGTCGCAAATCGGTAAGGGTAACCAGGGATTGATCTATATCGACGATTTTGAAGGAACACGCAACAGCATCGACCTTCGTTTTCCGATTATCAACTGGTCGCTGGCTTCAACGCCCCAGGGCAACGGACTGTTTCCTGAGGGCAGCCTGAAAGATTCATTGCCCTATGGTTATAACCGGGCAAAACTGGCCTGGTACAATATCGAACCGACCCTGCAGGACCGCAATGCCGGTAATAACCCGATTTCCAGTTACCCCAACAAAGACGAGATACTAAATGATCCCAGAACGCGGGCGGTTTCGCAGCAGCAATTGTTCCCTGCCAAAACACCTGATTACGGGGTGGCCCAATTGATCACTTTTGACCTGGCGTATTTTCCCACGCAAAGAGGTCCTTATAATTATGATGCCCGAGCGGGCAGTATTTCCAGCACCGGTAAGCTGCTGAATCCCAAAAGCCGCTGGGGGGGTATCATGCGGGGGCTGGACCAGGTTGATTTTGAAACGGGCAACGTGGAGTACATTGAGTTCTGGATGCAGGATCCCTTCCTGAAAACACCGGCCAGCTCAGGGGGAGAACTCTATTTTAACCTGGGTAATATTTCGGAAGATGTGCTGAGAGACGGGCGCCGGTTCTTCGAAAACGGTTTGCCTACCCCGAAAATCCAGGCCACTGTCGATTCCGGCAGTGTATGGGGCAAAACGCCCAGTAACCCGATCCAGGTAACAACGGCCTTCAGCAATGACCCCGACGACCGGCCTTACCAGGACGTAGGTTTCGACGGACTGGATGATGAAGCAGAACGCCGCAAATTCGGTAATTACCTGTCGCAACTGGCAGCCATAACCGGCGTAGGATCACCTGCCTACCAGGCCGCATTGAATGACCCGGCGAACGATAACTTTAAAAACTACCGCGACGAGACCTATGACAAGGAGCAGGCAGACATCCTGGCTCGTTATAAAGCCATCAATAACCCCCATGGCAACTCGCCGATTGCGGCTACAAACTCTACCATCACCACCGCTTTCACCTTATACCCCGACCAGGAAGACCTGAACAAAGACAACACCTTAAATGAACTGGAAGAATATTTTCAGTACAAGGTGGATCTGCGGCCTGAAGACCTGGTAGTGGGGCAAAATTATATTACCGATTCACGCAGTTTCGATTCAGCCAATGTTCACCAGCGTTGGTTCCAGTTCAGGATACCTATCGACGGATACAATGCCAAAATCGGTGATATACCCGATTTCAAATCGATCCGTTTTATCCGGATGTACCTGACCGGATTTGAAGATTCGGTGGTTACCCGTTTTGCGAAGCTGGAACTGGTGCGTAACCAATGGCGTCGTTTTTCTTTTGAACTGGATACCACCGGTACCTACAAAACATTGTCTGCCACATCGCCCACTACATTGAACGTGGTGGCGGTGAACATCGAAGAGAATGCCAACCGGCAACCGGTAAACTATGTGCTGCCGCCGGGCATAGAAAGGGTACAGGCATTGAGTAACAACAATGTCAACATGCAGTTGAACGAACAGGCCATGAGCTTGCAGGTGTGTAACCTGGCATCGGGTACGGGCCGGGGCGTTTTCAAAACGATGAACCTCGATCTGCGGCAATATGGTGAACTGAGAATGTTCGTGCATACCGAAAGTGTGATCGGTTCCGCCAGCCTGAACAACAATGACCTGAGTGCAGTGATCCGCCTGGGAAGTGATTTTGCAGGCAACTACTACGAGG
>JASGFZ010000252.1:0-4800 GCA_047605345.1 Flavihumibacter sp. | reverse complement strand
CCCCGAATCGGAGCGTATAAGGGTCTCCGTTATGAAAGTGACCTTTTGCGTTTCGGTATTGTACAACAGTGAATCGGCATCAACATCGGTGTCGGGATCACGCATGCGAACATCGTTTTTGAAATACACATCTTTCATGTCGCCGTAATACGTGGCCTGCTGGCTGGTGAGCACCGTTTTGCCGCTTACTACTTTCCCGCCATTGGTATAGATGCCGATTTTGGTATCGGTATCGTATTCCAGTTCGTTGGTGGTGAGCTCGCCTTTACCGTCGGTAAGCCGCACGTTTTTGGTGAGGTAGGCTTTTTTGGTATCAGAATAATAGATCAGGTACTGCGAGTAGGTATGAATGCTGTCGGCATCATTGATGTGCACATTGCCGAATGCTTCCACCACGCCGGTGCGCTGGTTGATGCTGGCGCTGTCGCAGTAAAATTTGGTGTTGTTCTGCTGCAGGAACACCTTTCCGGCCAGCATCTGGTATTCGGTAACGGAGTCTTTGCGCTGGTAACGAAGGCGGTCGGCATGTTTGATCACCACGATGTCGGTGGTATCGGTGCCTTGTCGCATGGTTACCTGCGCCGAAACCCGCCCGCCGGCCAGCAGCAGCAATAACAAACAGGTATGCAAACAACGATTGCCCTTCATCAGTTGGTGCTGGCGGCAGTTGAGTCGGCCAGCGGAGCCTGCAACGGGGTGTTTTTGTCTTTTTTGCCAAAAACGGAAATGCTGATGTACCGTTTCGGGTGAACCCGCAGGTCGTCGAGCAGGATGTTCAGGCTGCGCGAGGTGTTTTCGAGGTTGTTATAGAGCTTTTTATCGTTCAGCAACAGGCCCAGGCTGCCGTCGCGGCTGTTGACTTTGGCCATGGCGGTGTTCAGGCCCGAAAGGGTCTTGTTCAGGTCGTCGAGGGTTTCCTGCAGCTTGAGGGCGGCGAGGTTGCCGCTCATTGTGTTCAGGTTGACCAGGGTCTGGTCTACATTGTCGGCATTTTTTGCGAGGGCGCCCGACAGCTTGTCAAAATTACCAAGGGTGCGGTTCAGGGCGCTGTTCTGCTGTACGATCAGGTTGTTCAGCCCGGCCGAAGCATTTGACAGGTTGGCGATGATCTTGTGGAAATTGTTTTTTGTGGCCGGGTCGAAATAACCGCCGGCCACTTGTACAAGGGAATCGATCGAAATCAGGGCGCCGTCCAGCGACCGGATGGCGGGGTCAAGGCTTTCCGTCACTTTATCGAGCATACCGGGCTTAAAATGGGTGGCCAGGGTATCGCCACTGTGCATAAAGCTGTTGGCATCGCCCGGAACAATAACGACCGAACCCGATCCCAGCAGGTCGGAGCTGATATAGGCCGATGAATTTTGGGGGATATCGATATCGCGCGCCAGGTTGATGGTAACAACAATGCCATCGTTGATATTCCTGGTTTTTTCATCCATTCTATACACCATACCCACCTGCAGGCCGTTCATGGTCACCGGGTTGGAATTGGTGAGGCCGGTTACCCGCGGAAAAATCGCGTAGATCTTGTCGTTTTTTTCGAACAGGTTTTTGCCTTTGAGAAAATTGAAGCCGAAGATCAGGAGCACAACGGCTATGATAGCGAGGAAACCAATCTTCGTTTCATTAGAAATCTTCATAATTCAAATGTAAGTAATTATTTTCCCGGGGATGTTTTCTGTCCGTGCCGGGCATTCTCCAGCTCTGTTTTGTAACGCCTGAAGGCGTTGACCACACTGACGACCACTTCTTCCTGGCCTTTATCGCTGTTCAGGTAATCTTCTTCTTCCTTATTGGTGATAAACCCGGTTTCCACCAGAATGCTGGGCATGCCGGTAGCCTGTAACACCCAGATGCCTTTATTGTTGCGTTGTTTCACCCCAAAACTTTTACGGCCTTCTTTCGCAAACTCATCTTCCACATAAGAGGCCAGCTGCGCCGAATTTTTGAAAAAGTACTTGGTGTACAGCTGGGCCCTGATCTTGGCCTCGGGCGAATTCAGGTCCAGGATATTGTTCACATCCACGGCGGTGGAATCTTCACCCGACTCATCGTCAATGTCGATATAGGCGCTTTTGTTATCGCTCCGGTCGGCCGCCCATATATAAGTTTCCGTACCAATCCGGGTATTTTTTACATAATAGGACTCGTAAATCGGCTGCTGGATGGTTTTTTTCTTGCGGTTCTTTCCCTTGCCTACATATACCGTTTTGGGTTTGTGACCCACTACGCGTTTGGCATACCAGCCGCCGGCGCGCTGACCGGTGGCATTCAGGTGAATGCTGATGAAGAGGTCGCCCTTCGACTGGTTGGCGAATTCGGCCCGGGCCCGGAGCCCTTCACTTACGGTCTTGGCATTACCGGGTAATACGTCTTCTGTACGGGTGTACAGGAATTTAATCTGGGGAAATTCTGCCTCCAGCGCCTTGCCCAGCTTGAGGGAGATCTTCAACGCCACCTGGGCTTCGGTTGAATAGAGACCGTGGGCGCCGGGGTCTTTCCCCCCATGGCCGGGATCGATAATAACCGTACGTATTACATTTCTGTTTCCCTGCGCTTCAGATGGTGAAAATATTAGCAAACAGGTCGCAGCAAGGAATAGGGATAAAATGGTCTTCCTCATTTTTAGCATAAGATATTCTGTTGAACCAGGATATTTAAGTTTTTCGCTGTTTTCAATCTGTTGCGAATCACTATTTTTGCCCGCATTCAATAATATGAATTCCAGCGGCAAAACTAAATCAAAATACGTTTTATTAGGGCTTTTTGCGCTGGTAATGTGCCTGACTGCCATTTTTAGTTTGGCAAACGGGGGCAAGAAGGGGGATTTTGGCGGGACGTTAACAAAGTCCACAGTCAAAAGTCCACAGTCAAAAGGGGTGCGTGGCGGTGCGAATTTCCTGGCTGGGGAAAGGGTTTTGGACACAGTGCCGGTGGTGAAAGATACGGTGCCGGGGTTGCGTAAAGATTCAACGGGGCGGGACAGCCTGTTGCAGCCTGTTGATTCGGGACGGGTGGCCACGGACACTTTCAGCGTCAAAATGAGCCGCGATTCGCTCGATGCACCGGTTGACTATACTGCCTCCGACTCAATGGTGCTGGATATTCCTACCAAAAAGATCATCCTGTTCAATAAGTCGTCCACCAAATACAAGGACCTTGATCTGCAGGCTTATAAGATTGAACTGGACCAGCCCGCACAGATCGTGACAGCCACCTATTCGCTCGACAGTAACGGCGCCCAGGTGGGTAAGCCGCATTTTGTACAGGGCGAGAGCAATATGGATGGCGATTCCATTACCTATAATTTCAAAACGCAGAAGGGTATCACCAAGCAAACCTTTACCCAGCAGGGTGAAATGTTTGTGTACGGTGAGAAGATCAAAAAGGTGAATATGACCGATTTCTTCGCCCTGCATGGCCGGTTCACGACCTGTAACCTCGATACGCCGCACTTTGCCTTCCGCACCAATAAAATGAAGCTGGTAAACCAGAAGCTCGCGGTCAGCGGCCCGGTTCACCCCGAGTTCGAAGGCGTGCCGATACCGATTTACCTGCCTTTCGGGTTTTTCCCGCTCTCGCAGGGCCGCCACTCGGGTATCCTGCCGCCGCAGTTTACCGCCAACGAACAGTTTGGCCTGGGGCTAGAGGGACTGGGTTATTACAAGGTGCTGAACGATATGTTCGATGTGATGTTCAGGGGCGATATCTATTCTTATGGCGGCTGGCGCGGCGTGCTTACACCCACCTACCGGAAACGGTACCGTTATTCGGGACGGATGAACCTGTCGTTCCAGCGAACCCGTTACCTCAGCAGCAACCCGTCGCTGCTGAAAGATTTTGAAACTGCGCAGACCTGGAATATACAGTGGAGTCACACGGTCGATTCAAAAGCCAGGCCCGGTACCACTTTCCAGGCCAGCGTAAACGCCGGTTCCACCCAGTTCAACAAGTATGTGGGCGTAAACCCGACCATCAACTTCAACAACCAGCTGTATTCGTCTATCGCTTTCAGCAAGAACTGGGATAACAAATACATCCTTAACCTGAATGCCGGCCATAACCAGAACTCGAACAACCGGCTTATGCAGATCCGCCTGCCCGACGGTTCGTTCACGGTCAATACCGTGTATCCCTTCCAGCCGAAAAATTTTGTGGGCGAGGCAAAATGGTATGAGAAACTGGGTATCGGACTGAATACCGTATTCCAGAACCAGGTTTCATTTTACGACAGCGCTTTTTCCTTTGCGCAGCTCATCGACACCATGCAGTGGGGCGCCCAGCACAACATTCCCATTACCCTGGCCCTGCCTTCACTGGGGCCTTTACAGGTGTCGCCAGGTGTAAGCTTTACGGAAAGATGGTACGGCACCCAGTCGCACATGAGCTGGAACAATGTGCGTGGCAAAGTGGATACCACCCTGAGCAAGGGCTTTTTCACGGCGAGGGATGTCTCCTTCAGCATCGGTTTGAACACCGCCCTCTTCGGCACCTACGACCGTTTTGGCAAGAAAAGTGCGATCCGCGCCATCAGGCACGTGATCAGGCCCAGCATAAGCGCCAGTTATAAACCCGACCTGAACGGCAGGGACTGGGATACGGTGAGAATAGATACCGCGGCCAAATACCGGGTGCAGGAATTCAGCAAGTATTCGGGCACGCTCTACGGACCTTTCAGCAAGGGGCAGTTCGGCGGCATCAGCTTTACGTTCGACAACAACCTGGAAATGAAAGTCAGGTCGAAAACCGATACCCCCGACGGCGGCAATAAAAAGGTGAAGCTGTTAGACGGCTTTGGCT
>JASGFZ010000251.1:0-4835 GCA_047605345.1 Flavihumibacter sp. | reverse complement strand
GAAAAAAGCCGGCTGCATACCAAAGACATGGTGCTGCAACCGCTGGCTTCGTCGGCCGCCGTAATGGGCCAGGAAGATATTGAAGCCGGGGTGGCCATTGTAGACATAGGCGGCGGCACCACCGACCTGGCCGTGTTTTACGAGGGCATCCTCAAACATACGGCAGTGATTCCCTTTGGCGGTGAAAACATCACCAACGACATCAAGACCGGGCTGGGTGTATTGAAAACCCAGGCCGAGCAGATGAAGGTGCAGTTCGGATCGGCGTTGTCGAATGAAGCAAAGACCAATGCCTTCATAACGATCCCGGGTATGCGCGGATTGCCTCCCAAGGAGATCAGTGTGAAAAACCTGGCCAATATTATCCAGGCGCGCATGAGTGAGATCATGGATTTTGTGACGTATCACCTCAAGCAGGTGGGTATGGACAACCGTATGCTGAATGGCGGTATCGTGCTGACCGGCGGCGGCTCGCAGTTGCGGCACCTGATCCAGTTAACGGAATATGTGACCGGGCTGAATGCACGGATCGGCTACCCCAATGAACACCTCGCTGCGGGGCATATCGATGAGCTGGCCAAGCCGATGTATGCCACCTGCATAGGGCTGATCCTGAAAGGATACGATGATTACGAGCGCAACCGCAAGCAGTTTGAAAAAGCATTCCGCCCGGTAGCGATACCCACCGAGCTGAAAAAAGAGGCTGTTGTGCCTGAAGCGAAGGCAGAAGAGGAAGAACCGCGCAGTATAGCTACCGCTACCAGGAGAGCGGAGCTGGGCGGCATCAACCGGTTCTGGAGCAAATTCAAAGACAACCTGATCGACCTGTTCAAAGACGAGGAAGACCAACATTTGTAAATATTGTACAACCCAATTTAAAAACAGCAAATAGTTATGATACACTTTGATTTACCGAAAGAGAAGTCATCTATCATTAAGGTGATTGGTGTTGGTGGAGGAGGTAGCAATGCTGTCAACCACATGTTCGGTCAAACTATTGAAGGGGTGAATTTCATTATCTGCAATACCGATGCGCAGGCGATCGCCCAAAGCCAGGTGCCGAACAAGATACAGCTGGGGCCGCACCTGACCCAGGGGCTGGGCGCGGGGGCAAATCCGTCGATCGGCAAACAGGCAACCGAAGAAAGCCTGGAAGAGATCAAACGCATCCTGGAAGTGAATACCAAAATGGCTTTTATCACTGCCGGCATCGGTGGCGACGGCACGGTGGCGCACCCTTCATTGCCGGATCTGCAAAGACCTCGGAGTGCTCACAGTTGGTATTGTTACCACGCCCTTCAGTTATGAAGGCCGCAAGCGGCAGATACAGGCCGAAGAAGGCATCCAGCAATTGAAGCAGAATGTGGATACCCTGCTGGTGATCAGCAACGACAAGCTGCGCCACCAGTACGGCAACCTGAAAATGAAAGAAGCTTTTGCCAAGGCCGACAATGTGCTGGCCACGGCGGCGAAGTGTATCACCGATGTGATCAGCAGCACAGGGCAGATCAATGTCGATTTTGCCGACGTGTGCACCGTTATGCGCAACGGCGGCGTAGCCATATTGGGTAATGCAATGGCTGCGGGCGAAAACCGTGCGCAGATCGCGATCGAAAATGCGTTGAACTCTCCGTTACTGAACGATAACGATATTCGCGGCGCCCGCTGGATACTGATCAATATCAATTCTGCCGAAGGCGAACACGAGTTCACCATGGATGAAGTGGATGTGATCCAGGGTTATCTGCTGAGCCATGCCGGTGAAGATACCGATGTGATCCTCGGGCTTGGTTACGACAATACCCTGGGCGATAATATCGGTATTACGCTGATCGCTACCGGATTTGAATACAAGGATCCTTTCAGCAAAAGAGCGGCACAACCGGTAGCACAGAAGAAAGAGGAAAAGATCGTGATGACGCTGGTGCCTGAGCAAAAAGAAGTAAAGCAGCCGGAAGCCAGGCAACCCGAAGCGGCAGAACCGGTAAAAGCACCCTTGCCTGAAGCGAAACCGGTAGTGGTAATGATGCCGGCAATGCAGGCGATGCCCGAGGCTTTACAGCCGAAGCTGGTAGATCCCGATGCAACCGAACGCCAGGCAAGAATACAGTTTGAACCGGAAATATACGATAGTGCAATTACTGTTGACAATTTGTACGAAACCAAACCACCGGTCAACGTAGATTCGCCACTGCCACAAACGAATTCTCCGGTGTCTGCAGCATCCGGGGGATACTTGGCCAAGCCTTCCAATATTTATGCCGAACCGGTCATCAATGAACCGTTGCCGGCAACGCCACAAAAAGCGGAAGAACCCGCTCTTGATATGCAATTGGTTTTCAAAGATGAGACTCCCGCGGCGGATAAGCCAGGGGCACCATCAAACCAACTATCTGCAGCACCTCCAGTTGAGGAACCGGCGATGCCGGACGAAGCGGAGGAGCAGAAGCGAAAGGCTGCTGAACGAATCCAGAAGTTACGTAATCTGTCGTTCAATATCAATGCTGCAGACCCAAACAACGAGTTTGACACTGTGCCGGCCTATATCCGCCGCAATCTTGAACTTTACAACACCGTATCGCCTGCTGAAAATTTTTACAGCAACTATGAGGTGAAAACGGACGACAGGAATAATACGAGGATCAGCACCATCAACACTTTCCTCGACGGCAACAAGCCCGACTAGGAAAGATTTTGTCCAATATTGTGAAAACTAGTTTGTTTTTAGTTGTTTATCCACCAAGGATAGTCGGCCCCATGCTTTTGCGAGGGGCCTTTCTTTTTCCGGCTGCTTCTTGTTTAGTACATTAGGGTATGGCAACAGTTCTTATTTCGGGCGGTACGGGTTTGGTGGGAAGGGCGCTTACCGCATCGCTCACCAGCCAGGGGCATTCGGTGATCATATTGAGCAGGGAAGGAAGAAAGGACCGGGCTTCGGCTGGGCCTGCCCGTTATGCGCACTGGAATATACAGGCAGGCACCATCGATGAATGGGCCATTGCCGAAGCTGATCATATCGTTCATCTTGCCGGTGCGAATGTGGCGGAGAAACGCTGGTCGGCCGCACGTAAGAAAGAGATCGTCGACAGCCGGGTATTATCGGGTGAATTGCTGTGCCGGGCGGTGAGCCATATTCCCAATAAAATAATTTCGGTAGCGGGCGCTTCGGCGATCGGCTGGTATGGACCCGACCCGCAGGTGCCGAACCCGCAGCCTTTTATTGAAACCGATCATGCGCACGATGATTTCCTGGGAAGCACCTGTCATGCCTGGGAGCAGGCCATTGTGCCGATGCAGGCATTGGGCAAGCGCCTGTCGATATTACGCACGGGCATTGTATTGTCGCCCGGCGGCGGCGCACTCACCGAATTTCGCAAGCCGCTGCGTTTTGGTATGGCTGCTATCCTCAGCAATGGCCGGCAGGTGATCTCGTGGATACAGGTGGATGACCTGGTTCGGTTGTATGAAGCGGCGTTGTTTGACCCGGCTTTTGCGGGTGTTTACAATGCGGTGGCACCTCGTCCCGTTGATAACAGAACGCTGACCCTGGCGCTGGCCCGCCGCCTGCGCGGGAAAATGTTCATACCCCTGCATGTGCCGGGGTTTGTACTAAAGCTGGTATTGGGCGAAATGAGCATCGAGGTGCTGAAAAGCTGTACCGTTTCAGCCAATAAGCTCAGTCGCCAGGGTTTCCGGTTCGTGTACCCGGAAATAGATGCCGCCCTTTGATGCTGCCGGTCGCGACCCTGCTACTCGGTTCGCAATGCCTTCACGGGGTTTGCCATGGCTGCCTTGATTGTATTCAAGCTCACAATTGCCAATGCCAATAACAACATAGCAATACCAACGAAAACGAAGACCCCTGCATGAATGTGAATACGATAGTTGTATTTGCTTAACCATTTGTCCATTAACCAATAGGTAAGCGGCACGGCGATGGCAAATGCAATGACTACCAGCCTCAAAAACTCTTTTGATATCAAAAAAAGCAGTTGTTGAACCGTTGCGCCCAGCACTTTGCGTACGCCTATTTCGCGAAACCTTTTTTCTATAATGAATGACGTAAGGCCGGCGAGCCCGAGACTGCAAATGAATATCGCCAGCAGGGAAAATATTCTGGCAAGCTTGCCTATCTGTTCTTCGGTGGCGAATTTTTTCTGAAACTCCTGGTCTACGAACTGGTATTCAAACGGCTCCGACGGATTGTATTTTTTAAAAACTGTTTCGAGCAGGGAAATGGCTTTTTGTGCGGGAACTTCCGACTTAATACGCATGGTATTCATGCTGGAGCTGCGGGAGTTGAAAACCATCATCATTGGGTATGGCGGCTCATACGGCGAATTCATGATTATATTATCTGTTACCCCGATTACAGTGTACACTTTTCCATAACGCATTTGCATACCCACGGGGTCTTTAAGCTTCATGGCATCCACTGCTGCTTTGTTCAGCATCATTGACAAAGAGTCTGCCGGCGTTCCGGTGAAATCGTGCCCCGCCAGCATCTTTACGCCCATTGCCTTGGAGAAATCAATATCTGTCGCCAGCCCTCCCATGATTATTTGCGCATTGGCGGGTTTGCCTTCATAGTCCGGTGCGCCCGTATTCCACCAGACCTCCGTAATGGGTGAAGAGGTCCTGGTGACACCGGTGATGAGTCCTGACGCCAGCAGATCATTCTTTATGGCGCTGAAATTTTTGTCGGTATCAGGCGACGAGGGAACCATTACAAGATTATTGGGGTTGTATCCTATATTCCGGTGTTTTACATATTGCATTTGCTGGTAAACAATAATGGTGGCCGAAATAAGCAATATGGAAACAACGAATTGCAA
>JASGFZ010000250.1:0-4851 GCA_047605345.1 Flavihumibacter sp. | reverse complement strand
TTTTTCATCAGATCGGGAAGAAAACATACTAACGGTTATGCACGTCCGCCGGTGGGCATACTCGTTGCTATGGGGCTCACCGGCATCACCGTGTTTTACATCCTGTTCAATACGTCCTTCTATTACACTACTGCGGCTGTAGGTGCGTTGATACAGGGTTTCATCCCTGCAGGCATTATCATTATGGCGGTTATATTCCTGAAAGAAAAACTGCGGCTGCTGCAGGTGGCCGGCATCATACTGTCTGTGCTGGGGGTGCTGCTGCTGGGTTTTTCGGGCGATATCCCCGCTGCCAGGAATGCCTTGCTGGGAAACAGCCTCATGCTGCTGTCGGTTGTTTGCTGGGGCGCTTACACCATTCTTTCAAAGTCGATGGCTGCATACGACCCCGTGTACCTGACTTGTATGACGGTCTGGATCGGTACTGCGGGACTTCTCCCGGCCGCGCTGTTCGACCTTCGTCACGGCCAGTGGCCGGTGATCAGTACGGGATCGTGGCTGGCCATCATTTACCTGGGCTTTTTTTCATCGGCCGTGTGTTATATTTTGTACAACCGCGCCCTGAAAGTGTTGCCGGCCGTCCAGGTGGGCAACCTGATGAATTTTGATCCTTTTTTCGGCGCCCTCTTCGCGGTATGGCTGCTGCACGATCAACTCGGATGGCTCCAGGTAACAGGCGCCTTATTGGTGATCGGCGGTGTAGTACTGACATCCCGCCGGTGAATATATATTACAATTGCTGTCGGTTAATGACCGGGGCAGCACCCGGATTTTTCTGGAAACTGCCGATGCGCCCGGTCTCATCTATTTCCAATAAGCGGAAACCATGGTAGGCGGTGCCCCAGCTTCCACCGAAATGGCCGTCAAAAAAATGCCGCAGATTCCCCGTGCGGCGCATCACGTCAAGACTGTGATCGTGCCCGTGAAACAGTCCTTTCAGATTAGGATAACCCTCCAGCAATTTCAGTACGTCGTCGCATCGGGTGAAATAATTTTCTTCGGGCAACCACTGGTGCGGGGGAATATGCATTACGACAAAAACAGCCGGAATTTCTTTGTACTTGTCGAGCGAAGTGCGGAGAAAATCAATATCGGGACAAACATAATCTCCCTTCTCGTTGGAAGTGTTCGCCATGATAAAGGCTGTATTCTTTTTCTCGATGCTGTAATTGACATCATAACCGAAAACTTCTTTCCAGGTGGATGGCGTGGCGTGGTCGTGGTTGCCGGGCAAGGCATACCAGGGCATTTTCAGGCGGCTGAAATAGTCGTCGCGTACCGTTTTCAGCAAATCCGGCTGATCATGAACAATGTCGCCGTTGAATACGACAAAATCAAGGGGCTTAACCCGGTGCTCCTGGTTCAGCCAGCGAATGATTTTCGCGTAGTTCTCCTGGTAATCGGTTCCCTTTTCAGCATAATGCCCGTCGGATGCGAAGGCAACACGGAGACCGCTGCCTGCAACGGCAACGGGAACCGCAGCGGCCATTTTTGCCGTGGCGGCCGCAGCGCCTGCCAGCATCGTTTGTTTTAAAAAGTTTCTTCTTGAAAACATGCTACAAGGTAAGATTTAGTTGTTTATCGTTTTGCGAAGCCACTCATTGCTTTGGAAGGATCCGCGGACCTGTTCCCTGCATACCTGAAAATACTATTTCAGTACCGGTAATCCGCTAAAATTCAGTTCGCCGGTATTTGTGGTTTTCCTTACTTTGGGCAATTATCACTTTAGTTTATATGCGCAGATTTTTAGTAGCAGCGCCTGTGTTGATGATCTCTCTCTCAACCCTTGCGCAACAGAAAGACAGCCTGCCCCTTGCCGCCTATGAACGCGCGGCCTCCTTTTTGACTGAACCGCTCGACTCGCTGGTACGGGGCGCCAATATCCGCCCCAATTGGTTGCCGGGCGATCGCTTCTGGTATGCAGTGAAAACAGAAAAAGGAACCGAGTTCATACTGATCGATCCGGCGAAGAAGAAGCGCAGCGCCGCTTTCGACCAGGGTAAGCTGGCTGCCGCACTGTCGGCAGTCACGGGCAAGTCTTATCATCCTTATTATTTACCGTTCCGGCAATTCCGCTTCTCCGAAGACGGAACCGCCATTTCTTTTGCTGCGGAAAAGAAACGCTGGCGTTACCTGCTGAAAGAAAATAAAGTGGAAGCCGATACAGACAACGCATCCCCGGCCGAAGAGCCGGACATGTCGGTGATGGCGCGTCGCGGTAGTAATGAAGTAGTTAGTCCCGATGGAAAAAAGATCGCTTTTATCAGGAATTACAATCTCTGGGTGCGGAATACAGAAACCAATACGGAAACACAGCTCACGACCGACGGTCAGAAAGATTTCGGTTATGCAACCGATAATGCCGGATGGACCAACAGCGATCGTGCAGTGTTGAAATGGTCGCCCGATTCAAAAAAGATAGCCAGCTTCCAGCAGGATGAGCGTCACCTGAAAAACATGTACCTGGTAACGACCAATATCGGCAACCCGCAGCTGAAAGCCTGGAAGTACCCGTTACCGGGCGACAGGCAGGTGGCCATGTTATACCGCGTGGTGATTGACCTGGAGCCTGTAAAAGTGATCCGCCTGCAAATACCACCCGATCCGCACCGCGCTACCCTGGGCGATGATATCACCGCGGGCGACGGCTCGCTGGCCGATGTAGACTGGAATCCCGACGGCAGTGAATTTGCTTTTGTATCGACCTCGCGCGATCACAAGCAGGCAAAACTTCGCATAGCCGATGCCGTTAGTGGAGCCGTTCGTGACGTGTTTGAAGAAAATGTTCCTACCCAGTTTGAATCGGGGCATGGCGCCATCAACTGGCGCTTCCTGCCGGCCACCCGGGAGATCATCTGGTTTTCCGAACGCGATAATTGGGGGCACCTGTATCTCTACAATGCAACAACCGGCCAGTTGAAAAACCAGATCACCAAAGGTGATTACCTGGCTGCCCGCGTGCTGGAAGTGGATGAAAAGAAAAGAGAGATATTGTTCGTCGGCATGGGAAAGGATTCGGTGAATCCCTACTACACGCATATTTACCGGGTTTCTTTCGATGGGAAATCGCTGACCCCGCTTACACCCGAAGCAGGTAACCATACCGCCGTTTTTTCGCCCGGAAAAAAATACATTGTCGATACCTATTCGCAGCCTGATGTGCCGCCTGTAACCGTGTTGCGCGATGCAATGGGAAAATTATTGCTGCCGCTGGAAAAAGCAGATATCTCGGCCCTGCTTGCAAAAGGGTGGAAAGCGCCCACACCGGTGAAGCTGGTTGCAGGCGATGGAAAGACCGATGTGTACGGGTTGGTATTCACGCCCGCAAATATGGATGCTGCCAAAAAGTACCCGGTCATCAACTATATCTATCCGGGTCCGCAGGGTGGCAGTGTGCGCAGCTGGTCGTTTGCCGCCGCCCGGGGCGATAACCAGTCGCTCGCCGAGCTGGGTTTTATTGTGGTGATGATTGAAGGCACCAGCAACCCCGGCCGGTCGAAAAGTTTCCACGACATAAGTTATGGAAATATGTCGCTCAATACCCTCGACGACCAGGTGGCGGGTATCCGGCAGCTGGCTGCCCGGTACCCGATCGATACCAGCCGTGTGGGCATCTGGGGCCATTCGGGAGGTGGTTTCGCTACGGCAACGGCCATGTTCAAATACCCGGATTTCTTTAAGGTGGGTATTGCCGAATCGGGTAACCACGACAACCGCAATTACGAAGACGACTGGGGCGAACGCTACAATGGTCTTGAAGCCAATGCTGACTATGCCGCCCAGGCGAACCAGGTATATGCGAAAAACCTGAAGGGCAAGCTTATGCTGGCGCACGGTATGCTCGATAACAATGTGCCGCCTTACAACACCCTGCTGGTGGTGGAAGCGCTGGAAAAAGCCAATAAAGACTATGACCTGGTGATCTTCCCTAACAGTGCGCATGGCTTTGGCCAATACAGCGCTTATATGATGCGGCGGCGGTGGGACTATTTCGTCAAACACCTGCTGCACATCGAACCGCCGAAAGAATTCAATCTTGACAGATGATAGCGATCACTCTTGCAAAAACACCCGAAGATATCCAGGGAATACTGGAGTTGCAATCTGCCAACATCAAACAGGTGCTGAGCGAAGAAGAGCTCAGCCAGGAAGGCTTTGTTACGGTAAAGCATACCGAAGCCCTGCTGAAGCAAATGATGGACTATGCACCCCAGGTGATTGCGCTTGACGATGGCCTGATTGCCGGTTATGTACTGGCGATGGATAAGCGCATGGCGCCGCATATTCCTGAACTGCAGGCGATGTTCGCCGTGCTCGATACCCTGCCCTTCCAGGAGGGTGTGGTATCGGATTATCCGTTTATTGTATGCGGGCAGGCCTGCGTGCACAAAGACTACCGGGGCCGCGCGCTGCTGGACCGGATGTATTTTAAAATGAAAGAGCTGTTTTCGGCCACCCACCGGTTTTGTATAACAGAAATCGCCGTCGGCAATACCCGCTCGCAGCGGGTGCACGAGCGCGTGGGCTTTAAAACCATCCACCGCTACCGCGATGCATTTGAACAATGGACCGTGGTGCAATGGAAATGGTAACGCACAGGCCGCTTGTCGATGCTTTGAGGGAATTCGTCGAAACAACTGCACGGCATATCCCTTACCGGAAATGAGCTGCTGATTTCCGCCTAGCATTGTGGTCAGAAACTCAACCACATGAAAGCCCTATTCATTGCCGTTCTGTCGGTATTTTCGGTGGCCGTGCAGGCGCAAAAACCTGAAGTCGGCGTTACCGGTCAACTCGACATGTATTCCATCAAAGCATCGACAAGCGGCCTGTGCGTTACCATTTCCATTG
>JASGFZ010000249.1:0-4855 GCA_047605345.1 Flavihumibacter sp. | reverse complement strand
TATAATGGTTGATGATGTTTTCTTCGCCTTTGATACCTTCTTTGGCCATTAAGGAAGGATTGGTGGTAACACCATCCAGGATACCTAATTCATTGGCTTCTTTGATCTGGGCCAGGTTGGCCGTATCAATAAAAAATTTCATGTATGATTTTTTTAGAACGGCTACGAAGATAGGAATAAAAAATGGCAGGCTTATTACATCGCACCGCTACAACCGCCTACCCTTGCTACCTTCCGGTCCTGGGGGGGTTCAGCAGGAGCTGGTCGTGTAAGACCTGCCGGCGCAAAGATAAGGGATGAGGCGGCCCGGAACAAATTATTGTGAACTTTGCAAACCCGACTGGATAGTGCCCACCGACACCAGCTCATCTGCCCTGCCGCCAAGCGCCCGGTAATAAACCAGTATCGAATACGTATTCGCCGTTTCCCAGTAGCTTCCTTCCGTAAGATCGGTGGAAAAAGAGCCGTCGGCATTCTTCAGCGCATATACGTAATCGTAATAACCCTGCTTCAGCCAGACCGATGTTTCATACAACCCCGTTGTTTTATTGAATTCCAGTTTGGCCTGCGGGTCTGATCCGTATCCGGTCATCTCACCGAAGAGGTAGAGATCTTTGGTATATTGCAATCCGCCCGGCGGACGAAAGCTAAAATACACTGTTGCATAATCGCCCTGCCAGTAAGGATTCACGCCGTCTAATGTTTCGTTATAATAGCGGCCGCCGAGGTCGCGGTAATACACGAAACGGCGCGAGGCGCGCTCCAGGTCGGGCTTCACAAAAATGGTGGTGGATGTATTACCGTATTGCGCACTGTCCACCCGGTCGCTCTGCAACCGGAAGCTGCGCAGGTCCAGCCAGCGCCAATCCTTCCCCGCCGGGAAAACAGCATCCTGGTCATTATTGAACTCCAGCTGGTTCTGCCTGATAAACGTGGGGCGCAAACCCGATTTCTTATTATCCCAGCGGTAGTTCTGCAAGGCGCAAACCGTCACCTGCTGGGGCACATTCATCACGTTCAGTCCTTTCAGGTCTACCGTAAACACCAGCTTCTGGTGCGTCTGAAACAATTGCGGATTAAACGTTTGCTGCAACCGGATCGATACCGATGCCTGCTCCTGCACCACCAGCACCCTGCGGGTAAATACCAGGTTTTGCGGGTCGCCGTTCAGAAAAACCTTCAGCAGGTAGTTGCCCGAACGCGAGGGCATGCTTCCCTTATCAGGCAGCGACTGCTGGTAATGCGTATAACGGGTAAGCGCCAGCGAAGAATTGCGGTAAGTCAGTATCCTGCTTTGCGAAAAACCGCGGATATAATCTACCGGGTTCAGCATCGCGGGCGTCCAGTCGGCGTTGCAAAGCTGCCAGGTATAATAGTAGGCCTTGGAGCCGGCTTCGCGATCGTCGAAATGCAATTCCAGCTGGTCGGTGGCGCCCAGCGACACAATCGGGTACGACAGCTGGTCGCCGCTCCGGAACAGTTTAATGTTCTGGATATTGTTGTAATAGACCATATCGGGCTCCTGCGCTGCAACCAGTAAAAAGCTGATGGCAAGCAGGCAGGTCAGAAAGGATTTAATCATGCCACAATTTAGGCATTTCATAATGCTACACTATATTTGGCAACTAAAACCATGCCTGTTGAACCTGCCGCGTTTTATCGCTACCCGGATCGCTTTTAACCGACAAAAATCTTTTTCGCGGTTCATCATCCGGCTGGCCATCGCAGCAACCACCATCAGCGTGGCGGCCATGATACTGGCCCTCAGCTTTACCGCCGGTTTTCAATACACCATCAGCCAGAAGATATTCCAGTTCTGGGGACATATCCGCATACAGCATTTTGAACCCGAGCGGGTCAATGTAACCGGCGAAACACCCATCTACCGGACCGACAGCGTAGAAAACCTCGTGCGCCAGGTCAAAGGCATCGATAAGATCCAGGCCTTCGCCACCAAAAACGCCATCCTTAAAACAGCGGAAAGCATTGAAGGCATACTTTTCAAAGGTTACGATAAAAATTTCGATACCACCCGCCTCGCCACTTTCCTGAAATCGGGCCGGTGGATGCATTTCCCCGACAGCGGCTACAGCAACGACATTGTGCTGTCGGCCTACACCGCCAGCCAGCTTTCGCTGCACGCCGGCGACGATGTGCTCATCTATTTTATACAGGACGACGGCAGCGCACCGCGCGCCCGGAAGCTCAGGGTATCGGGCATCTACAAAACAGGCATTGAAGAGTTCGACAAGCTCATCGCCATCGGCGATATGCGGCTGGTGCAGCGGCTCAACGACTGGCCGGCGGGTTATATCGGCGGTTACGAAGTGTTCCTGCACGATTATCACCAGATCGATACCCTGAATGAAACCATATTCACCGAATTGCCCATGATGTGGAACAGCCGCAGCATTAAAGAAATCAATCCCAATATATTCGACTGGCTGGGGCTGCAGGACCGCACCATCATCATCACCCTCATCATTCTCATCATCGTGGCGGTGCTGAACCTGGTTACCTGCCTGATCATCCTGGTGCTGGAACGTACCAGGATGGTGGGTGTACTGAAGGCCCTGGGCGCCTATAACAAAGACATCCGCAAAATATTTCTCTACCACGGCGCGGTCATTACGCTGTCAGGTATTTTGCTGGGCAACCTGCTGGCTTTCGGGCTGATTGCCATCCAGAAAAAATGGGGGTTGCTCCGGCTGCCCGAAGACATGTATTATATCGACAAAGCCGAGGTGCAGCTTATTCCCTGGCAGCTCATTGCAGTCAACACCGGCACATTCGTCATTTGCCTGCTGGTATTGCTCATTCCCAGTCTCATCATTAAAAAAGTGCAGCCCGTCAGGGCAATAAGTTTCAGCTAAACGAACGATAAGCAGCCTAAAAAGGTGAATATCTCGCTATGGCGTAAAAACCAAATAACGCATATTTGAATATAACCAAACCATCATGCGAGAGAAAACCTACACACTGAAAAAGGCAACCCTGCTGTTGCCATTACTGCTGCTGTTTGCCGGCGGTTTTGCCCAGTCCAAAAAACAATCTGCCAACCTGGAAGCCTGGAAGAAAGAAATACTGGCATCTGTTTCGGGCCAAGAAAAAGCGATCCAGGAAATGGTCGACATGGTATTCAGCTTCGGCGAGCTCGGATTCCAGGAAGTGGAAACTTCCAAATACCTGACCGGCGTGCTGGCGCAGCATGGCTTTACGATCGACCGGGGTGTGGCGGGCATACCCACGGCCTGGATGGCGCGCTGGGGCAGCGGCCACCCGGTTATCGCGCTCGGCAGTGATATCGACTGTATTCCGAAAGCATCGCAAAAGCCCGGCGTTGCTTATAAAGACCCTATCATAGAAGGCGCCCCCGGGCATGGCGAAGGGCATAACTCGGGCCAGTCGGTGATCATATACGCCGCCATCGCCATGAAAGAGCTGATGGAAAAAAACAATATACCGGGTACGCTGATGATCTGGCCCGGGGTAGCCGAAGAGCTGGTGGCCAGCAAAGCCTGGTATATCAGGGACGGTTATTTCAAAGACGTGGATGCCTGCATCTTCACCCATGTGGCCGGCAATTTCGGCACCAGCTGGGGCGATCCGGGTCAGAATGCAGTGGTATCGGTACAGTATTCGTTCGACGGCGAAGCCGCCCATGGAGCCGGTGCTCCCTGGCGCGGCAAGAGTGCGCTCGACGCGGTGGAGCTGATGGATGTTGCCTGGAACTTCAAGCGCGAGCACCTGAAACCCACACAGCGTTCGCACTACGTGATCACCGACGGCGGCGACCAGCCCAATGTAGTGCCTTCGAAAGCGGCCGTATGGTATTATTTCCGCGAGCGGAACTATAAAGACACGAAAGAGATGTTTGACGCAGGTAATAAGATCGCCGAAGCGGCGGCCATGATGACCGACACCAAAACGAGCCACCAGGTACTGGGTACGGCCTATGCAGGCAATTTCAACAAGCCGCTGGCCGAAGTCATGCAAAAAAATATCGAGCGGGTAGGCATGCCCGTTTGGTCGAACGAAGACCAGCAACTGGCCCGGGCCGTGCAGAAGCTGCTGGAAGCGCCGAAAACAGGACGGGATGGTGAACCCATCGACGGACTGAAAACCAAAACAGATACCCTTAATGGTCCCGCGAAATTTTCCATGGGCGGCGGCTCAGACGATATCGGCGACATCTCCTGGAACCTGCCCACCATCGTGCTTCGTTACCCGGCGAACATTCCCGGTACCAAAGGCCATCACTGGGGTGACGCCATCGCCATGGCCACACCCATCGCACACAAAGGTTGCCTCGCCGGCGCGAAAGCAACGGCACTGACCCTGGTAGACCTGTTCACGCAGCCGCAGCTGGTGGCCAATGCAAAAAAATATTTTACCGAAGTATCGCTGAAAGACGAGCAATATATCCCCTTTATTTCGGCAAAGGACCCCGCCCCCATTCACCTGAACGAGCAAACAATGGGCAGGTACCGCGAAGAAATGAAGAAGTATTACTACGACCCTTCCAAATACAAAACCTACCTGGAGCAGTTGGGCATTTCTTATCCCACGCTGGAGAAAAAATAATCAGGCGGGTACCAGGTGAGAAAGCAGGATGCCTGTGGCGACGGCCGCATTCAGTGATTCGGCCCCGCCGATACGGGGAATCGTCACCGTGTTGGTCAGTAAAGGCAGCAGGTGTTCCCTGATGCCTTTCGATTCATTGCCGATGACCAGGGCGGCGGGCAGGCTGGCTTCGAAAGAAGACAGGGGCCGGCCGCCCAGCACGGCGCCGATAAAGGAAATACCTTTTTGCTGCTGCATATAGCCGGCCAGATTGGTATAGGTAACCGATACC
>JASGFZ010000248.1:0-4862 GCA_047605345.1 Flavihumibacter sp. | reverse complement strand
GGGTTTAATATCACCGGCCACGAAGGGGTAGTGGGGCTGATTGCCAGGATCCAGTACCAGGAGCTGGAAGCAGTGTTATTGCAGGTGATCGACAGGGGCGAGGCGCCGCTGGTGCTGATCCTCGACGGTATTACCGATATCCGCAATATCGGCGGTATCGCCCGCACCGCGCATTGTTGCGGGGTACACGCCATCCTGATTCCCGACAAAGGCGTCGGCGCCCTGAATGATGACGCCATTGCTACCTCGGCAGGTGCGTTGGAGAAGATCGCCGTTTGCCGCGTGAACAGCCTGTTGAAAGCGATCGACAGCCTGCACCTGCACGGCGTTAAAGTGCTGGCCAGCGAAATGACGGCAGAGAAAAATGTGTACGACCTTGACCTGACCGAACCGGTAGCCATCATCATGGGCAGCGAAGACAAAGGCATCTACCCCGCGCTGATGAAAGCGGCCGATACGGCTTTCCGCATACCTATGGCCAACCAGTTCGAGTCGTTGAATGTATCGGTGGCCACCGGCATGATCTTGTATGAAACGCTTAAACAACGACTGAAGCCGTGAACGATACGTCCGCTCATACGCTGCAACTCGTTGAGTGCCCGCGCGACGCCATGCAGGGCTGGAAAACACCCATCAGCACGCGCGATAAGATCAACTATATCCAGGTCCTGCTGGGCTGCGGGTTCCATACCATCGATTTCGGCAGCTTTGTATCGCCCAAAGCCATCCCCCAAATGGCCGATACCGCAGCAGTGCTGAAGGGGCTTGACCTGTCGGGCACATCAACGGCCCTGCTGGCGATCGTCGCCAACCTGCGCGGGGCCGAAGAGGCCATCGCTTTTGATGCCATCAAATACCTGGGTTTTCCTTTTTCGGTGTCGGAAACCTTTCAGCAACGCAATGCCAACAGCAGCATCAACGAAGCGCTGAAAAGAGTGGAAGCCATCCAGTCGCGTTGTATCGCCCATAACCGCGAGCTGGTGGTCTATCTTTCGATGGGCTTCGGTAATCCTTATGGCGACCCTTGGTCGGAAGAGATCGTATTCCATTGGGCGCAAAAGCTGGTGTCGCTCGGCATTACCACCCTGTCGGTAGCCGATACGGTGGGGCTCGCCAGGCCCGACCAGGTGGGGCTTATTACCGGCCACCTGATTGGAGCGTTGCCCGCCACAAGGATAGGCGTTCACCTGCATGCCGACCCCGCCAACCGCGAAGCCAAGCTGGAAGCGGCTTTTGCCGCGGGTTGCCGTCGCTTTGATGGCGCCCTTGGCGGATTCGGCGGCTGCCCCATGGCGGGTAATGAGCTGGTGGGCAATATGGATACCCGCGCCATTTTACAGTTCCTCGAAAAAAAGAAATGTGAAACCGCTGTTGACGCGGTGCAGTTGGAAAAAGCGGCTGCCATCGCAGCGCGGATCTTTGTATAAATTGAGTGCCCGATGAAATTCATGGCCGATATCAGCATGGCAGCGCCCGACAGCAAGATCAGTTATACCGACCGGATCATGCTGGTGGGCTCCTGTTTTACCGAACACATCGGTAACAAGCTGGCCACGCTCAAATTCAATACCCTGCAGAACCCGCATGGTATTTTATTCGACCCCATCAGTGTAACGCGTTGCCTGGATGCCGTGATGCGCAATGAGCCCGTAGCATCTGAGGATATCTTCCTGTTGAACGAGCTGTGGCAAAGCTGGGATTACCATTCGCGTTTTTCCGGTATCGATAAAACACAGGTGACCGAAAACCTGAATGCGGGCCGGCGCGAAGCGCATGCCTTTCTGCAGCAATCCAACTGGCTGATCCTCACCCTGGGCTCTTCGTATTCGTACCGCCTGGCAGAAAACGACCGGCCCGTCGCCAACTGCCACCGGGCGGCGGCGCAGACCTTCCGCAAGCACCTGTGCAGCATCGATGAAACCATAACGGCGCTGGACAATACCCTTTACCGGCTGTTCAAATTCAATCCTGGTTTGCGGGTGATCTTCACCGTTAGCCCCGTGCGCCACCTGCGCGACGGGGTGGTGGCCAACAACCGCAGCAAGGCGCGCCTGCTGGAAGCCGTGCACCACCTGGTGGATAAATTCGACCGGCTTTATTATTTCCCTGCTTATGAGCTGGTGATCGACGTGCTGCGCGATTACCGCTTTTACGATGTGGATATGGCGCATCCGAATTACCAAGCCACTGAATTTGTGCTGGAGCATTTCAACAGGCATTTTATCGATCCGTCGGCGCATCCGGTGATGGAGCAGGTGCAACAGGTGGTGATCGCACGCAACCACAAGGCTTTTCAACCGGAAACGGAAGCGCACAAACAGTTCCTGCGCAGCTTTGCGCAGAAGACCCGCCACCTGCAGCAGCAATACGATTTTCTCGATTTAACGGAAGAGCTGGCCTATTTTGAAACGGCCGCTCAGTGAATCCGGTCGCCCCGTACTTCCTGGCTGCCCATGACCTCTTTTTCATGCGCCAGCCATTCGGTCCAGCGCCGGCGTACCCGTGCCGGGTCGATGTATTTTTCGGCCAGCTCCAGGAAAGTAACATAGTGACCCGCCTCGCTTTCCATAAAGCGGCGATAGAATTTTCGCAAATAGGCATCGCTGAGCCCCTCGCTGAGGCGCTTGAACCGCTCGCAGCTGCGCGCTTCGATCATGGCCATCATGAGCAACTGGTCCAGCATACGCCCTTCGGCGTCGCCGCCTTTTTGCTGGAAGGCGATCAGTGCATTTACATAGGCATCCTTGCGCTGGCGCCCGAGGGGCAGCTTTCTTTTTTCCAGCTCCTGTAATACCAGCCTGAAATGGCCCCATTCTTCGGTAACAATAGGCGCCAGGGTCTTTACGATGTCGGGATAGGCGCTGTAACGCTGGATAATGCTGATGCAGCTGGTCGCCGCTTTCTGCTCGCAATAGGCGTGATCGGTGAGGATATCACCCATGCTGAGCGCCGCGAGGTCAACCCAGCGGGGATCGGTGGGCAGTTGCAATCCGAGAATATTTTTAACGGCGGTTTCCGAATGAAGGTCCATAGTGCTTATCGAATGCAGTGATGCGCGTAACTTGCTGCCGTCAAAGCTAAACCATTCGAATGAAAGAAGATTTCCTGGAAGAGCGG
This sequence comes from Flavihumibacter sp., assembly GCA_047605345.1. Taxonomy (GTDB): domain Bacteria; phylum Bacteroidota; class Bacteroidia; order Chitinophagales; family Chitinophagaceae; genus Flavihumibacter. The sequence continues at coordinate 1,745 of JASGFZ010000248.1, read as the reverse complement.
CTGATCGATCGTAAGATAGACGGGGCTTTTACGCAATTGCAATACAGCGACGGGCTGGTTGATTTCTGTTCGGGCGATTACCTCGGTTTTGCCCGCAAACTGCTTCCGGGCGGATGGCCCGCCGGCAGCACCGGCAGCCGCCTGCTGAGCGGCAACTCTGCCCGTGCCGAGGCACTGGAACAGACCATCGCCCGCTTTCACGATGCCGCAGCGGCGCTGCTGTTCCCTTCCGGGCAAGATGCGGGGCAGGCCCTGCTGGCTTCCGTGCCGCAAAAGGGCGATACCGTATTGTACGACCGGTTATGCCAGGCTACCCTGCGTGACGCGCTGCGGCTGTCGCCGGCTAACAGCTATGCCTATGCGCACAATGACCTGAACGACCTCGAAAGCCGGCTGCAAAGTGAAGCCCGGGCGCGGGTATTCGTGTACACCGAATCGGTTTTCGGGATGGACGGCGATACCGCACCGCTCGATAAAATCGCGGCTGTCTGTGACCGTTATGGCGCTTACCTGCTGGCAGATGAAACCCATGCATTGGGTGTGATCGGTCACCACGGCGAGGGGCTGGTGCAGCAATTCGGCGTGCAGCAGCGCTGCTTTGCGCGGATCTACGGTTTCGGCGAAGCTGCCGGCGCTTTCGGCGCTGCGGTAGCGGGTTCTGCCTTATTGAAAGAATACCTGGTGAATTTTTCGCGCAGCCTGGCGCTCACCACGGCCTTGCCGCCCGCAGCGCTGGCGGCCATTGAAGCAGCCTATGCCGCCTTTCCGCAAGCCCTTGCCGAAAGGTTGCAATTGGCCCGGTTGATCCGCCAGTTCAGGGGCTCGGCTACCGGGTATTATACGGAATCATCGCAAACGCCCATCCAGGTGGTGGTGATTCCCGGTAACGGAAAAATCAAAAAAGTGGCGGGTTGGTTGCGGGAAAACGGTGTACAGGTGCAACCGGTGCTGTATCCCGTTGTTCAGCCGGGCAGCGAGCGGCTCCGTATCGTATTGCATGCGTATAATACGGAGAGTGAATTGTCGGCCCTGGTCAGCCTGCTCGCTTCAGCCGGCTCCGGGTTTACCCAACAACCTGTTAAATAGAAATTAATCCTATTTTAGCCCGCAGCAAAAAGCCCCCTATGCGTTATTTCTACCTGGCCTTGGCCGCCTGTTTTACAGCAGGTTTAGTGTTCTTATTCAGCAGCCGTGCGCTGTTACCGGCTCCGTTGGGGGCGTTGCTGAGTCCGCAGCACGGTATCTGGCAAAATGCCGAACCGGCCGATGCCGATTACAACGACGAGCTGGCCTTGCCCGATCTCGAAGGCAGGGCAGATGTTTATATCGATGAACGCCTGGTACCGCATGTTTTTGCCGAAAACGAAAACGACCTCTACTTCGTGCAGGGTTATATCCATGCAAAGTTCAGGCTCTGGCAGATGGAGTTCCAGACCTTCGCCGCTGCCGGCCGGTTAAGCGAAATACTGGGAGAGGGGCCCGGCGGAAAATTACTTGATTATGATCGCAACATGCGTCGCCTGGGTATGATCTGGGCCGCCGAAAAATCGGTGGAGGAAGCCGACAGGAATCCGGCATCGAAAGCACAGTACGAAGCCTATGCAAGGGGCGTGAATGCCTGGATCGCGCAGTTGTCTGAAAGCCAGCTGCCGGTGGAATACAAGCTGCTGGGTTATTATCCCGAACAGTGGACCCCGCTCAAAACCGCGCTCTTCCTCAAGTTCATGAGCTATGACCGGCGAGGT
>JASGFZ010000247.1:0-4877 GCA_047605345.1 Flavihumibacter sp. | reverse complement strand
ATTGTCGTCACGCAGAAGCTGGATCTTCATCTTCTCATTGAAGTCGGATGGCGCAGTGTACTCCATAACCCAGTACAAACCAGTGGTTTTTTTCTGGATCGGATACGCCAGTGATTTTAATCCCCAGGGATTGGAATTCACCACGGTGCCGCCATTGGCTGCTACCAGGTCAGTGAATTTTTTCTGAGTCGCTTTGTAATCTTCCTCGCTCAGAACAGGGGTAAAAATCACCATCAATTCATAACTGTTCATGTATCCCTTTTTGGTGAATAAATAAATGGGTCGCAAAGGTAAGCGAAAAACGGCATATATTCTACCGGCGCGGGATGTTTTTATGGGGAAAACCGGGCTGCCACCGCCGCCTGTCCTTAAAACGGGAACCCGATCGCGATATTCAGTACCAGGTTCTCCTGCCGCCAGGTCTTGCTGCCCAGGTCAATGTCTTTAATGACCCATTTATCACCGGTTAACCAGGGTTTCCGCAGCGGCAGCGCCAGGTCGAACCGTATGATCAGGATCGATGCATCGGCCCGCAACCCCAGTCCGGCCCCCACCGCCGTTTCTGTCAGCACCGTGTTGATATTGAAATTGGCCCCCGGTTTATCGGTGTTTTTCGACTGCAGCCAGATATTACCGGCATCCACAAACGCAGCTGCCTGCAAAATACTGAACAGTTTGAGCCGCAGCTCGGTATTGAATTCCAGCTTGATATCGCCCGCCTCGTTGGCAATCAGGTAATTGTTCGTGGAGTCTGTTTTATAGAAAGTGCCCGGCCCCAGCGTTCGGGCCCGGAAAGCCCGCAGGCTGTTGCTGCCGCCGATAAAGAACTGCTTTACAAAAGGCAGCGATTTGCTGTTGCCATAAGGATAACCGTATCCGAGAAACAACCGGTTCGCCCAGGTCAGCCGGTCTGACAGCTTGTTGTAGTAACGGCCGTCGGCGTACAAACGAACATACTGGGCAAAGGGCTGGCCGAACAACTGCTTGCCCGACGTATCCCGCTTACCGGTCAGCAACCCCAGCAAATTTCCCGCGGCATCTGCATTCAGCGTTACAAAAAAACTGTTCTTCCGGTTGCGCACCTGGTTGTTGAAGGTATAGGTGTAGTTACTGCCAACAATGAACTGCTTCTCCATCGACTGCCGCATGGCCGGATCCTGGTCCAGCTGCGCCTGGAACTCGGACGAAATTTTGCCCGGCAGCACATACGAGATCGCAATGGGGTTGAAAGCATGGTCTACAAAACGGCTTTGCCGCCAGGCATACCCGTACTGGAACTTAAAGCTGCTCAGGGTGTAAAGTCCCGGCCGGCTCAGCATTTCATACCCCACACCGATCTTGGTGCGCGGCACATAGGGCGTTTTGGGGTTGATGGAAAAACCCGGAACATAAAACTGAGGCATCGATAGGGCGACCTCCGCATTCAGCGTATAGCCATTCGTATTTTGCGTAGTGGTTTTTCCGCCTACCTGCCATTCGTAGCCGCCTGAGAGGTTTACTTCCAGCCGGTTGGCATAACCCAGCCAGTTCCGGTTCACGGCCGTGACCTTGGCAACCGTACCCACAAAATTGTTCGATCTGGAATTACCCGTTACCTCAAACTGCAGGCTTCGCTTAGGCATCGACGTTAAAAAGAAACGGGCATTGAGCTTGCTGCTGTCAAGGCCCACCGTGAACTGCCCCCTTATAAACCGGAAAGTACCCAGGTTCATCAGTCTTTGCAGGGTGATATCATGCGCCGTTAAACGGTAAATACTGTCTTCCCGCAAAAAAACCGACCGGTCAAAAACATTGCTCCGGAACAGGTTCTTCGGATCCACCACCTTATACGATCCCATATCCCGCTCAGGAGCACGCCGCATCATCGAATCGTTGTCGATCGTGTAACCGGGGTAGATGATCACGTTTTGCATCCGGTAGGCGATCTTCGCCTCCGAAGGTGTTTCTTTTTTGATGTTCAGGAAAATAGCCGCCTGGCCCTGGTGGTTGGTATCTACCTGGAAAATCAGGTAGTCGGGCGTGAAATAATAATAACCCCGTTCTTTCAGCCGGTTGTGTATGCGGTCCCTTTCCTGCTTGATCATATCCAGGCTGTAGCTGTCACCTTTCTTAAGCAGCGAGCGCCGGCGCGTACTCGCCACCGTTTGGCCTATGTCAGTACTGTCTGTTTCAAAGCGGATCTCCCGGTAAGTGTACCGGGTGCCGGGTGTGATGCTGTACCTGACCCCCGCTTTTTTGGCGCTTTGCGTGGTTTTTTCCCATTTCGACACCGATTGAAAATAACCGTTGTCTTCCGTGTACCGTTCCAGCAGTTCATTCGTCAGCTCCTGTTTAACCCGGCTGTACAATACCGGTTTCTCACCCCATTTCTCGCGCAAAAGATAATTCAGGCCCTTGCCTTTGGGTTCTTTGGCGATGTTGTACAGCCACAGCTTGATGGGCATGCCGAGAAATTTCCGGTTGGGCCGGGGCGAAATTTTTTCTGTCATGCCCGCTTCCAGCGCCGAATAATCTTTCGGTTTTTTGCCGTTCCATTTAACGGTGGCGCCGGTGTACAGCTGGTCGCCCGCAGGCACCGTTCTGGTGCTGCTGCAGGCATATAAACCCGCGATGATCATGATCGAAAGAAGCTTTCTCATCGGTTCTTTTTACGTTTCGCTTTTTCTTTTTTCTTTGATCAATTCCTTTTCTTCTTTTGACCGGCGCAGGATTTCTTTGAATTCATCATAATCCATCACCAGCATAAAGGTCAAACCGGTTTCAATGATCTGCCCCTGTAAAATGGCGTCGGTCTGGTTGCGCTGGAAGGCCCTGAGCTTGTACCGGCCATCGCGCGTGATGGCATAATCGATCGTTACATCCCCAATCAGTGAGCTGGCATTGCCCTGACTGTTGCCCGATAGGTCGATGTTGGAACCCACGGCTACCGTCAGCCGGTCGTTGAACAATGATTTCGAGGCGCCCACATTGAGCGTTGTCTTTTCTGCCTTGCTGCCGCTTGAATAGTCTTCCTGCGACTGCAAATCAAAATTCAGGTCAACGCCCTTTATCAGTTTACCGGCCAGGTTATTCAGCTGCTGCGACAGTATTTTGCTTACACTTTGTTTGGCCGCATCGGTAACCGATCCGCCGGCGCGCTGGTCGAGGGTCGACAGCGGGTCATCTGCTATAAAGCTTTGCAGCACCAGCAAACCCATTACCTGTTTGTTGATCTGTGATTCGGAGGTGTTGATCTGCTTGATGCGCAGGTAGGCTTTGTTTTGGAAAATGCTCTGGTCTTTTTCAGGCATATCCAGGCGGAAGCTGATGGTGGGTTTCAGCAGCTCATCTTTGATCATCAGGTACACTTCAACAGGAATGCGCTGCTGGTATTGCCGGTTGTCGGCATCCTGCACCTGGCCCGCCAACAGGTCAATGGCAGGCGCCCGCACCAGGTATTTTGCCGTGATATCGAGTTGGGCGCGGGTGATCTCGCCATCCCAGGTAATGCTGCTGCCTTTCTCCAGCGTAAAGCTGCGTTTGATCAGCTGGTTGAGCGACATTTCATACTTCCCCTCATCGATTTCATACCGGCCCGTCAGGCTCATTTTGCTGCTGGGATCGATGGTAAAGTTCAGGCTGGCGTTTCCTTTGGCTTCGAGGTAGTCGCCGTTCACCGGATCGATGATAATATTCAGGGTCGACGATTTGCTGATATCGATCGCCGCAGAAAGATCAATGCCTTTGATACCTGTTTGCGTTACCGCCGGTTCCTGTTTTTTCAGCAGGCTGGAATCAACCGGGTTTGCCCGGTTAACAAATACAATCACGCCATCCCTGTCTTCCAAACCGGGTTCCGTTTCGGGAATGGTTACCGTAATATTCGATTTGTCGCGCAGCGATACCTGCATATCCACCACCGGCCGGTTGAGGTTGCCGGTAACGCTTATCTTGCTGTCGATGAAAGCCGGCCCGTAATACAGCTGGTCTTCATTGGCTTTCGGCCCCAGCAGGTTGAAATTATCCATCGCTATCTTCAGGTCGAAGGCATAATCAGTATAATCGGTGGTATTGATCCTTCCGTTGATACTGGTGCTGCCGCCCAGGCTGTCGGTAAGTGTGAACTGGTTGAAGGCCATCCCCTTTTCGTCAAAAACCAGCTTCTCGGCCGGGAACAGCAGGGTGGTATTGATCATGGTGATGTTTGCCTGGCCGCCGGTAAAACCCAGCTCGCCGGTAACCTGGGGTTTGCTGGTGGTGCCGGATAATTTCAGGCGGCCGTTTGCATATCCTTTCAGGCGGCGGGCCTGGCCCATGGCAAAGGGTTCGATCGACCGCAGGTTCAGCCGGTTCAGCAATACATCAAAATCCAGTGCATCGGCATAAATACCCTTTACCTGTACGTCGTTGTCGAAGCCGGTCAGGTTGGCTTCGATCTGATACTGCCCGGGAGCGGGTGTATGCAGGGTCGCAGCGAGGTCGCCTACAGGAATGCTTTCCGCTACAATGTCTTTCAGGGTGATATCGGCTGTAACAACGGGCGACTGGTCCAGGTTTTCAGCCGATATCTTTCCGTTGATCAGGGCCTCGGCCATAGCGCTGTCCTGGCCCAATAAACCGGTGATTGTTGACAGCCTGAACCGGTCGAGGTTTACCAGCACAGGCGGCAGTTTTCCGCTTCCGGTGCCTGTCTGGATTTCGAGCAACTGGTCATCGGCGGTCAGATGCAGCCGGGCAGAGGCCAGTCCGTTCTTCGTCCACTGTATCAGGTTATCGCCGGTATGAAAGGTTTTATAATGCAGCAACAGCTGATCGGCAAAGCGGATATCATAACTGCTGTCGGGTAAGATATTTACCTGGCCTGCGAGACTGTATTTTTCGGTATGGGCTTTGTCATC
>JASGFZ010000246.1:0-4909 GCA_047605345.1 Flavihumibacter sp. | reverse complement strand
GCCTTTTCCATTCTCGTTTTTCTCGGGATGCCGGCATTGACCAGCGGCAGCGCCACGTTTTCGGCAGCGGTGAGGCGGGGCAGGAGGTTGAATTGCTGGAACACGAACCCGATTTCCTTGTTACGTACATCGGCCAGGTCGTCGTCTTCCATTTTGCTGACGTCGTGCCCATTGAGGATGTATTTCCCCGAGGTAGGGGAATCAAGGCAGCCAAGTATATTCATCAGGGTACTTTTGCCCGAGCCCGAAGGGCCCATCAGCGCCACGTACTCATTCTTCAGAATGTCGAGGGTAACCCCTTTCAGCACCGGAATGGCCTGTTTTCCCATGAAATAGCTCTTCTCAATTTTCTCGAGGTGTATGATCGGCTGCATGCTATTTTTTAATCACTTTCGGAACAAAGAAATATGCGTCGTCGGCATCGGGAGCGATCGCCAGTGCGGTGGCGCGGTCCAGCGATGGCTGCACCTCATCCGCCCTGAAAATATCCACGTTTTCAGTCATGTGCAAAAGTGGTTCTACACCAGTGGTATCCAGCTCCTGCAGTTTTTCGACGAAAGCGATCATTCTTTTCAGGTCTTCGCTGATGCGCAAGGTCTCTTCCTCGTTGAATTCCAGCCGGGCGAGTGCTGCCAGGTGGCCGATCATTTCTTTGCTCAGTTCCATGGTTAGTAACAAAAATAAGGTTCTTATCTTCGCCGCGCTATGGAAAATGGAAAAAAGGGAATTGTTATGAGTGGTATCCGGAGCACCGGTTTCCTGCACCTGGGGAACTATTTCGGGGCCATCCGGAATTATGTGCGCATGCAGGATGAATATGAATGCTATTTCATGGTGGCCGACCTCCATACGCTGACCACGCACCCCGATACGGCCGAACTGAAAACCAATGTGCACCGCGTGCTGGCTGAGTACGTTGCCTGCGGACTGGACCCTGAAAAAGCGGCTCTTTACTGCCAAAGCCATCTGCGCGAAACGGCCGAGCTTTATCTCTACCTGAATATGCTGGCCTATACGGGCGAGCTGGAAAAGACCACTACCTTCAAAGACAAGGTGCGGCAACACCCTGATAACGTGAATGCCGGCCTGCTGACCTACCCGGTATTGATGGCGGCCGATATCCTGCTGCAGCGGGCCCGGTTTGTGCCCGTGGGAAAAGACCAGGAGCAGCACCTGGAAATGGCGCGGAATTTTGCCAAACGTTTCAGTCACCGGTACGGTAATGACGGAGAGGTATTCACCGAGCCCCAGGCTTTCAATTTCGGAGAACAATTGATCAAGGTGCCGAGCCTCGACGGGTCGGGGAAGATGAGCAAATCCGAAAACCAGAACGCGCCATTTTTCTGAGCGATAGCGACGACCAGATCAGGAACAAGCTGAAAAAAGCGAAAACCGATAGTGGCCCCACGGCGCCCAATACGCCCATGCCCGATTATATCGAAAATATTTTCCAGCTGCTGCGCCTGGTGAGCACGCCCGAGGTGGTGGAAAAATACCTGGCCGACTACAATGCCGCTTCCATTCGTTACGGCGACCTTAAAAAGCAGCTGGGAGAAGATATGGTCAGCTTTATCAGGCCGATCAGGGAAAAGGCCGAAGCCATCCGCAACGACGAGAAATACCTGCGCCAGATCATGGAAATGGGGGCGGAGAAGGCCCGGAAAAATGCCGGCCTCACGATGGAAAAAGTGCGTTCGGTTATGGGGCTTACTTATTATTAACTATATTGGAAAGCCTGAGTTAGCTTGAATATTATGGCAAAGGGTAAAAAACCAAAGCATATAGCGGTTGCGGGCAATATCGGCGCGGGTAAAACCACGCTTACCGAGTTGTTGAGCAAACATTATAAATGGATCCCGCAGTTTGAAGATGTGGACCATAACCCCTATCTCAATGATTTTTATGAAGACATGCCGCGCTGGAGCTTCAACCTGCAGGTGTTTTTCCTGAACAGCCGGATCAACCAGATACTCGATATTCACCGCGGTACCGAAACCGTTATCCAGGACCGTACTATTTACGAAGACGCGCACATTTTTGCGCCGAACCTGCACGAAATGCAGCTGATGAGCAAGCGCGATTTCGACAATTATTTTCTTTTTTTCCAAACCCTTCGTTCAATGGTGCAGCCGCCCGACCTGCTGATCTATCTCCAGGCTTCGGTGCCCACCCTTGTTGGCCAGATCCAGAAACGTGGCCGCGAATACGAAGAGAATATCCGCCTCGACTACCTGAAACGCCTCAACGATTTTTACAACAAATGGATTTCATCGTACCGCGAAGGCCCGCTCCTGGTAATAGACGTTGACAAGAACAAGTTTGCCGAAAAGGAAGAAGACCTGGGAGAGATTATCAGCAAGGTGGATGCGCAGTTGTACGGGTTGTTCTAAGTCAAAAGTCAACAATCAAAAGTCAAAAGGGGGATCCCTGTGCGGGGAGATTACTGTGTGCCTGCGGGTGTTTGCCGGAGATTTTTTTTCACGCAACGAACGCAAAGGAGCAATGGACGCAAAGCGAACAGGCCGCCGGGTATAGCTTATTGCCTGTCTTTTGCTTTGCTTCCATTGCGTTCCTTGCGTGAAAAAAGCTGTCGGCGCGAAATGAGACAGCTTCACATTCGGCGACCCCTTTTGACTTTTGATTTTTAACGTTTGACTTCTTTTGCCATCCCCGCAAATTCAACATTTTATATTAAATTTATGGGGATGATAAAAAGGTCATTGTTGGCAGCATTACGGGAAACACTGAGGAGGAGCCCCGCAGTGGCGCTAACCGGTCTCCGGCAGGTGGGCAAAACCACGCTGGCTTTGCAATTAGCGGATGAAATGCCTTCCATTTATCTTGATTTAGAGAGCCGCTCGATCTTCAAAAAGTAGGTGATATAGCCGCCTTTCATGCCGAGAACAGGGATAAACTCATTATTCTGGATGAGGTTCAGCGCTTACCTGCGTTGTTCCCGGAGATAAGAGGAATAATAGACCAGGAGCGCAGGCGGGGTAATAAAGCAGGTCAGTTTCTGTTTTTGGGTTCGGCGTCTGCAGACCTCCTGCAACAGTCTGGTGAATCGCTGGCAGGCCGGATTGCTTACCTTGAATTGAACCCGGTGGATGTGCTTGAATATGGCACCGGCAAACCGGAAAAACAAAACCAGCTTTGGCTGCGCGGTGGTTTTCCGGAAAGCCTCTTGGCCGGCTCCAATGCAGACAGCCTGGCCTGGCGGCATGATTTCATTCGTACTTACCTTGAGAGAGACATACCTAAATGGGGGCCCAGGGTACCTGCTTCTACGCTGAACAGGCTTTGGACAATGCTGGCGCATAGCCAGGGTTCGGTATTGAATGCATCCAACCTGGCCCGCGGCCTCGATCTGTCGTCAACAAGCATTATTCGCTACCTCGATTTAATGACAGACTTGTTGCTGCTGAGACGGCTGCAGCCTTTTGCATCCAATACCGGCAAGCGGCTTGTGCGTTCACCGAAAGTATATGTACGCGACAGCGGCATAACACATGCCCTGTTGAATATTTCGGGGTATAATGAATTATTGGGCCATCCGGTAGTGGGAGGAAGCTGGGAGGGTTTTGTTATTGAAAATATATTATCTGTATTACCGACCGCGATACGGCCCTATTTTTACCGTACTGCCGATGGCGCCGAAATAGACCTGGTATTGGAGTTCCCAAATCGTGAAACATGGGCGATAGAAATAAAACGTAATTCGGTTCCATCCCTGTCAAAGGGCTTCCATATTGCGTGCGATGATATTGATGCCAAAAAGCGCTACGTCGTTTATAGCGGGAAAGACAGCTTTCCCATGGAAAACGGTGTGCGCGCAGTTTCACTGACCGGGTGTATGGAGGAGGTTGCGAAGGCGGGGTAAGGGCGTATTAAGTCAAAAGTCAACAATCAAAAGTCAAAATAGGTCGCCGCGGGTATAACATATTACCCGGCGGCAAGGGCAGGTTGCCGTTGACAGCGCAAACCCAGCTATTAGCGGCCTGTTTTGACTTTTGATTGTTGACTTTTGACTTCCTCACGGGTACCCCGCCCAGTCTTTCGTTTCTTCCAGCGCCGTGGCGATCTTTTCCAGCCACTTTGCCTGCGCTTCGTAGTTGCGTGAAAAATTCGTTTCGGTATCGTATTGCTGCTGGAAGGTAGTCTGCTGGGCGGCGATGTTTTGGTGGATATTCCCAACATCTTCTTCCACCTTGCCATCGCGGGGTTGGTAAGCGGCAAGCGCCTGGTGCATTTTCCGGGTGAACAGTTGCGTGATATCGAAATGGCCCTGTTCATGGGCGAGAATACGGCCGGAACTGACCTTGGTCCACGATTTATCGGGATAAAAAACACATTGCAGGTGGTAGCTGAAGCCGCTGCTGCCGTATTTATAACTGAGCAGGATGGAGGTGCTGGTCAGCGCGGCATTCGGCGCCGATTCTACCGGGGCGCCCTTGAAATCATTCCAGGTAAGTACGCGCCGCTCCCGCCAGTCGATCGGTGCACGTGCAGCCGGAGCCGCCGTGTATAACAAATGCAAAAAAGCCAGCAAAAAGAACGGCATAGATGTCAAAGATGCTGGTTTTGCACCATCCGTTTACAGTTAAAATGCTAAAATTGGTGCATATTGCGCGCATGAAGCATGAACTGCTCAGCAACCGCCTTTTTACCGATAACCGGAAACGTTTTGCCGCGGCCATGGAAAAGAACGCCCTTGCCATTTTCAACAGCAACGATGAAACGCCCACCAATGGCGATGCACTGTATCCCTTCCAGCAGAATGCAGACCTGTACTGGCTTACCGGCATTGAACAGGAAGACAGCATGCTGCTGCTCTACCCCTCGCATCCCGATGCCAAACTGCGCGAAATACTGGTGCTGCTGCGGCCGAATGAGCTGAAAGAAAAATGGG
>JASGFZ010000245.1:0-4926 GCA_047605345.1 Flavihumibacter sp. | reverse complement strand
CCACCGTTTTACTCACACCTCCCGCGAATCGTCCCGTAACATCTTTTATTACCACGTCCTGCCCTCTTAATTTGGGGCCCAGCTCCTGTAGGTTTCTGATCTCGGAATGGATAGGCGTTTTAGACGGAAGGCCGGACGAATGAATACCCGCCTCAACAGTCGAGGTCGCACCATTCATTCCGCCGGACAATCCAAAAATATCTACCCACGCATTCGTATCATGAACATATCCATACAATATCATTCCCCCCAGTAAGCCAATAGGATCCTGGCTTATATAATTTCCGCTTCCCGCATCATAATACCTGAATCGATTATAATATAATCCACCTAATTCCTCATCTTCAAATTGCCCAGGCTGCCGGAAAGGTATAAACGTTCTGCTGCCTTTAACTTTTCTCAGCTCGCCATAAATACCATATTCAGTTTCCCAAACAGCTTCTCCATTGCTATTATAACAATGCGTGGGCTTACCTATGTAATCTGAGACAACCGAATAGGTCTCTCCTTCAACAATCTTTGCACAGGGCACAAGACTATCTTCGTCATACACCCAGGTAATCACATTATCTGCCGGTTCATTTTCCTCTTTTATACCTTCCCTATCTATCCTCTTTACAGGCGGAAAATACCCTTCGTACCCCCATTCATGCAATAGCAGGTTCCCATCCCAAATATACCGGTTAACTTTTTCTTTTATGATCTTGGCCGTTCTTCTGCCCAGCGGATCATAAAAAAATGCGATCTCCCTTCCGCCGGGATTGATCACCTTTTGCAACATACCATTACCTGCCCACTCGTATTCCCAACCGGTGGCGGTAGTTTTCGGGGTAATGCCGTTGGCTTTGAGGGTTTCTGTTTTGTCGGTCGCCCGCCCGTTTTCATTCCGTTTGAACTCCTTAAAGACCAGGTTGCCCTCGGCGTCGTAGTGATAGCAGTATTTTTCATCTTCTTCCAGCCGGCCACCCTTGCTGTACTTCCGGTCGCTCCTGTCTTTGGTCTTGAAGAGGTTGCCGATCTTATCGGGCACGCGGTAGATGGTTTCGGTATGGCCGGGATCACTGTAAGTGCCGCTCACCAGGTTGTCGAACACATCGTATTCAAAATTCACGCGCGCACTGCTGAGCTCGTTTACCACCCGGTGCAGCTTGTTGCCGGCGCCCCAGTCGTAGCGGTGACGGCTTTGCTCTATATTATGGGCGCCGATACTGCGGCGGGTCACCCGGCCCAGCCGGTCTCTTTCGGTGAACACGGTGACCTCACCGGTAAGCTGCCGTTGCAATTCCAGGCCGCTGCTGTCGCGCACAAAACCAGCCGCCCAGCCGCCCGCCTGCAGACGCTCCAGGTAACCGCTGCTGTCGTAATTCATCTGTATATCGGCTCCCAGGCTGCTGCTGATATGGGTACACTGGCCATCACTGTTGTAACGGCGGCTTACCGTGTAATCATCCTGCCGCTCTTCTGTTACGCGGCCCGCTTTATCACGGTGCAACCCGATGGAACAGTGCTCGTTAAAGGCCTCCACCAATAACCCGTCGGCATCGTACTTATAGGCAGCCATGCTGTCGTCGCTATGCGCTTCCTGTACGATATTACCGATGCTGTCATATTCATACGCTGTCCATTTTTGCCCCGGCCGCATTATTTTGGTTACACGCCCGTTGCCATCGCGCAGATACCGGCGATGCAGTCCGTCGAAACCCCATTCATTCACTACCTGTCCAAGGGCATCCAATCCGAACCGGTACACTTCTCCCCCTTCGTTGGCGATGCTCTTTAACTGCAGCTCCGTATCGTATGCGAAGCGAACCCGGCGGCCGTTCTGTTCGCGGCCCAGCAGCGTGCCCAATGCTCCATATTCGAACACCACCCGGTGCGTGGCATCCTCCGCCTTTACCAGGTTGCCGGCAGGGTCATAACTGAATACGTGCTCGTTGCCATCGGCTTCTTTCAGCCACAGCATATTGCCGCCGTCGTCGTACCCGTACCGCGTGGTATTGCCGCGGGTATCGCTGGCCGATACCAGATTGCCGAGTGCATCGTATTGCCAGTATTGGGTTGTGCCATTGGGATATTGAATGCCCACCAGGTTGTGCTGCCGGTCGTATTCAAAACGGATCCGGCGGCCACGGCCGTCGCTGATGCTTTCCAGGCGCTGCCCTTCATACATATAACGCAACACCTGGTTGTCGGCACTGCGACGTTCCACCAGCCGGCCCTGTGCATTGTAACGCCAGCGCACCTGCCTGCCGCCGGCGCTGGTTACACTCACCAGGCGCAACTGCTCATCGTACTGGTAACGCTCCGACTCATCGTTTGCGTTTACAAAACGTGATAACCTGCCGAACTCATTATAGCGGTATTGCTCTACGTCACCCTCCGGACTCACAGCAGTCACCAACTCTTCAAATGCATCGTAGACCTGCCGCGTAATACCGCCGTTGGCGTCAATGATTTTATAGATCAGTTTCCGTTCATCGTAATAATATTCGGTGGTATGCCCCAGGCTGTTGCGGGCAATGGTTTTGCCTTCTTCATACTGCAGCCAGTATTCCAGCACACCGCCGTCACCCCACGTATGAATACAACGCGCCTCATCGCCCGCTCCTTCATATTCCCAATAGAAATGAAAGCCGCTCTGGTTGGTCAGCTGCACCAGCAGGTGGTCGTCGTACACAAAATGCTTGACGGCACAAGGGCATCTCCGTTTCAACCAGGTTACCCGCTGCATCATATCCATACCGTACCAGGTTCACTACGCGACCATCGGCATGCACATATATCCGCAGCACACGACCTGCCTCATCGGTATCCACCGGCAGAATTCTTTCTGCACTGTCCTTATCTCTTTCAACGCGCCTTTGCTGTTGTACCTGAAACAGATCTGGTGCCCGGCTTCATCGCTGATCACGGAAACAGGAAAAAAGCCATCGCTGTTTTGCACATCGGCAAAACGATATTGCAACCTGTTTGCACCGGTAACCAAATAGCCGGCCTCATCGCGCCTGAAAAACAACTGCTCGCGCCGGTTGTAAAACGATCACCAGGGTACAAATGAGGCATGGCTGTTTCTCTTCCATCGGGCAAACGCAGCGTGAAATACCCGTTGTTCATATCATGGAGCCCGATATTATAGCTGTGGTGCCAGTTATAACCCAGCGGGCCGCTGACGGCCGCATCACTGTAATAGGTGCGCGACCATACGAAGGGAATAGGACCGGGAAGCGTAAAATCATCGTTGGTATGGAACACGCGACCGCTGGCTACATCCACCGGCTCGCCCACACCTTTACATTTTGCGGATGGCTGGGCTTCCGCCAGCTTCGGTGTTTTGGTATCGGGCGGATCCACCTTCTTCAACTTTTTCCAGGCCTTGCCCAGCCCTTTCAAACCGATCTTGAACATCAGCTGGAACAGGTCGATCGTGGGCGGCCCGCCTACCAGCACGGGTTTGCCGGCGCTTAATATGCCCAATAACATCGATGTAGGCAACATCAGCGAAAGCTTGGGCCGCGGCGGCTTATTCATGCGAAACAGCGAGGGAAAACCCACCAGGTTGCACGACAGAGCCGGATGGAACTGGGTGGAACAGGGGCCGCCATCGGCCAGCACGGTACTGCTGCCCATCCACATTTCACTGCCGGCCATCGGCTTGGTAAGCGGTAACAGGTGGATCACCACAGCAGGCAGGTGAATGATACCGGTGCCTGCATTGTTGACCCACTGGCCATGTACCTTCACCGAAGGCTTCATGGCGCCCACCACGGCATTGGCGATGCTCAGCACAGTAGTAGGCGCTTCGCTGCCATCGGCGGGCGGTGGTGGTGGTGGCGGTAATACAGATGCAATGGCACTCATGATCGCGCCCATGATATCGAATACCATTCCTACATGGGGTACGGGAAAAACGGGACAGGGTGGCGCGATGGTGGGTTCAAAATCGATCCCTATCGCCAGGTCGAAATATTTACCAACAGGCATACCGGGAAAAGAAGGCAGCACACTGGCCATGTCTGACTGTAAATGATCGAGCTTGTTCTTGGCGGATCCGAACAATTCGCCAAATCCCCTGCTGGGCGCACTCGCTGTAATAACTCCTGACATCGCGTTTCTGATTCGTTATATAATGGGCCTCTCCTTTTCGCGGCTGAAAGCCATCGCCAGTTTTCCCTTCGGCCGCACAATTGTTTTCTGTACTTCACTGTCGTCTATAAGGTCTCTCCAGTCGTCGCCGACCCACTCAGCCAGTTGCGCTTCCAGGGCAGTTACTTCCGGTTCCGTTTTTGTTTTACGGGCGATGAAAAGCGCCACATAAGCCGCATGCAGAAAAGTGGATTCCCTGATCATCTTCCGATCGAGATAACTGCCGGCCACCAATGCGAGCAGCGAATTTTCCAGCGCCGCCTGCAAACGGCCGCGCAGGTAATAGAGATGACCGCTGATGCGATAGCCTTCCATGATAAAAAACACATCGCTGTGCGCCTTGGCTTTTTCCGCCAGGTTTTCATATACCAAGATGGCCTGCTCCCATTTTCTTTTGGCCGATAACAAAGCGCCTTTCAGCATCATGCAGGCTTTCCAGGTATGGTAACCGGACAACTCGCCCTTTTCCATTTCCGCTTCCGAACGGCGAATGGCCTCTTCGGTGTAAGTGGCGCATTGTTCATTGTCTTTGACACTGTAATGTGCCTGCGCCGCTACCAATAGCGCGGTTATCTCCGACGATGTATTGCCCATCTCGCGGCTGATGGACAGCATTTTTTTCGTCTCTGCGCTTGTGCGTGTGATGTCTTTTTGTAAAGTGGTTTCCATCACCACCCTGATCTGTTTTCGAAACCTATTGTCGACGCTCACCGTGTCGCTGCTGCCGCCGGCAATTGCTAGCCGGTGTTCCCGAGGGTATCCGGCTGGTGACCATCGATTTTG
>JASGFZ010000244.1:0-4935 GCA_047605345.1 Flavihumibacter sp. | reverse complement strand
CGCCGAAGTAAAAGACCTTGACCACTATTAATTAACTTTATAACAATGGATATACAGAGCGCTTTTGAAAAAGACCGGTTGCTGTGGGCCTATATCGACGGCCTTTGCCTGCCGGCGGAAAAAGAGCTGGTGGAAGCCCGGCTCCAGAACGATCTGTCGTGGAAGGCAGACTATGAAGCCCTGCTGGCCATACACCGCGACCTGGCTGATTCGGTCCAGCTATCCGCCCCCTCGCTTCGTTTTACCAAAAATGTAATGGAAAAAATCGGCCGCTACCACATAGCCCCGGCTATGAAAACCTATGTCAACAAAAAGATTATTTACGGTATCGCCGGGTTCTTTCTCCTGTTGCTGGCTGTATTGATAGGCTATGTGCTGGCGGGCACTAATTGGTCGGCCGTACACTGGTCAGACAAAAACTGGCAGCTGAGCGAAAAATGGATGCCTTCTCTTTCGGCAAAATGGCTGCTCAACCCCAACCTGGTAACCGGGTTTTTCATTACCAATGCCGTACTGGCGCTTTTTCTGCTCGACCGGTACCTTAGCCGGCAAAAGAACCGCACCGGGTGGTCAGACAAGGTTTCTTAGGCGACAAAACAAAAAAAAACGGTTGCATAAAAGATTTTGGGCTGAATCCACTAAGTTAGCTGCTGATGGAAGCAACAGCACAACAAGACCTTGTCAAAACCATTCTGGCCGATTTTCCCGTTCCGTTGGAACAGTTGACCTTTCGGCCATTCGGCTCGGGACTGATCAACTCTACCTACCTTGTCAATTGCGGTGGCCGGCAATACATCCTGCAAAAGATCAACCAGGCGGTGTTCAGGCATCCCGAATATATTGCCGAAAATGTGAAGCTGATCAACGATTACCTGCACGATAAACACCCCGAATATCTTTTTATAAGCCCATTGCTTACCCGCAACCGGCAGAATATGTTCTGGAGCGAAGCGATGGGCTTTTACCGTCTGACGCCTTTCGTACCCGACTCCCAATCGATCGATGTGGTTGAAAATGCAGCGGAAGCCTTTGAATCGGCCAGCCAGTTCGCGCGGTTCACAGCGAAACTCGCGGGGTTCGATTCGCAGCAATTAAAGATCACCCTCCCTGATTTCCATAACCTGCAGTTGCGTTATGACCAGTTCAGGGCCACGCTTGCAACCGGCAATACCGCGCGTATAGAAGAAGCCCGCGAAGCCATCCGTTATATCGAATCGCAGGTATCGATTGTAAGCGGATACGAAGCCATTTGCAGCCGTTCCGACCTCTACCCCTTGCGGGTGATGCACCACGATACCAAGATCAGCAACGTGCTGCTCGATAAAAACAGGAAAGGTATTTGCGTGATAGATCTCGATACGGTAATGCCCGGCTACTTCTTCAGCGATGTGGGCGATATGCTGCGCACCTATCTCTCACCGGTAAGTGAAGAAGAAAAGGATTACAGCAAAATCTCCATCCGTGTTCCGATCTTCGAAGCGATCGTTAAGGGTTATTTCCAGGAAATGCACAATGAGCTTACCACTGCAGAAAAAGAGCATTTCATTTTCGCCGGAAAGATCATGATCTACATGCAGGCCATCCGCTTCCTGACCGATTATATCAACAACGACGTTTATTACGGCGCCAAATATCCCAATCATAATTTTGTCAGGGCCGGCAACCAGTTGCAACTGCTGCGGAAGCTGAACGAATCCGAACCGGCGCTGCAGCAGATTTTAACGCAACAAATAAACGCACACAAGTGAGTTCCACCTGCTGATACAAAAACTTAACGCAGGCAAGCAATCCTAATGATTACCTTGCCGCCACAATCGCAGCCATGAAAAGACATGTTAGTAACCGGGGATTGGTGTGCGTGCTGGTCGCCGGTTTTCTGCTGGCAGCAACAGCTTTGAACGCCCAAAAGCCGGTTAAGAGAAAAGCCGTATTCGTGATCGCCGACGGCATTCCGGCCGATGTGCTGGAAAAAGTGGCTACTCCCCACCTTATTTCGATCGCGGCAAAAGGCCGCTACCTGCGTGCTTTTGTAGGCGGCGGCAAGGGCGCTTATTCGGAAACGCCCACCATCTCTGCAGTGGGGTATAACAGCCTGCTCACCGGCACCTGGGCCAACAAGCACAATGTGTGGGACAATGATATTGCCGCGCCGAATTATAATTACCCCAGCATTTTCCGGTTGTATAAAGAACAATATCCCGCGGGTAAAATAGCGGTTTATTCCAGCTGGCTGGACAACCGTACGAAACTGGTGGGCGACGGTTTACCCCAAACAGGTGGTCTGCGGGTCGATTACCACGCCGATGGATTTGAACTCGACACCATCCGCTTTCCCCACGACCAGCAACGCGATTTCATGCACCGGATCGACGAAACCGTTATCGATGCGGCTGTTGACGGCATCCGCAACCAGGCACCCGACCTGTCTTGGGTATACCTCGAGTATACCGACGATATGGGGCATATGTATGGCGACAGCGAACCTTATTACAAGGCCGTTCAAATGCTCGATGCACAAATGGGCAGGCTGTGGTCGGCCATCCGCTACCGGCAACAGCGGTTCGGTGAAGAATGGATGATCGTTATCACCACCGATCATGGCCGTTCCGAAAAAGACGGCAAGGGGCACGGCGGGCAATCAGAGCGGCAGCGAAGCACCTGGATGGTAACCAGCCTGGCTAACGTTAATGCCTACCCGAATTTCAGAAAACCCGGTATTGTGGATATATTCCCCACCATCGCCCGCTTCATGCACCTGCAGGTGCCCGATGCTGTTCGTCGCGAGCTGGACGGTATCCCGCTAACGGGTCCTGTATCGCTGATCGACATGCAGGTCAACGCTTACCAGGGTAAGCTGGATATCGAATGGACACCTTTCAGTGCAACTGATAAATCGACAGTAAAAATCTGGGTCAGTAAGAGCAACCATTACAAAACCGGTGGTAAAGACGATTATATCCTGGCGGCAGAGCTGCCTATATCGCAGCGACATGCGGTTATTCCGCTCGCTGGCGGGAGCGAATTCAGCAAAGTGGTGCTGGAAGCGACCAGCAACAGCCTGAACCGTTGGGTGCAGAAACCCGCCGGCGCTCAATGATCAGCTGCTACAGCTTCAGTATTTCCGCCAGCATCAATTCGGCCACCAGGTTATTTCCCTTTGGGTTGAGGTGTACGCCGTCGACAGTAAGCACACCCTGCTTTCGTCGGCGGGGTTATTGGCTGCATCGTACTCGGTAAATTGTTTGCGAAGGTCTATCAGGGGCAGGCTGTTATCGGCTGCCAGTTTCGGATCGCATCACTGTATATGTCAAGATCTTTGTCCTGCTCGTTACCGCCGTTTTTCTTTTCACCGATAACTGCCGGCGTTACCAGCACCACTTTCGCTCCGGCCGCCTGGATCTTGCTGATAAGGGCCGAATAAAAACGGTTGAATTTAACGAGGTCGGTGCCGGTATGCGACAGCGTTTTGTGCCACACATCGTTCACGCCCACATAAATGAAAACAATATCCGGCTTTTTGCTGAGCACATCGTTTTCCAGGCGCAGGTACAGATCATACACTTTATCGCCACCGATACCTGCACCCACCAGCTCATAACCGGCGGCCAGTCCGCGCTTTTGCAGTACTTCACCGATAATCGTTATAAAACCTCCTTTTTCAACCGCTGCCTGCGTAATGGAGTCACCGAAAAAAACCACTTTCTTCTTAGGGGGAATCGAACGCATGGCAGTCATTGTAAAAGCGAGGATCAGTAAAGCAACTATCTTTTTCATAACAGAAAGATAAACAGAATCACTTTTCCTTCCGCATCATTTTTGGCTGCCATATAATTTGTGGTAATAAACATAGGAGACCACCAGTACCGCCAGCACGATCAAAGGAAAAAAGGCCTGGCCGTTGATGCCGTCAACCACCCCGTGACTGATGGCGGCAAAAATAAAATCGAAGGCAAAGCCGGCGTACGCCCATTCCTTGATCCGTTTCGGTACGGCGGGGATGGCCAATGCCAGGGCGCCCATCACCTTAAAAACCACCAGCGCATTGCCGAAATAGGCAGGATAACCCAAATGCCGGATGCCTTCTTTAGCGAGCTCGGTTTGAGACGTGAATGCCGGCATGACTCCTTCCAGCAACACAATTACCAGGGTAGCCACCCAATAGATGATGCGGTTTTTTTTCATGCTCAGCTGTTTTTTGCGGTCAATGAAGATAACAATTTGTCGAGGTTTTCCAGCCCCATGGTAAAACCCTCTCTGAAGCCCGTCTCAAGGTATTTTTCGAGGTCTGCAAGCTGGTCAAAATGCAGCGTAATATCTACCATGGTGTGGTCGTTTTCGCCGGCAAAGCGGTTCACCCAGAAGGTGCACGGCATGTTGTCAGACACTTTACCCGCTTCATCGCAAAATGCATCGAGCGCCGAAAAAAGCTGGTGCGGGTTGATCTCCCGGTAATCGGCACGGCAATAATGGGCTACGTGTTCGGGAGAGACCATGGCATACAACCAGCAGCCACCCACGCGAAAATCCATCGATTTCGTTTTCACGTAATAGGGCTTCGGCGCCCACCACTGGTCCAGCAGCTCCGCCTTCGTCCAGGCATCCCAAACAAGTTCCAGCCCCGCTGCAAACGCGCGCTTCACATGCACGGTTTGGTTTTCTTTGCTTACGGTGAATTCAAACAACAGATTCGGATTCATATTATCGTTTTTATGGTTGAATAGCAAAACGTATTCCGGCAATTCACCAGGCGCCTGCATTTCGCTTCTGCGCCAATGCAATTGAGAAACCGTTCAGTTGCAAATATAAATGCAACCATTCGGTTTCTCAAAATTATTTTTCGCCCCCCTTTATGGTAACGGGGGAAATTTCAACGCATCAAAAAACACCTCAAAAAAACGCGGGCGCGTCAAAAGTAGCAACAAGGCTTTCGGCGTC
>JASGFZ010000243.1:0-4936 GCA_047605345.1 Flavihumibacter sp. | reverse complement strand
TCGATGGCAATCAAAGCAGAATAGCCATAACAGGTGCGCTCATCCACCAGCAATGGCGGGCCGGCCGGCCAGGACTCGCCGGCATCGGTGCTGGCCCTGATAGTGATATGGCTCCGTTCCAGCGGAAAGGCGGGATTCGAAAAAAGAAGCACCTGCTTTTTATGGCCCTGCACCTCCACGGTGGCGCTGCTAAACCCCGCCATGCAAACGGGATCCGGAAGCAATTGCCGCGAGCTGGCGTGCTCGGTCCATGTTTTACCCATATCGCGCGTTGTTGCCATGCTTCTGAAACCGCCCCGGTTATCGCGCATGTTCAGCATCAGTTCACCCGGTCCCGTTTCCACTACCTGGCTTTCGGTGGTATTGCTTTTGGCGCCTACGCCCGACTGCCAGGTTTTCCCATGATCGCGGCTGTACACAATACTGCTGTGCGGCATACCCACTTTCGCGGGTTCGGTGGTTTCATCCCAGTATTGTGAAGGGAATACCAGCGTGCCGTTGCGCATGGCGATACCGTTGCCAGGCCCGTTAAAATAAAGATGCCACGCAGGGTTTTTCACCTGTGGTGTAATGCTGTGTGGAGCCGTCCAGGTTTTGCCCTCGTCGTCGCTGCTCGTCAGTACAAATTGTCCGGTGGTATCGGGCGATAACCCCGGCTGCGAACCCGCAATGGAGCGATTGCCCTTGCTCCACAAAGCGGCTACCCAGATCTTTGCTTGTACCGGATCAAACAATATGGCAGGGTCGCCCACACCATTGTTTTCTTGCGGCTCACCCATATCCATAATGATGCGCATCGGCTCCCAGCGCCTGCCGCCATCGGTGCTGCGGCTCATGGCCACGTCGATATTGCCCGGCAGGTCGCCGCTGTTATGATAACGGGCATCGTACACGGCCAGCAGCGTGCCTTTTCCGGTTATGGCAATGCCTGGTATCCTGTAGGTGTGCACATGGTCTTCGCCTTTTTGGCGGAGTACCATCCCGGTACGGAACAAGGCGGGCCGCTCACCTGCCGCCGGCTTCCATTGCTTTCCTTGTTCTGTTTGTATAGCAATCACCTGCAGGCCGGGGCGTGCATCGAGGTTGGCCTCTTCCTTAAGCTGCACATTTACCCAAAGGTTGTTCCACCCCTGCTGCAACGACACGGATAAGGGAACCACTGTTCTGGCGGCGATGGATCCGGACTTCCCCACTACCCTGGCCGATAGCAATGGCTGCAGGCTGTTTTCATCAGGCGCCGGCATTTCCACCTGTGCAATGCTGCTAACCGCTTCTTTATTAAGCAACAGCTCCACCTGTTGCAAAGGCACACGGGTATGCGCAGCCACAAAGACCCTTATCTCGATACAGGCATTCCCGTTCGTACGCGTGAAAAGCGGCACCGCCAGGTAACGCACGCTGATTTTCGTTTGTGCATCGCCGGGCCAGGCCTGGGCCAGCGCACCGCTGAGCTGTAACAACAAGGTGAGGGTCAGGCATAAGCTCCGCATCGGCTCAATTTTGAGACGAACTTAGCGCTTTGAATATTAGTATTGCTTTATTCTGAAACTGGCAGTCACAGGCTTACGGCCCGAGCCACTCGAATCCATCACCACCCTCGTAGTAAAACTGCCCTCGAGATAACCCGACCCGGGTGTGTAGCTGGTCACATTCACTACGGAGGTATCGGCTAAGGACGATCTTCTCGAATTTATCCGGATTTCAAGGTTCGATAGCGCATGGGTACCTGGGCCCGACGGACCGTCCATGACCCAGTAGATAGAGTTACCAGAACCTGTTTTTGGAAAAGCGTCAACGGTTGTTCTTAATTGACCACCCCAATTATAATAGTTGTATGTTATCGAATCAGGCGGCAGGGAATAACCATACTGCTGCCCGTCAATAGAAAAATAAACGTATTCATCTGCCGTATTCCCGCATACTACCAGATTTCCGGTCTGAACGGTGTTGCCAGTAATAGGAACCGTCTTCGGGTCTGATTGCTCTGAGGTCTCCGTATCATGTGCAGTGACCGTGACGTTACCAGATACGCTCTCGCAAAAAGGAAATGATAGGGAATACGCACCATTGGAAATATTACCCCGGTAAATCTGTGTGCCTACCCGGACATCAACGAAGCCCGTTGCTATGGATGTATTGGCACAGTCGGTAGCGGTTCCGGAAACGACAACGCTTTGTGATGACTCAGCCAGCTTCAGCGCTCCCAGGTCGGTATCGCGCTGCAGGGGGTCTATCGTTTGGGTGAACATGACTTCTCCGCAAGGATTGTACACTTTGAGCAGCAATGCAGTATTCTTTGGAACCAGCCCGCCAAACCCGCCGGCGCTATTGGTATAACCAGTACCCGATATATTACCCTGGCTGCCGCTGGCGGCAACAATCTCTACCCGCACATAAGAAAGTGGAGCGTCTGAGGCAGTTTTGATAGTTGCCCGAAGATCAACCACAGGAAACGGCGCATCGCAATTCCAGAAAGAAAAATGGCCGACATCGCCAACATATTCCTTGCCGTTCCGCGCAGCGCTGCCTTCTTCTTTCCATAAACCATTGCCTTCATCCAGGTACCACAGGGGAATAGTTGCCGGTGCCTGGGCTGCCAGCGCATCGGGAATGGCAAAACGAAGTGTTGCTTTCCTGTTGGCAGCAAGCTGGAGCTTTTCACCCCCGCTGCCCTGAAGCTCCACCGCCATCATGGCATAAGAAATAAGACCTGTTTCATTATTGTCGGCAGAAATGGCGCGCAATGCGCCTGGTAAAATCTCTGAAAAATCTGATGCAGTGGGATCAATAAACGCGGCATTCACTGAAACCGTTCCTGTATAAGCAGTTGTAGTTCCGGCAACAACAAAACTGTTGGCCGCAAACAATATGCTTCCCTTGTCACCAGGCAACTGCACCGAGCCGCCGGCAGCCGGTTCAACCGTTCCTGCAAGCGTCTTTTTGATCAGCTTGACAACTGTAAAACTGCTTTCCTTTTCATTGTTTATGCTTAATGTTCTGATGCCGGTAAAATAGCCGGCCTTTTCCACTTTTACCAGCGCCGCATGTTTGTCGACAGCTATACCGGTGAAACGGAAATTGCCATTAACGTCGGTACTGGCAGAAGCGGTACCCGCCTTTACCGATGCGCCGGAAACAGGCACACCCTGGTCATCCAGCACCCGGCCATCGATCGAAGCAGTGACCGTTTCGGCAATATGGCCCGGCCCTTCCGGCACCACATCCATAACTTGTTTTTTCTGGCAGGCGGAAAATAGCAGCACCAGCATTGCAACTACGGAAAAACGGGTCTTTATAATACTCATTAGATAAAGGTTAAGATTAGCTTGCTAAAATAACATAAAAACAAGAGGATGTCAATACTCTTTCCTGTTACGCGCATTCAGTCCATATACCGCACCCGGATCCAGATATCCTTATTCCGCCCCTTGTCGTCGGCACAGGAAATTTTTACCAGGCCTTCATCAGGTGTAAAAAACACTTTCTGGCCCAGCTCGGCCGTTTTATAAAACTTGTTATTGATATACCAGTACACCCTGCTTACATCGCTGCCCGCCTGGCAAACCAGCTGCAGCGGCTCGGGATTCTTTCTCTCGATGAGGTATTCCGCTTCTGCCTGCGGACTTTTAATCTGCGGCGCCGCATCCCTGAAAATAAGCTCACAGGCAGGATTGTGCGGCGGCGGCTTTTTATATACGATGCGGTGCTCGGTCATCCAGGCCTGCATATCGGCATCGTAACGCTGGTACAACAGTTTCTTATAGCCCGTGGCCGGACGGCAACTGTTGCAATACGAAATCGATTCATCGGCGCTCACCGCAATTTCTTCCAGGTGGTTACAGGTTTGTGTACCCGATACCAGCGGAATGAAATAATCGGTCACCGTTTGTTCGCAATGATCACCGGGCAACAAACCGGTTACGGGGCAAACGGCACGTACCGCCACGTCGGCCGGTTGCTGGAACCATTCCTTTTCATTGTCGTAATCGATCGTATTGAACAACCTGAACAACAGGGGTGTAGCCACTTCCGCTCCGCTTAACGACGCCACACCAACACCCGAGAAATTACCCACCCATACACCGATCGTATAGTGTTTGTTATAACCAATGCTCCAGGCATCGCGCCGGCCGTACGAGGTGCCGGTTTTCCAGGCAATGCGCGGCATTTTTTCGGTGGCCGACCAGTTCAGCGGAAAATCGGGGCGGTTCACCTTGCTGAGTATATCATTCAGCATAAAACAGGCGCCGGCAGATAACAGGCGCTGTTTCGGCAGGGCGCTGTCGCTTTGCGTATATGCCGGCCACTGGTGGCTGCCCTCGCGCGCAAAGGCGGCAAACAAAGCGGTCAGCTCTTCCAGCGTGGTGCCGCAACCACCCAGTATCATCGACAATCCCAGTTTTTTCTGGTCGCGCTGCACCTGGCGGAAATGTGCCGACGACAAGGCCTGGACAAATGCATCCTTACCCAGCATACGCAAGCTTTTCACCGCGGGAATATTCAACGAATGCGAGAGCGCATATTCCATCGTCACAAAGCCATTGAATTTTTTATCGTAGTTCTCGGGCGCATAACCGGCATAGTTAACCGCTACATCGGTGATAACGGCCTTGGGTGTAAGCAGCCCCTTGTCTATACACATACCGTAAAGCAGGGGCTTGAGGGTGGAACCCGGCTGGCGGATGGCAGCGGCGCCGTTTACCTGTCCGCCGTCGGTGCTGTCTTTAAAATCGGCCGAGCCCACATAAGCCAGCACGCGGTTGGTTCTGTTATCGATCACTATAGCCGCCGCCTGGTGTATTTGCCGAAACTGCAGGCCGCGCACATAATCGCTTACCAGCTTCTCCACTTTAAACTGTGTATTGCGGCTGATCCAGGTAGAGATGATGGGCTCTCCGCTGCGTTTCAGCTTGTACGACAGGTGGGGCAGCTCCTG
>JASGFZ010000242.1:0-4956 GCA_047605345.1 Flavihumibacter sp. | reverse complement strand
GGCTGGATAAATACTTTCTGGCCCAGGCCCACTTCGGCAAAACCACCCAGGTGATAGCCATATTTGAATTCATCACTCATCGCCTTGCCATCGACCTGCGTGATATTGGCGCCCCCTTTGATACCAAAATGCAAACCCTGGGCTTGCGAACTAACGGCCATGCATAAGGCAGCGGCCAGCGATAACACAGCGTACTTCATATTGGTTATTTGTATGAAACTAAAACAACTAATATACCAGCGACGTTTTCAACCTGTTAAATTCAAACCAATTCCAGCAGCGTGATCTCGGGTAAAATGCCCACGCGGCCGGGATAACCGATAAACCCGAAACCCCGGTTCACATATAATTTCTGCGCGCCTTCCTCATACAATCCCGCCCACTGCTTGTACATATACTCTACCGGGCTCCATTTGAACCAGGGCAATTCCACCCCGAACTGCATACCATGCGTGTGCCCGCTGAGCATCAGGTCAATATCCTTGTATTTCTCCAGCACTTCTGCATCCCAGTGCGAAGGGTCGTGGCTCATGAGTATTTTAAACGGATATTTTTCGGTTCCGGGATAGGCTTCGCTCATCTTTCCGTATTTCGGAAAATTCCCCTTGGCGCCCCAGTTCTCAATGCCCAGCAATGCGATCTGCGCGCCGCCTCTTTCCAGCACCACATGCTCATTCATCAGCAAACGCCAGCCGATATCGGCATGCACCCGCTTCAATGCTTCCAGGTTGGCGCTTTTGGCTGCCGGCGATTCCCATTCCACATAATCGCCGTAATCGTGGTTGCCCAAGGTGGAGAATACGCCCATCGGTGCTTTCAGCTGCGAAAAAACAGCTTTGTAATGATCCATTTCGGTGGCGCGGTCGTTCACCAGGTCGCCCGTAAACAGGATCAGGTCGGGCGCCAGGTCCAGTACTTTCTGCACACCCTTTTGCACCGCTGCCCGATCGGTGAATGAACCCGAATGCACATCGCTGATCTGCACCACGCGCAATCCGCGGAAAGCGTCGGGCAGGTTGGGGTATTGCAGCCGCACCTTACGCACTTTGTAATTGTACTTGTTGGAAAAGCCGATCACCAGGCTGCCCAGCAGGGTTCCGCCCAGGGCCAGCCCCAGCCAGCTCATGAAGGTGGAGCGGGTGATGCCATCCGCCGTTTGCGACACTTCTACCGTGGGATTGCTGAACAACCTGCTCACCACCCAGGTCATACCACGGCGGATATCATCGATCATCAAAAAAATGGCCGCCACCAGCTTGGAAAAAAACATGCCCACCACCATGGCAAATACATAGGTGCGTATCACCTGCGGCACCGCAGGCGACGTACGCAGTGTGGGCATAAATACCAGGAAGAGCAGTGTGAGCACCGACACCAGCCAGTATGCCGAGAACACTATCAGTCTCGTGCGGTGCGCCGCCGAATGGGTAACCACTTTCAGCGCCTGAAAAATATAGATGTCCAATACGACCAAAATCAACAGTATGGTCCAGATCATGCCCGTACTACGCATGTAATCATATTTGTTTCGCTAAAAAGCAATGAATTCATCGAGCTGCTGGTCGATCACTTTCAGCGTTACCGCGTCGGTGACATCATTATCGGCCGTCAGCAGTGTATTTACGACTGAGATGGGCAGTTTGTTCGGATGTACCACCGTTTTCAGGTAATGTAATATGCCCGTGAGGTGCTCCATGCCCCGCAGGTTGCCCGCGCGGCCGGTCGACACGCCGGTCAGCAGGGCCTTTTTTCCCCGCCACACCTTTTCGATATCGCTGTTGTCGAACAGCGATTTCAGCACCCCCGGGAAGCTGCCGTTGTATTCAGGCACCACGAAAATGAATTTTTCACTGGGTATCAATACCTCGTTCTCCAGGGCGCAAATGCCCGCCGAGCGGGTGCTGACATCGAGGTTTTCGAGCGACACCAGCCGGGCATCAATGCCCCTGGCAGCCAGCCGCCGCTGGTACAATTGTGCAATTTTTAGGGTATTGCTACCCGGGCGATTCGTGCCCGACAGGATCGTGTACATGCTGTTTGTAAGGCCGGAAAAGATTATTTTTGCCCTCCTTACCCCCAAAGGTAATCAGCTATGGTTTTACACTACTACGGACATTCGTGTTTTTCAGTGACCATCAATGGAAAACACATATTATTCGATCCTTTTATATCTCCCAACGAGCTGGCGGCCGGTAAAGTGGACGCCGGCGCCGTTCCGGCGGATTATATCCTGCTGTCGCACGGGCATGCGGACCATATCGCCGACTGCGTATCGATTGCAAAGCGTACCGGTGCGAAAATCGTGTGCTCCTGGGAAATTTATGAGTGGCTCGGCAAGCAGGGCATCAGCCATGTACACCCTATGAATACCGGCGGCAGCTGGGATTTCGGCGATTTCCGGGTAAAATGTGTAGTGGCCCAGCATTCCAGCGGCCTGCCCGACGGCAGCTATGGCGGCAACCCGATGGGCTTTATCGTTTTCTCCGACGCCGGCAATTTTTACTACAGCGGCGATACGGCGCTTACGCTCGATATGGAGCTTATCCCCCGTTGGGCAAAACTAAATTTTGCGGTGCTGCCCATTGGCGACAATTTTACGATGGATGTGCACGACGCACTCGCCGCCGCCGATATGGTGCAGGCGCAGACTGTGGTGGGTGTGCATTACGATACTTTCGGCTTTATCAAGATCGATCATGCGGCGGCTGAAAAAACATTTTCGGCCACCGGCAAAAAACTGGTGCTGGTTCCCGTGGGAGAAAGCACCAGCCTCTAATTATTATGGCAAGAATCATCGGCGTAGCGAATCAGAAAGGTGGTGTAGGCAAAACCACTACGGCCATCAACCTGGCAGCGAGTTTTGCCGTGCTTGAATACCGCACCCTGCTGGTGGATGCAGATCCGCAGGCCAACAGCACCACGGGTACGGGGTTCGACCTGCACAATATCACCCAGAGCCTGTACGACTGCATGGTGAACCAAACGCCGATCCGCGACGTGATCCTCAAATCGGAGATCCCGCACCTCGATGTGGTACCCTCGCACATCGACCTGGTGGGCGCCGAAATCGAGATGATCAATTACCCCAACCGCGAAACGGTGCTGAAAAATATTCTTGCGCCGGTGAACGACGATTACGATTTTGTCGTGATCGACTGCTCGCCTTCGCTGGGGCTGATCACTGTTAACGCCCTTACCGCGGCCAACTCGGTGATCGTGCCGGTGCAAACGGAATTCTTCGCCCTCGAAGGCCTCGGCAAGCTGCTGAACACCATCAAGCTGGTGCAGAGCCGCCTGAACCCCGACCTGGCCATTGAAGGCATTTTAATGACCATGTACGACGGCCGCCTCCGGCTCTGCAACCAGGTGGTAAGCGAAGTGCGCCGTCATTTCGATGAGCTGGTATTCGATACGATCGTACACCGCAATACGCGCATCAGCGAAGCGCCTTCCGTGGGCAAGCCCGTGATATTATATGATGCCATGAGCAAGGGTTCGGTGAACTACCTGAACCTCGCCAAGGAGATACTGCAGAAGAACAATATGACGAAGATCAGCCAGGAAGAAAGGATTATTGAATAGTGAGGCTTGGCTGGTTCGCGCGAGGTGGTTATTTGGTTCACGCAAGACCGCAAAGGAGCAAAGACGCAAAGAAGGAATGATTAATCGATTTATCACAACCCGTTTTCAAAGAATAACAGTAAAAACAGTTTTGAACAAGCAACCAATACCACCGTATTCCCTTTGCGTCTTTGCTCCTTTGCGGTCTTTGCGTGAACCAAATAACCACCTCGCGCGAACCAGCCAATGTATTTTACGCAACCCGCTTTTTGATTTTTTATCTTTGACTTTGTAACATGACACCACCCAACAACAATAAGAAAAACGATGCCCTCGGCAAAGGCATCCGCTCATTGCTCCAGAATATCGACGCCGACCTCAAGAATACCGCCGGCCAGCTCAAGCCGCAGGTAGTGGAAGCCGCTACGGGCATGATGCGTATCGCGATCGACCAGATCGAAACCAATCCCCGGCAGCCCCGCCGCGATTTCGACGAGCAGGCACTGAAGGAACTGTCGCACTCTATCAAATTGCATGACATCATCCAGCCGGTAACAGTATCAAAGCTGCCTTCGGGCAGGTACCGGCTGATATCGGGCGAGCGTCGTTTCCGCGCTTCCAAAATGGCGGGCATCAAAGATATCCCTGCTTATATCCGCCAGGCAGATGATGCGCAATTGCTGGAGCTGGCGCTGCTGGAAAACCTGCAACGGGAAGACCTCAACGCCATTGAGGTAAGCCTCAGCTACAAGCGGATGATGGATGAGCTCAACTACACGCAGGAGCAGGTGGCAGAGCGCATGGGGAAAGAACGCAGCACGGTGGCCAACTATGTTCGCCTCCTGAAACTGCCGCCCGATATCCAGGTGGCGGTGCGCAACGGCAGCATCAGCATGGGCCATGCCCGCGCGCTGATCAACGTAGACCAGGTGGATAAGCAGCTCCATATCTTCAACGAAATCAAAAACAAATCGCTGTCGGTGCGCCAAACCGAAGAGCTGGTGCGCAATATGTACCAGGAAAACAATAAGGCTGTTAAATCATCGTCAAAAAGCAGCCTGCCGCCGGCCTTCAAAAAAATAGAAGATAATTTAGCCTCGCACTACAGCACCCGCGTGAAGCTGAACCACAACAAAAAAGGGCATGGCAGCATTACGCTGGAATATTATTCCCTGCAGGAGCTGAACAAGATCCTCGAAGCGATGGGTGTGTCGGTGAATTAAGCACATGAAATCAGTACGGCTTTTCCCAGGATTCTTATTAACGCTGGCCATGGCGTTGCTGCCGGCGCTTTGCAGGCTACAGCAAGCCGCTGCACAAGAGCCCGCACGCCCCGACACTGCCCTGCAACGGCCACCCGTACCCGACGACCGCCCCGACAGTGTAGTGGCCAAA
>JASGFZ010000241.1:0-4971 GCA_047605345.1 Flavihumibacter sp. | reverse complement strand
AAAAAAGGGGCCAGGATAGACATCCAGCCCCGTTTTTAAAATCCAATATCCTATGAAAAACCGTGACAAATATAGTCCTATTATTTCAATTTGCAATACCCCCTTTGCGGTATTTTCGGTTATTGCTCAGCGTTATCAAAAGGTATGTGCAAAACAAAAAAAGCCGCTGACAAAAAATCGCGGCCGGCTGCCGCAGGCAGCCAATTACGGGCAAAAAAGAGGCTGCCATTGCTGACAGCCTCTTACTATAGGAGTTATCTGATTAGTACGACCAGAGATCCTGTTCGTAGTTAAAGATCTTGTCTTTTACATTTTCACCTTCCAGCAACCGCAGGATCGGGTCTTTGATATACGACGAGATGAATCCGTCACCCGGGTTGTCGATGGTCGACTTGATGATACGGCTGGCGAACATCCGGCTCTCGAACAACTCTTCCCAGCTCATGCGGGCGCCAAAGTTCTTACCATTGTAAGCCTCGTAACGCGCAAGAAGCGGACGCATATCGGGGTAATATACCCAGAATACCGGTGTTACGTCGCGGTAGCTGCCATCAGCGTTCTTGATGGTTTTCAGCGGCGCGATACCGAGTATCCGCACGTGCAGGCGGGAAGACTCTTTGTCGAATACCACTTCTTCCTTGATCCAGTATTTTTCAACGTCTTCGGGGTTGAATTCGGGATTGACGGTTGAATCTCTCATGATTCCTTTTGATCCGTCGGGATCCTGGGCCCAGTCGGGTATCTGAATAACCGTAGGCTTGCCCACCAGCTGTTCAGCGATTTCCTTCAGGGTAACAGGCGTAGTAAAACGATCGTCAATGGCGCTGAAAGCGGTCACTTCACCATTTTTGATGGCAGTGAGGAGAACGTTGATGAATCGCTGGTTGCCATTATCGTCGTCGGCTTTATAGACGAAGGGCAGGTTCATTTTTTCATGAACATCGATCTCCCTCCACAATCGCTGACGATACACCGCATCATCTTCGCGAATATGCTCGTAAGCCAGCGGAATTCTTTCTTTTACCAGGTTGCGTTCGATCGCATTGTCGTTACGCAGCGATTTTTTCACAGCCGGCAATTCGAAAGTGGCTTCCGGTACCACTGCGGGAACTGTATCCTGCGCAGGCGCCTGGGTCAGTGCAGCGGCATTGCTGGTATTGCTTTTATTGGTGCTTGTTTTCTTGGCAGCCGTTCTCTTCTTGGATGTGCGCGACTGACGCTGTTGCGCGTCGGCACTGGTAGCGAAGAGGCCCACGGCTGCCACAACAAGACAAAGCTGAATGATACGGTTTTTCATTTGCCAGTTTTTTATCTATGCTTATTTCAGGTTAAAGAAGATACCGTTGGGTAGCGTACGCTCTTTGCCATCGGGTCCTTTTACACGAATCTGATCAAAAAATACGGTTGAACCGGGTGTAGCGCGGCCGATGATTGCGGCAGCATTTCCACCCCAGCGTCCGCCGTCATTGGCAGCCTGCTGATAGGTCTGGAAAGCACCACCGTTTGCACCGAGGGTATAACCAATCACCTGGTAGGGCGCTTCAAAATCAGAGTCGAGCAGCTTGGCAATCACACCACCCATGGCTTTGAAGGTAGCAGCCGGCATGGAGCCGCCGGACTGGGCACCTACGAAAGCAGCCGGAAGGGGCAATTGCTTACAACGCATCGGGAAAGAAGTCACTTTACCGTCTACGACGATCTTGATTTCAGCCATACCTGTTTTGTTCGCTTTCAGGATATAACGATCGCCGCCTGCAGCACTGATGCTACCACCAGTGAAGTCGACCTTCATCTTCTCCTTACCCGCCGAACCGGCAGAAATGGTTACCGGGTTATCAACACCCATATAAATTACGTTCATTTTTTCCAGGAAAACCGAAGCGCCTGAGGGAATACCTACCGTGTACTTCACGTCTTTGGTAGCCACTTTGGCTTCGCCTGTATTGGGGTCAACATAATTCACCACTACCTTAACGGTATGCTCACCGGCACCATTTACGGAAGTTTTGAATGAAGCGGAACCATCAGCACCTACGGGAATATTAGCGCCATTGATAGAAACCGATGGTTTAACTTCTGTAGAATAAGCGCCGATACCTGCTTTGATTTCCAGGTCCTGGCCCGGCATCAGGTAGTTGGAGTTCTGCGAAGCAAACGCATCGAATTTATCGAGCTTGAACTTCACTTTACCGATTTGCTGGAAGTAACGGTCAACCACAATGGCTTCAGAGTTCTTTACATCATTCTGGAACTTGTTGAGGATGGTCAGCGCAGCAATGGTCGGCGTCATGTGGAAATAAGCGTCTTTCCATGTTTTGCTGCCGGTAGAACCGGTTTGAGATTTCGGGATTTCAGGTTCAGGGGAAGCGACCGCTCGAACTCTTCACGAATTTTAGGCTGATCGGCGGGAACGGTATTCAGCAGGGCAACTTTAAAATCCTTGAGTTTTTGTTCCAGCTCGTTACCGTCTTTACCTTCAACGAACATACGGGTAGGTGCGTCAAGGTTGTCTTCGCTGAATTTTTCGGTGGGCGTACCTATATTCTCACCCTTGGATTCCTTTTTCAGGCGAACTTTCAGGTCTTCGATGTACTTGGACATATCTTCTGAAAGCTTCTGGGCGTCTTGCGCCTTGGGCGCCCAAATTTCGGCGTTGGCTTTTGTCTGGCCGTCTTTGAGGGCTTCACTGAATGCATCCATGATGGATGCAGATTTTTTATCGGCAACAGCGTTGGCTGTATC
Source organism: Flavihumibacter sp. (assembly GCA_047605345.1). Taxonomy (GTDB): domain Bacteria; phylum Bacteroidota; class Bacteroidia; order Chitinophagales; family Chitinophagaceae; genus Flavihumibacter. The sequence goes on along the minus strand of JASGFZ010000241.1, from coordinate 2,229 downwards.
GATGCTTGCGTTAACTGTTTTGAAAGCGTTCAGGATTTCAGATGATACGTTCAATGCAAGTAGTGCGGTAAGCACCAGATACATCATGTTGATCATCTTCTGCCTGGGCTCTTTTGGTAAGGCCATGGATCTGGGATTTAAATGTTGTCAATCTGTTTTAACAATGAATAGACTGGTTGAAGTCTTATGCACGGCCTTGCATAGCGCTCAGCATATTGCCATATACCTGGTTCAGCTTTGTCAGGTTGTTGGCAAGCGCAGCGATCTGCTCTTTGGTTTTGGTTGCATCTTCTACAGAAGTCTGCATAGCTTCAGAAGCTTTGGCCAGGTTGCCGTAGAAGTTATTCATTGCTTTCAGATGGTTATTGGTGTCTTGCAGCTCCACTTCATAGATGGCATTCAGCGAACCGAGGTTCTTGCTGAGCACCTGTACCTGGCTGTGGAATTGCTTGGTAGACTCTGATGCATCGTTGAACGACTGCATGGTTGCGGCGCTTCTTGTATAGGCGTCTTTCATCTGGCCAAGCGCACCGGCAGCTTCTTTGGTTTTGGCAGCGTAATCATTGGTTGCTGCTACAACGTCAGAAACGTCTTTCATCTGGTTAACTGTAGAACCCAGTTTATTGAAACCTTCGCTCAGTTTTTTCAGGTTAGTGGGGGTGATATCAGCTTCCTGCATCATTTTGTCGAGGCTCTGCAAAGCGGGGTTACCACTGGTACCGCCGGCCATTTTCGGCAGGGCTTCAGCCAGGGCAGCCATTTCACCACCGGGAGGCGGCAGCAGGGCATAGATAAGGAAGATCGCCGCTTCGGTCAGCAGACCCACGGTCAGCATGATATCGGCAAACGATTTGTGAAGGATCTTTGCCCAGGCTCCGAAGATTACAACAGCGGCGCCCACGCACACTACAACGTTTACCAGTCTTTCAGTAGATTTAGATGTACCAGCCATTTTGTTTAGTTTTTGTTTTATTAAGGGTTTAGATAATAAACTTCCCTGTTGATTTTTCAATCAATTATTTACAATAAGAATTTGTCCTTTAGATATTTGCTATACGCTTATTTTTTGCCCTTGCCTTGTGTGGGTGGCAGATCGATCACCGTACGGAAACCGATATACGATTTGGCAGTGTCCTGGTATTCGTAAGAACGGGTACCGGTTTGCAGGAAATAACCTACGTCTTTCCAGCTGCCGCCGCGCAACACTTTACGTTTCATACGGGGAGGATCTGAGTCCTTGGCATTATAAGGGATATGGGGGTTCATGTCGTGCTGGAAATTGTAACCGCCTTCGTAATACAGCGAAGAGGTCCATTCTGCCACGTTACCTGCCATGTTATACAGGCCGAAATCGTTGGGCCAGTAAGCATCGGCGCGAACAGTGTAGAAACCGCCGTCTTCCGGATAGTTACCACGGCCAGGTTTGAAGTTGGCCAGCAGGCATCCTTTTTTATTACGGAGATAATAGTTACCCCAGGGGAACATCGATTGCGAGCGGCCGCCGCGGGCTGCATACTCCCATTCCGATTCAGTCGGTAAACGGAAGTCGGACTCCTGCGCGCGCTTTTTGCTGGCCAGGAAGGAGTTCAGGTATTGTGTTCTCCATTCGCAGAATGCAGTTGCCTGGTTCCAGTTCACCCCTACCACCGGGTAGTTATCGAACGCCGGGTGAGAGAAATAACGCTTGGTCATCGGCTCATTGTAAGAGTAGGCGAAATCGCGGATCCACACCAGGGTATCGGGATAAATGCGAACATCGCGCTTCATAATAAACTGTGAGCGGGGTTTGCTCTGGTTTTCGCGTTTTGCCGCTTCTTTATTATCAAAAGTTTCGGAGTGATAGATCAGCTTGGAGGCATCGATCTCTTTTTTACCGAAAATCCTGTTCTCGGGAGAAAGGATCAGCTGATCGATTTTCTCAACGGTGGCTTTATCGCCCCATTTGATGGTTTTGGCTTTGTTCCAGTCAACATAATCAACACCGTCGGCATTTTTTACAAAACCCATCAGCTTGGCAGCCGTAGAGTCGCGCACCCAGTTCACGAACTGGCGGTATTCCATGTTGGTGATTTCGGTGGCATCCATCCAGAAACCGGAAATGGAAACTTGTTTGTTTCTTGCAGTGAAAGCGAAGTTGATGTCTTCATCGCTGGGGCCCATGTGAAAAGTTCCGGGCGGTACATACACCATTCCGGTAGCCGATACTCTATGCCGAAACCTCCCGGAATG
>JASGFZ010000240.1:0-4979 GCA_047605345.1 Flavihumibacter sp. | reverse complement strand
AGCAGCGGGCAGTTCGAAGTGATCAAACATTTTATGGCGGGCATCACGGCCGACCGGCGCATGCAGGCCATGCTGATTGCGTTTTCTTTCGGCTCCTTTCTCGAAGGAACGGCGGGCTTTGGCGCACCCGTGGCCATCACCGCGGCCATGCTGGTAGCGCTTGGCTTCAATCCGCTGTACGCGGCAGGCATTTGCCTGATCGCCAATACCGCGCCGGTGGCTTTCGGTTCCATTGGTATTCCCATCACGGTGGCGTCGCAGGTTTCGGGCATTCCCGAAATGGCACTCTCGCAGATGGTGGGCAGAACCCTTCCTTTTCTCTCGGCGCTTGTGCCTTTGTACCTGGTGATCATAATGGCAGGCTTTAAAAAAGCGATGGAAGTGTGGCCGGCTGTGCTGGTATCCGGCGGTTCCTTTGCCCTTCTTCAGTGGGCTACTTCCAATTTCATCGGACCCGCGCTGCCCGACCTTGTAGCTGGATTGGGTTCAATTGTTTGCCTGGTATTGTTCCTGAAATTCTGGAAGATAAAATCGGTATGGCGATTCAGCAACGAGCCCGAAGCCACATTCAAGACCGATGTCAGCTACAGTACGGCTCAGATTATTCGCGCCTGGTCGCCTTTTATCCTGCTGACCATTATGATTATTTCGTGGGGGCTGCAACCCATCAAGCTGGTGCTGAACGAGCTGGGGCAGGTACAATTTCCCATTCCCGGATTGCACAATGCCATCGTAGATATGAATGGCAATGCGATTCCCCATATCTTCAAATTCAATTATCTCTCCGCCGCGGGCACCGCCATTTTCATAAGCGCCCTCCTGGCGATACCATTGGTAGGTATGACCCTGAAACAGGCGGTGGTGGTTTTCAAAGCAACTGCGAAGCAATTGTTGTTCCCGGTCATAACCGTGGCCTCGGTGCTGGGTTTTGCCTACCTGGTAAACGATTCGGGCATTACTATTACCCTGGCCCGGGTACTTGCCAGTACGGGCTCGCTGTTCCCGTTTTTTGCACCGCTGCTGGGATGGCTCGGGGTTTTCATTACCGGGTCAGATACCAGCGCCAATGCCCTGTTCGGCAAGCTGCAGGCCGCCACTGCCAGCACCATCGGGGTTGATCCCGTGGTCACCGTGGCGGCGAATATTTCGGGCGGCGTAGTGGGCAAGATGATTTCACCCTCGTCGATCGCCGTTGCGGCTGCGGCCGGCGGATTAACCGGCAAAGAATCAGACCTGTTTCGTTTCACCGTGAAGCATAGTTTTTTTATGCTGCTCTTTATCTGTTGTATCGTGCTGGCGCAGGCCTATATTTTTCAATGGATGATACCTGCCTATGGCGTTACGCAACACGCGGCCGCTTCTTCTGCGGCGCCGGATATGTCTACCGGTTATACCTACCTGCTGGTGCTGGCAGCCATACTGTTGCTGCTGTCGTGGCGGGTAATCGGATCGGCCCGGAAGAAAGCAGTATCGGAACCTTCAGTACCCGGCGCTCAGTAAATACACTCAACCACCCACACATGAAAAAAACACTGCCATACCTGTTAGCCGGTTGCCTGCTGGCCCTGGTACCCGGCCGGCTGGCTGCCCAGTTGCTGCAGCGGTCTAATGTGCCGGCGCCGCCGTTTGAAGTAACCGGCAGCATCTACCCCTGGGAAGTGCACGATGAAGGCATCGATCTCATCCTCGACAATATGACCGGCATAGCGGGCGTCAATTCCGTGTACCTGATCGCCGTGATGCATGAAGAGCACCGGCCTTTCAACAACGACAAGCTGCCGGGAGAATATTATTTTATTCATAACCCCCGGCGCAGCGAATGGGATGCCGAAGATTCACGCGCTTATTTCAGTCCCCGCTGGGATTCGTACGGGGCCATCAAGCCCCTGCTTTCCGTGCACGACTGGCTGAACGGCACCGACTGGCTGAAGATAGTGCTCGACAAAGCCCATGCCCGCGGCCTTCGCGCCGGCGTGGAAGTGTCGCACACGTATATTCCGGTGGAAGTGCTTAACCAGCATCCCGAATACAAGCAGCGTGATATCAACGGCCGGCCTGCCGACCGCCCCTGCTTCAACCATCCCGACGTGCGTGCTTATATGCTGAATCTCTATGGCGACCTGGCAAAGCATTATGATGTGGATTATATCCAGACCTGCATGCTGCTTTTCAGCCGCTCAGATGATCCGCGCAACGGAACCTGCTTTTGCGACGCCTGTAAAAAGCTGGCAGCGCAAGATGGTTTCGATATGGAAGCGGCCCGTGTGATTTTGCGCGATAACCCCTATGCACAACCGCAGTTGAACCAATGGCTCAACTTCAGGCGCAAGCACACCACGGCCATTTACAAGGAGGTGACCGATCGCATTCATAGTGAGAACCCGCGGATCGATTTCAGGCTCAACGACCTGAACGACAGAAGTTCGGGACTGATGCTGGAAGAGCTCACCGGTCATATCAATTCGGTACATCTCAGCACGCATACCGAACAGAACGGTTACCAGAAAACCGACCGCCAGTCGCGCATCGCCACCACGCAGTACTTTATGGGTAAGGACATTCCGGTTATTCCCGGTGTGCCCACCCGGCTGCTGGCTACCGAAGACATTGTGAGGTCGAGCATTCAGGTATCGGTCGCCGCAGGTGCCCGTGGCATCGGCATCAAGCATTACGACGGGTCGCCTTATTCGCGGCTGCGGGCCGTCAGGAATGCACTGCACGAAGCAGGTGTGGCTGGTTTTGACGAAGTGCTGGGACTGGAAGTGGAAAAAATGCAGTTGTCGGGATATGATACCGGCCACTACCTGCTGGAGATCTGTGCGCAAACCAACGGCACAGGCAGGGCCGTTGCCGCCTTTCCTTATACGAGCGGCACCTACGATGTGATTGTTTCGTATGCCGACGAAAGAGAAGGGCAGGGGTCATTGTCATTGTCGGTGGGCGGAAAAACAAAAGCAAAATGGATACTCAGTGAAGACGTCGGCTGCTGGCGCAGGAAAACGATTCCGGCCGTGTCGATTAAAGAAGGGCAGGAGATTCGCCTGGAAGGAAAAGCCGGCGGTAAGGAAATGGCGCGGGCCGATTTCATTGAATTTGTTCCGCGAAAAAAACAGAATAATTCACGTTAAGCAATAATCACAATGCGAACAAAACAAATCGGGTGGATCGGAACCGGGTTGATGGGTCTGCCTATGGCGAAACATCTCATCCAGGCGGGGCATAAGCTGAACATACATACCCGCACGCGTGAGAAAGCGAAAGAGCTGCTGGAACTGGGAAGCACCTGGTATGATGATGCGGCGGCGCTGGCTGCCGATTCGGACCTGGTTATAACCATGATCGGTTCTCCCAAAGAAGTGGAGGACTGTTATTTCGGTGAACGCGGAATTTTTAAAACCGTGAAGCCGGGCAGCATAGTGGTCGATATGACCACCACCAAGCCCAGCCTCGCCAAGACGATCGCCACCGAGGCCGCCGCACGTCAATGCAAGGCCGTGGATGCGCCGGTATCAGGCGGACAGGTAGGCGCCATCAACGGCTCGCTCTCCATCATGATCGGTGGTGAAAAAGAAATCGTTGATCAACTGATGCCGATATTCCAGGCTTTTGGTAAAAACATGGTTTATCAGGGTCCCGCCGGTGCAGGCCAGCATACCAAGCTTTGCAACCAGATCACCATTGCAGGCACATTGATCGGGGTATGCGAAGGATTGATTTATGGCCGTAAGGCCGGGCTTGATCTTTCTACCATGCTCGAATCGATCTCGAAGGGTGCGGCCGGCTGCTGGAGCCTCGACATACTGGCGCCGAAAATTGTAAAGGGAGATATGTCGCCCGGGTTTTCGGTCGATAACTTCACCAAAGACCTGCGCATCGCCCTGGAAGAGGCCGATGCCATGAAATTATCCCTTCCCGGCCTTGCCCTCGTAAAACAGTTATACCTTACAGTCATCGCAATGGGCCATGGCGCTTCGGGCAACCAGGCGCTGTACCTGGCCATTGAAAACGTTGTCATATGGAAAGTAAAAGCATGCGCCTGCTGATTGCACCCAATGCCTTTAAAAACAGTCTTACCGCCACCGAAGCCGCCATTGCGCTTCGCGATGGTTTTGCTGCCAGCAGGTTGCAGGCTGGCCATACGCTTTTTCCTGTTGCCGATGGCGGTGACGGAACGGGCGATTTGCTGGTGGCGCAATTGCAGGGCCGGAAAGTGAACGGTATTGTAAACGATCCGCTGGGCCGGCCCATCGATACCTGGTTTGGCCTGATCGACGAGGGGCGTACTGCCGTGGTTGAAATGGCAAATGCCTCGGGCCTGCGGCTGCTGCAGCCGGAAGAGCTTACCGCCATGCGCGCCAATTCTTTTGGCACAGGCCAGCAGATAGTACAGGCCCTTGACAGCGGTGCACGGAAAATAATTGTTGCCATGGGCGGCTCGGCCACCACCGATGGCGCCATCGGCATGTTGCAGGCCCTGGGTGTGCGTTTCCGCAACAGCGCGGGCGATGCATTGCAAGCCGTACCTGCTTCTTTTGCGCAGATGGACCGTATCGATCTTTCGGCCCTCGACCCCAGGGTGAACGATGCGGAAATCATTGTGCTTTGCGATGTCGATAACCGGCTGCTGGGCGCAAAAGGTGCGGCGGCCATGTTCGGCCCGCAGAAAGGCGCTACTCCCGCAGAAGTGGAGCAGCTCGATAAGGGCCTGCACCGTTTTGCAGAGCTCGTGAAAGCCGCCAATGGAAAAGACATCGCCGCGATACCTTATGGCGGCACGGCAGGCGGCGCATCGGCGGGACTGTATGCCTGTATAAATGCAAAGCTGGTGCATGGCATTGAATACTTTTTAGACATCACCGGTTTCAACACGGCACTCGAAAATTCAGACCTTGTTGTTACGGGCGAAGGCAGCATCGACGAGCAGACCCTGCAGGGCAAAGCGCCTTTCGGCGTAGCCCGGCGGGCGAAGGATAGGGGAT
>JASGFZ010000239.1:0-4980 GCA_047605345.1 Flavihumibacter sp. | reverse complement strand
ATCCATTAACTATACCTTCAACTACGGCCTTCGCCAGCCGACGCGCCTGCCCAAAATGCTGGATGCAGCTACCTATGCAACAGCCATCAATGAATTGAACGATGCAGCGGGTCAGTCGCATAGTTATTCAGACGAAGACATCCGGCAGTTCAAAGACGGCTCCGATCCCCTGGGCCATCCCAATACCGATTGGTTCGGGGAAACGCTGAAGCCCTTATCGGGACAATACCAGCAAAACCTCTCGGTGCGGGGCGGTTCTGAAAGCGTCAAATATTATTTTTCGCTGGGAAGCCAGTACCAGGACGGCTACTACCGGAAAGGCGCCACCAACTACAAGCAATTCAATGTGCGTTCGAATATCGACGCGCAGATCACGAAGAACCTCAAGGTTACGCTTGATCTGGCCGCCCGGCAGGAGGTAAGGCATTACCCGCACCATGGCTCGGAAACCATTTTCCGGTACATCGTAGCAGGTAAACCGATGGCCCTGGCCTATATTCCGGGCACCGATCTGCCGGCGCTGGCTTTGGGCGATGATGTTAACCCGGTGGCGGCCGCCACCGACCGCGCAGGTTACCAGAAAAACCTGTCGATGATCCTGAACGGCAACCTCAGCGCCACGCTCGACCTGCCCTGGATCACCAAAGGATTGTCCGTTATCGGCGGATTTTATACCGATTACACCAGCGGGTTCAATAAAAATTTCTATAAGGGATTTGATCTGTACAAGATCGATAATGGCGACACGGTTACGCAGCATTATGGGCTGGCCACCGGCGATCTCAGCGAATACATGACCCGCTACCTGATGCTGACGGCCAATGCGCGGCTGAATTACCAGCGAAGATTCGGTAACCACGATGTAAGCGGTTTTGTGGCCTATGAACAGGCTACCAGCGATTACGATTACCTTTCCGGCTATCGCAGCAATTTGCTGAGCACCCAAATTGATCAGCTGTTCGCGGGCGAGGTCAACACACAGCTGACCAATAACGGAACCGCTACCAAAACCGCCCGGCAGAACTATTTCGGCAGGTTCAGCTACGGTTACGACGATAAGTACCTGCTGCAATTCAACTGGCGGGTCGACGGTTCGCAGAATTTTCCTTCCAATAAACGTTTCGGCTTCTTCCCGGGATTGTCGGCCGGCTGGCGGATCTCGAAAGAAAACTTTATGCAATCTGTCAGCTTTATCAACGACCTGAAGATAAGAGGCTCGTGGGGATTGCTGGGCAATGATAATATCGACGCCTTCCAGTATATAACACGGTATATCATATCCAACGGCGGGGTTTTCGGCGGCGCTACGCCCATACTTTCACAGGGTTTGTATATACCGGTGAGCGCCAACCCCAATGTGACCTGGGAAACCGCCAATTCAGCCAATATCGGCTTTGACCTGGCGGCGCTCGACAACAAGCTCAGTTTCAGCCTCGACCTGTTTAAAACAGTGCGCAATGATATTCTGATTCCGCGTAAAGCCGCGGTTCCCGATTACCTGGGCCTCAGCCTTCCTTACGAAAACCAGGGCAAGGCCGAGAGCAGGGGATATGAAATCGCCGCCGGTTATAAAAACGGGCACGGGCATTTCAATTATAGTATCGGGTTGAATTTTTCGTACAACACCAACAAGGTGCTGTATATCGCAGAAGCGGCATCGGCCTATCCCTGGCAAATGCAAACCGGCAAGCCCATTGGCGCACCGGTATATTGGGAGGCGATCGGTATTTTCCGTTCGGAAGACGAGATCAACAAAACACCGCACCCCGACGGCACCAAACCCGGCGACCTTATTTTCAGGGATATTGACGGCGACGGGCAGATCAACGGCAACGACCGCGTGCGGCAGGATCTGACTACAGTGCCGCGCATCACTTACGGTATTCCCGTTGGTTTATCGTATAAAAACTGGAACCTCGACTTCCTGTTGCAGGGACAGGCGAAATCGGCGCAGTATGTATATTTCCAGTCGGGCACTATCGGGAATTTCACCCAGGAGTATTGGGACAATCATTGGACTGCCGACAATCCGAATGCGTCGGGACCAAGACTCTATGACCGCGAAACCATTCCTTCCACGAGTTTCGTCAATACCTTCTTTTACAGGAATGCCGCTTTCATCCGTTTAAAGAGTTTGCAGCTGGCCTATAATTTCCCGGCTACGGCCATCAAAAGGCTGCCATTCTCCCATTTGCAGCTCTATGTAAGCGGCTTTAACCTGGTCACGATCGATAAACTCAAATACCTCGACCCCGAAGCGCAGGCCAATGGCCAGAATTATGCGGGATGGTACACTCCCCAGACCCGGGTTTTCAATGCAGGTATTAACGTAAGCTTCAAATAGCCATATATGAAAAGATATTCCCAATCATACAACATCGTTATTTTATTGCTTGTTTTTTTGGCGGCCGGTGCCGTATCGTGTAAAAAAGATCTTCTTGACCTGAAGCCGCTGGATTCCGTTTCGGATGTGGATGTGTGGAAGGATCCCAAGCTGGTATTGAGTTTTGTGAACCGCCGGTACGACCAGGTAGGGCATGGATGGGCGGAATCGTGGATGAGCTCCGTTTGCGACGAAACCTATCTTACCTGGAGCCGTGGTTGCGAACCCATCACCCAGGGTTATGTGAGTCCCACCGACCTGGGCCGCATGAACGGCGCCTGGTACGGCTGGGACAACCGCGGCTGGGCAACCGAATGGGCGAACATCAAAGACTGCAATATATTCTTTGCGAATATTGACAACGTGCCTTTCACCGACGAAAGCGAAAAAGAAAGATATACCGGTGAAGTGACCTTTATACGCGCCCTCATGTACCACGACCTGGTTGCCAAGTGGGGCGGGGTACCTATCATCACAAAGGCATACGATCTTACCAACCTGGAAGAAGGCGCCACCCTGCCGAGGAATACCTATAAGGAGTGCATTGATTTTATTGCGGCGGAATGTGATAAGGCGGCAGCCTTATTGCCCGCTTCCTATGGGGCTTCCGATAACGGGCGCGCCACCAGCGTTGCGGCGCTGGCCCTGAAATCGAGGGTGCTGCTGTATGCGGCCAGTCCGCTGATGAACAAGGCAGACGTCGATCCCCTGGTAGGATACGCATCGCCCGAAAGCGATCGCTGGCAAAAGGCGGCAGATGCGGCCAAAGCTGCCATCGACCTGGCGCTGGCCAATGGATATGCCTTGTATGATGCATACGGCGACGATGTGAAAACAAATTATATCCAGTTGTTCCTGGATAAAAGCAACCCCGAGGTGATTTTTTCAAGACAGAATTACGGATCGCCCAATAATATCCACTACCTCGATCAGTCGAACGGCCCGAACGGCTCCGACCAGTGGGGAGGAAACACACCCATACAGGAATTGGTCGATGCGTTTGAAATGGCCGATGGCAGCCCGTTCAGCTGGAACAACAGCACCCATGCGGCCCATCCCTATGCAAACCGCGACAAACGCCTCTATGCAACTGTTTTGAGCGACGGCGATTCATGGATGGGCAGAACCATCAATACCCATTTTGACGAACAGCCCGACGGCTCGCTGAAAGGTGGCGCCGACACCAAAGACGGGGCCATCGGTTCCTGGAATGCTTCCAAAACAGCTTATAACGTGCGGAAATTCATGAACGAAGGTTACCTGGTCAACAGCTGGACATTCACCGGCGCTTCGGCGCAGAACTGGATCTGGTTCCGGCTGGCCGAGCTGTACCTGAACTATGCAGAAGCCGAATACAACCTCGGGAATGAAAGTGAAGCGAAAGCTGCGCTGAATACCATCAGAAGACGCGCGCGCATGCCCGAAGTAACCGCCACCGGCACCGCGCTTTGGGAGGCAATAGCCAATGAAAGAAGGGTAGAGCTGGCCTTCGAAGAGCACCGCTATTTCGATACGCGCCGGTGGATGATTGCCGGCGATGTGCTGAACAAACCCGCTACGGGCATCCTGATCATTAAAAAACAAAACGGTACCATGCAGTACAATGCACATACAAATGATGCGCGTACATTGGTGGAAGACCGGAAATTCGTTGCCAATAAAATGGAATGGCTGCCGATTCCGCAAAGTGAAATTGACAAGAATCCTAACTTGAAACAAAATCCCGGGTATTGATATGAAGCAATTGTATAAATTATGGCAACGGTTCGCCCTGGTGGCGGCCGTTGTTGCCGCTGGTACAGGCGCTGTATCGGCGCAGGCAGGAAAATTGAGCGGTTTCCAGGCATGGGCGCCCACGCCGCCGCTGGGCTGGAACAGCTGGGATTGTTATGGTCCCAATGTGACCGAAGCCGAGGTAAAGGCCAATGCCGATTTCATGGCGGCCAAACTGAAAAAGCATGGATGGGAATATGTGGTGATCGATATACGATGGTATGTGGCCAACGACAAGTCGCATGGCTATAACGAAACCGATCCCCAATACAATATCGATGCGTATGGCCGGTTCCAGCCGGCAGTTAACCGGTTTCCGTCTTCGGCCGGCGGAAAAGGTTTTAAGCCGATAGCCGACTACCTGCACAGCAAGGGTCTCAAGCTGGGTATCCATATCATGCGCGGTATTCCGGTAATTGCGGTAAAGGGCAGGATGCCCGTGCTGGGCACCAGTAAAACCGCTGCTGATATTTACAGCGACAGCCTGCAATGCAAGTGGCTGCACGATATGTACAGTATCGACGCGTCGAAAGAAGGCGCGCAGGCATATTACAATTCGATTGTACATCTTTATGCATCGTGGGGTGTTGATTTTATCAAATGCGATGACCTTTCGCGCCCTTATCACAAGAAAGAAATAGAGATGCTGCGCAAAGCGATCGACAATTGCGGCAGGCCGATTTTGCTGAGCATGTCGCCCGGTGAAACACCCATTGCAGAAGGCGGCCATGCGCAGGCGAATGCCAATATGTGGCGAACCATCGATGATTTCTGGGACAACTGGCCGGAGCTGAAAATGCATTTCGATATTTTCCGGCGTTGGA
>JASGFZ010000238.1:0-4986 GCA_047605345.1 Flavihumibacter sp. | reverse complement strand
CTACATCGTGGTGCTGATGGTTTTCCTGGGCATTGAAGTGATCGGCCGCGTACCCAGCGTATTGCATACGCCGTTGATGAGCGGCGCCAATGCCATTCACGGTGTGGTGATCATCGGCGCCATTATCGTAATGGGAAAGGCCGAGCCCGATAATTACGTGGCGCTGGTGCTCGGTTTTCTTGCCGTAATACTGGGCACTGTCAACGTGGTGGGAGGCTTTGTGGTTACCGACAGAATGCTGGAAATGTTCAAAAACAAGAAAGCCAAATAAGCCATGCCGATCCTCACGCTGATATATTTGCTGGCTTCGGTGAGTTTTATCGCCGGCCTGAAAATGCTTTCCAATCCCACCACCGCGCGACGGGGTAACCTGATCGCCGCAGCGGGAATGTTTCTCGCCATCGTGGGAACCATTTTCGGTTACCACGATGAAACAGGCAGGTCGCTGGGCAATTATGGCTGGATATTCGGTGGCATCGCCATCGGTGCGTTGGTCGGCGCGCTGGCGGCAAAAAAAGTAAAAATGACCGCCATGCCCGAAATGGTGAGCCTTTTCAATGGCATGGGCGGCGCCTGCGCAGCGCTGATCTCCATCGCAGAGTTCAATCACCTGGCAAAAGCAATGCAGGCGCCTGCGCGTGTTGAGCTGCTGATCATACTTGCCGGTTTGCTGATCGGAACCGTTTCTTTCGCCGGCTCGATGATTGCCTGGGGAAAGCTGAACGGAAAGGTGAAGGACTTCGCTTTTCCGGGGCAGCACTACATCAACATGATTGTGCTGCTGGCAGCGGTGGGAGCAGCCGGCTGGATGCTGGCCCATGCATGGGCGGGTGTGTCATTGTTTTATACCATCCTTGCTTTGTCGGTGATATACGGAATTTTCTTTGTGCTGCCCATTGGCGGTGCCGATATGCCGGTGGTGATCTCCATTCTCAATTCGTTTACCGGTGTGGCCGCCGCCTGCGGCGGATTCCTGTACGATAACAAAGCCATGCTGACGGGAGGCATCCTGGTGGGCGCGGCCGGCACCCTGCTCACGATCCTGATGTGCAGGGCCATGAACCGCAGCCTGCTGAATGTGCTGATCGGTTCTTTTGGCGGCAGTGGTAAAGCCGGCAGCAGTGGCGGGGGCGCCCAGGGTTCTTACAAGGAGGTAACCATCGCCGATGCGGCCGTGGTGCTGGCCTATGCAAATAAGGTGATGATTGTGCCGGGTTATGGCCTGGCAGTGGCACAGGCGCAGCACGTATGCCATGAGCTGGAAAAGCTGCTTGCCAGCCGTGGTGTAGACGTTAAATACGCTATCCATCCGGTTGCCGGGCGTATGCCGGGCCATATGAATGTGCTGCTTGCCGAAGCCGATGTGGCATATGAGAACCTGCTGGAAATGGAGCAGGCCAATGAAGAATTTCCAACTGTAGATGTAGCGATGGTGCTGGGTGCAAATGATGTAGTAAACCCTGCTGCCAAAAATGATAAATCATCGCCTATTTACGGTATGCCGATACTGGATGTAGAGCTTGCCCGCAGCTGTATCGTCAACAAACGCAGCATGAAACCCGGCTATGCGGGTATTGAAAATGAATTGTTCTTTAGCGCAAGAACCTCCATGCTTTTCGGCGATGCCAAAAAAGTATTGCAGGACCTCGTGACTGAAATCAAAAATACCTGATGCTGCCCGGTTCTTTTTCTCGTCGTCACTGCAGAACGCACCCGGTTTCGACCGGAAAATTCCTCGAGGTACATGCTTCCGGCGAACAGGTCGTATCGATTCGTGTAAACCCCGCCAATGGAAAGACGCCGCGGGATTGTCTTTCCCCTGCAGTCGCCCGTGCCCTGGAGCCGCTATGGCCATTACCTGGCCGAAAGACCTTTTTTTACGATTGAACCCTGGCTGCATGCAGGCGCTTTTTATGTGCAGGAAGCCAGCAGCATGTTCCTGGAGCAGGCCGTTCGCCAATGCCTGCCGGCCGACCGGCCTTTGCGCGTGCTGGATGGCTGTGCAGCGCCCGGCGGGAAGTCGACCCACCTGTTATCGTTGCTGCCTGCCGGCAGCGTGCTGGTAAGCAATGAAGTGATCAAAGCCAGGGTATCGGTGCTGGAAGAAAACCTGTTGAAATGGGGAAGCGCCGGCAGCATTGTCACCAGCAGCGATCCTTCGGCTTTCAGCAGGCTGAACGCGGTATTCGATGCGCTGGTTGTTGACGCGCCCTGCAGCGGCAGCGGTTTGTTCAGGCGCGATGCAGCAGCAGTGGCCGAATGGAGTGCCGGCCTCGTAACGCTTTGCAGCCAGCGCCAGCAACGGATACTGGCCGACTACCTGCCCTGCCTAAAACCCGGCGGTGTATTGGTTTATTCAACCTGTTCTTACAGCGTTGAAGAAGACGAGGCCATTGCCGACTGGCTGCTGAACTCGTTCGATCTTGAGCCCCTGGTGCTGCAAACGGAAAAAGACTGGAATATAGTGGAATCCGTGTCGGCCAAAGGTGCCCGCGGTTATCGTTTTTATCCGGATAAATTACGGGGAGAAGGCTTTTTCCTGGCAGCTTTCCGCAAAAAAGAGGAAGCGGCGCACCACGGAAAAAGCAGCTTTGCCAAACAGAAATACGAGCCGGTGCCGAAAAAACAGCAGGCGGCGCTGATACCCTGGCTGGCGGCTGCCGACGGCTTCAGCTTTTACCAGCTGCCGGGCGCCATCCATGCATTCACTAACGGTGTGGAACAAACGCTTTTGCTGCTGCCGGGTATTTATGTAAAGAACGCAGGCATTGCCATGGGCAAGCTGGCGGGTGAGCGGCTGGTGCCCGATCATGCCCTGGCGCTGAGCCAGCAGCTTAACCCGAACCTGCCCGCTGTTTCGCTTAACCGCGAGGCGGCGCTGCGCTACCTGCGCAAGGAAGACCTGAATCCGCCGGCAGGCTTTAAAGGATGGGCGCTGGTAAACCATGCAGGCCTGCCACTGGGCTGGATCAAGCTGCTGGGTAACAGGGCCAATAATTATTACCCTGCGGCCTGGCGCATACTAAAGACGGCGGGCCATCGTTAGTTTCGGGGGAATAACCGATATTTGAGGCCGTTAAAATTCATTTCCTTATGCTGAAGAAGCCGTTTCTGTGTTTACTGCTGGCATTTTCTTTTTATATCGCTTCCGCGCAGCCCAGTCTCCAGGTACAGGGTACAGGGGCTGATCTTTACCTCAGTCACAAAACAGAAGCCAAAGAAAACTGGTACAGCATCGGCCGAACGTATAATCTTTCACCCAAAGACATCGGGGCTTATAACGGTAAAGACATCAACGCCGGTTTGTCGGTGGGGCAGGTGCTGAAGATACCGCTTACATCCGCCAATTTTTCGCAAAACGACAGCAAAGCGGCAGATGAAGTGCTGGTACCCGTTTATCATACCGTAAAAGATGGAGAGTGGATGTTCCGGGTAAGCACCAATCACAACAAAGTGCCGATCGAGTCGCTGGAAAAATGGAATAAAGTGAATCGCAGCCAGGTGAAGGCCGGCATGACCCTTATTGTCGGTTATCTCAAAGTGAAAAAAGAACAGAGTGCGCTGGCTGCGGCCAATCCTGCTTTGCTGGCCGGTTCGGCGCCGGCAACGGCGGCTGCTTCACCGCAGGCTTCGCCGTCCGAATCAAACAACAAACCCCTCTACACGCCCGCTACCCCGCCGGTAACGCCCGCATCAAAAGAGATTTCGTTTAACGGGGGCTATTTCAAAAACCAGTTTGCAGGCGGCAACCGGTACAGCAAAGGGCTGGCACATATTTTCAGAAGCACCAGCGGGTGGAATGACGGAAAATATTATGCTCTGATGGACAATGTGCCCGTAGGATCCATCGTGCAGGTCACCAATACTGCCAACAATAAATCGGTGTATGCGAAAGTGCTGGGTGAGCTGTCGGATATCAGGGAAAATGCCGGACTGACAATTCGCATCAGCAATGCTGCAGCTGCAGAACTGGGTGGAGGAGATATAAAATTCAATGCTGAAGTGAAATATTAATTGTTTATCATATTTTTGATTCACACTATCTCTAATGCCCAAAACAACCACCATGAGAAAATACTTCCCGGCTTTTTTGCTGTCTTTATGTATCGCCGGCCAGGTGATGGCGCAGGAAAGCGGCAATGAACCTTACTTAGGCATCAAGGCCGGCATTAATGCAGCCTCGCTTCGTTTGTACGGAAGTGTACCTGTAGGCCAGGAAGCCAATCTCCGCTTTTTGCCGGTAGGGGGTGTATTTGTTAATTTGCCTTTTGCAGAACGATGGTCGGTGCATACGGAAGTGCTTGCTTCCTGGATGGGAGCCACCGTCAAAAACTCGGGCCGAGATATCCACCAGTCCCTGGCCTACGCGCAAATTCCGCTGACCATCAAATACCGCCTCGGCAATCAGGTTAACCTGCTCGCCGGCCCGCAGGCCAGTATCCTGTTCAAGGGCAAGCAGAAAATATTGGGTGATGAAACTGTAAATACCGACGACCTGAGCGCCGATGAATTTGCAGCAACCGCCGGACTGGAATGGTGGCCTGAATTTCACTGGGTGGTCGGCGCCCGGTATATTAACGGCTTTACCAATGCCCGCCACACCGACCTGGCGGGTAAATGGAATAACCGCGCTGTTCAGTTTACCATCGGATACCGTTTCGGAACAAAAGCAAACCCCTTACCGCCTTTACCACCGTTGCCGCCCCCGCCCCCGGCACCTGCCGACCGCGACCACGATGGGGTGGTGGATTCACTGGATGCCTGCCCCGATGTAGCGGGCCTGGCGGCCCTGAACGGGTGCCCCGATAAAGATGGCGACGGCATTACCGATGCGGCAGATAAATGCCCGGATGTGCCGGGCCTGGCCAAATACGAGGGCTGTCCGATTCCCGATACAGACAAAGACGGAATCAACGATGAGCAGGACAAATGCCCCACCGAAGCAGGTGTAGCCAAATACCAGGGGTGCCCGATTCCCGACCGGGA
>JASGFZ010000237.1:0-4989 GCA_047605345.1 Flavihumibacter sp. | reverse complement strand
CTCACCGTCGATCCTGTTCTGCTTTTCCCGCACCACATCTTCCAGCAGCTGCATTTCCCTGATCACGCTCCTTGCATGCTGCAGGAACAAGGCGCCCACTTCTGTCGGCACCACCGGCTGGCGGCTCCGGTCGAATATCCGGATGCCCAGCTCTTCTTCCAGCTTGTGCAGCTGCATGCTGAGGGTCGGCTGCGTTACATAACAGCTCGCCGCAGCCCCGGCAAAATGCCGGTGGGTATCTACGGCGATCGCATATTCCAGTTGTACCAGTGTCATCTGTGTAAAATGGCCTGTATATTAATCTTCTTTCAGCTTCACTTCGTTTTCCTTCACCACGAGTTCGTATTTCACACCTTCCTTGAGCGCCAGGTTCTCACGGTCATGGCTAACCGGAAAACCAAAGCACACGGGGTAATCAGCACCGGAAAGCAGGTCGCGGATCAGCTCGTACACTGTTTTTCCAAAAGGCCGCTCGGTGTCTTTTGTTTCGGTAAAACCGCCTATGATAAGGCCGGCGAGCCCGTCAAACCAGCCGGCTCTTTTCAGCTGTATCATCATCCGGTCTATATTGTACGCATATTCGCCCACGTCTTCAATGAAAAGAATACGCCCCCTGGTTACCGGCGCGCTGGCGGTGCCGATCACATGGGCCAGCAGGCTCAGGTTGCCGCCGATCAGCCTTCCCCTGGCTTTGCCGGAACGATTGAAAGGATGCCCCGCTACGGTATATTTTGCCGGGATGCCTTCCAGCGAGCGGCGCAGCGACTGTACATAACTGTTCGCATATTCACCGTCGTTGAAAGCAGCGGCCATCGGCGCATGCAGGGTGGCTATTTTGTAACGCTGCACAATATGCAGGTGCAATATGGTGATATCGCTGAAGCCAATCAGCCATTTTGGCTTTTCGGCAAACCGCGAAAAATCCAGCCGGTCTACCAGGTGGCTGCAGCCATACCCGCCGCGGCCGCATAAGATGGCGCGGATCGAATCGTCGTTGAGCATCTGCTGTAAATCGGCCAGGCGTTCGGCATCGGTTCCGGAAAAATAACTGGCCGACCCGCTGTGCATGGTGCTTCCCAGCACCGGTTCATATCCCCAGCTGCGAAGCTGCTCCACGCAGGTCTGGTATTTTTCGGGTAACATAAATCCCGCCGGACAAACCAGCCCGATTTTGTCTCCTTTTTGTAAAAATGCAGGTTGTTTCAAAGCTTATAAATTCTTATTAAAGGTATGGGCAAATGAAAATAAGGCTTTCAGCAAGATTTTGCCCATACACCAAAGGAAAGGACTGGTTTCGCCGTCAAACTAGCCGAACAAATTTATATGAAGAACTTCTCACTTCTGCTCGCAGCATTGATTTGCAGTATGGCTGCCCTGTCACAAAACACCCTCCGGGGCCGCATCAGCGACAGCAGTTCCAAAGCGCCGCTCACCGGCGCCACCGTGCAGTTGAAAAACAGCAATACCACCCGCAATGCCGTCACGGCCAGGGGCGGCGTTTTCAACATAACCGACATCCCCGACGGCTCCTATAAGCTCACCATCAGCTTTGTTGGCTATACCGGCTTCGAACAAACACTGACATTCGACGGAAAACCCGTTGACCTTGGCACCATACCCCTCAAAAAAGGCAGCGACAACCTGGAAGAAGTGGTGGTAAAAGGCATTACCCCGCCCGCCCAGCAAAAAGGCGATACCATCCAATTCAATGCCAGCCAGTTTAAAGTGAATGCCGACGCCAATATTGAAGACCTGGTGAAAAAAATGCCGGGTGTGCAGGTCAGCAACGGAACGGTGACTGCGCAGGGAGAAACGGTTAAAAAAGTCACCATCGACGGACGTGAATTTTTCGGCGACGATGCCTCTGCGGCGCTTCGCAACCTGCCGGCCGATGTGGTGGATAAGATACAGGTATTCGACCGGCTGAGCGACCAGGCCCAGCTAACGGGCATCGACGACGGAAACGGTTATAAAACCATCAATGTGGTTACCCGTGCCGATCGCCGGAACGGTCAGTTCGGCCGCGTATACGCCGGGTACGGTACCGACGACCGGTACCAGGCCGGCGGCGCCGTCAATTTCTTCAAAAAGAACCGCCGGCTGTCGGTGGTGGGGCTCTTCAATAATATCAACCAGCAAAACTTCGCCGGCTCAGACATCCTCGGCCTTACCGGTTCGGGCAGCGGCCGCGGTGGTGGTGGCGCAGGCCGCGGCGGTCCCGGCGGGGGCGGGGGCAATTTTACCGTCAACAACAGCGGTGGTATTACCACCACCAATTCGCTCGGCGTCAATTACAGCGATCTCTGGGGAAAAAACGTCAATGTAACAGGCAGCTATTTTTTCAACAACGGCATCAACGAAAACAATACCGTTTCAAACAGGGAGCTGTTCAACAGCGGCGACTCATCCACCTTCTATAAGGAAACCGGTTTCAACCGCAACAAAAGCAGCAATCACCGGGTGAACCTGCGCATGGAATATGCGATCGACTCCAACAATATGCTGATCATCACCCCCAGCATTAACCTTCAGCATACCGATAATACCAGCAGCACAATCGGCAGCCTCAGCGGGCAGTCGGGCGCGCCCATCAGCACCACCGACAACCGGAACCATACCACCGGTAACGGGGTCAGCTTCAATAACATGCTGATGTTCCGGCACAGCTTCGCCAAAAAAGGAAGATCCCTTGTACTGGGACTGAACACCGCCGTCAATAACCGCGAATCCATGCAGGATGTGAGCGCGATTTCCAGCTTTTTTAAAGCAGGAACAGAATACGACAGCGTACTGCAGCAGCAACAGTCCACCACCAAATCGTACACGCTGGGCGGCAATATCGCCTATACCGAACCGGTGGGCAAAAAAGGCGTGCTGCAATTCAGCTACAACCCTTCCTATACGTACAGCGATGCCGACCAGAAAACCTATAAGTTCGACGGCACCACCGACAAATACAGTGTGCTCGACACCAGCCTTTCGAACGTTTTCGACAACCGTGTAACCACCCACCGCGGCGGCGTTACCTACCGCATGGGCAACCGCGACAAGAACGTCAATATCGGTTTCGACCTGCAGAGCGCCTCTCTGAACAGCAACCAGACCTATCCGCAGCAGGGAAATATCAAACGCTCTTTCTTCAATATCTTACCCAATGCGATGGCGCGCTTCAATTTCAGCACCCGCAGCTCCATCCGCCTGTTCTACCGGGCCAGCACCAGCAACCCGTCGGTAGGCCAGCTGCAGAATGTGATCAACAACAGCAATACCCTGTTCCTGACAACCGGTAATGCAGGCCTGGGCCAAAGCGTAAGCAATCGCCTGGGCGGCCGTTTCACCTATACCAATAACCAGAAAGGCAATTCCTTCTTCGTGAACTTTTTCGGCACGCAAACCGACGGCTTTATCACGAACGCCACTTACCAGGCAACAGCCGATTCGGTGCTCACACCCAGTGTTACACTGTACCAGGGGTCACAGCTCTCCAAGCCCATTAACCTGAACGGGTACTGGAACACCAATACCATGCTTACCTACCTGTTCCCGCTGAAATTCATGAAAAGCAACCTGACCATCAACGGCGGGCTCGCTTATCTACGCACCCCCGGCATGATCAATAACCTGCAGAATGTATCGAACAGTTATACGTACTCAGGCGGATTGGGGCTTACCAGCAATATCAGCGAGTATGTCGACTTCAACCTGAACTACAATTCGAGCTATAACAACGTTACCAATAAAGTGCAGCAGTCGCTGAACAACCATTATTTTTCGCAGTCGGCAGGCGTTGGCATCAACCTCGCCAGCAAGAACGGCTGGGTATTCCAGAACGACCTCAATAACCAGCTGTACCGCGGCCTCAGCGCTTCCTATAACCAGAACTTCTGGCTTTGGAATATAGCCGTAGGAAAGAAATTCCTGAAAGACCAAAAAGGCGACCTCCGCCTGTCGGTATTCGATCTGTTGAAGCAGAACCGTTCGATTACCCGTACGGTTTCTGCTTCTTATATTGAAGACCTGCAAACCCAGGTGCTGACCCAGTATTTTATGCTGACCTTCACCTACCGGATCAAAAACTTTGGCAAGGCGACACAGCAACGCCAGCAACGCGACGGCCCGCCGGGTGACATGCCCCCGGGTATGAGTCCGGGTATGGGCCGCCCGCCGGGTGACATGGAATAAGCTGAATGAAGTATTTTCGTCACCAGCCACCATCTAACCATTACGTGTGTACGAAAAAAACTTCATTGAGCGACTGAGGACCGGAGAGGAGGATGCTTTCCGTGAGCTGGTGGAAACCTGGCAGGACAGGGTGTACAATACCTGTATTGGTTTGCTGCAGCAGGAGGAAGACGCGCAGGATTGTACGCAGGAAGTGTTTATCACCGCCTACCGGAAAATCGACCGGTTTCGCGAGGAAGCGGCGGTGGGTACCTGGCTGTACCGCATCGCTGTGAACCGTTCACTCGACCTGCTGCGGAAAAGGAACCGTGGAAAACCGGCTGGCGAATGGATCGATTTTCAGCATCCGGGGGTACAGCTGGAAAAAAAACAGGGCGCGGCCATCCTGTTCCGTGCCATCCGGCAATTGCCGGAAAACCAAAAAGTGGCCTACCAATTGCAGCAGATGGAAAACCTGAGCCAGCGCGAGATCGCTGCCGTTATGGAGTTGTCGGAAAGTGCAGTGGAAGGACTCCTGCAACGGGCGCGCGGCACACTTAGAAAAATATTAGCAGACTACCTTGAAAAAAACAAATGATATGGACAATCAATCGCCGTTGAACAACAGGATCAACGAAATCCTGGGCAGCTTCGAAGGCATGCAACGTGCCGCCGCCCCGCCGCATTTGTACACCCGTATCAAAGCATCCCTCGCAGAGCCCGAACCCTTTTGGGCGCGGCTTGGCCGGATACTGTCGAAACCCGCTATCGCTTATTCGTTATTGGGCGTCGCCGTGGTGGGCCTCCGGGTTCTGGTCGTAGCGCTCA
>JASGFZ010000236.1:0-4993 GCA_047605345.1 Flavihumibacter sp. | reverse complement strand
TGTTTACCCGTGCTCGCTGCATTGATTTTTTTTGTTGGTATGACTGCCTGCGGTAAAAGCAAGTACAATACCAAACCCCAGCTGGAGCTGGTGAGCCAGCCCGGAGTGGTGCCTTATGTGCCCGAAGGCGTGTTTGGATTTACCCTCCGTTATACCGATAAGGAGGGCGACCTGTCGGGTATTCGCGACTCTTCCGTTTGTTATGTGCCGGTATTGCTGAATACCCGCGAACCGGTAATACCCTATCTTCCTATTTATGCAAGCCTGCCCGAATTTCCCGACAACAGCAAAGGGGAAATCGAGCTCAATTTCACCCATACTGCGTTGTACAGGCAGCTTCTGCAAAGCGAGCCCGACCAGAACGACACCCTGGAACTGAAGATTGTTGTAAAAGACAAGGCAGGCAATGAAAGCGATACCCTTACTACCCGGCCCTTTGTGCTATTGGGTCAATAAAGCAATTTTTATTTCATGGCAGTGGCAAAATCAGCAAAGAAAAAGAACGGCATTTTAAACGACAGCACCCACCAGTTTCTGCGGGATTACCTGAATACCCCCTCGCCGGTCGGCTTTGAGGCAGCCGGGCAAAAAGTGTGGCTCAATTACCTGAAACCGTATATAGATACGCATTTCGTAGATCCTTACGGCACCGTGACAGGCGTGATCAATCCCGAAGCACCTTTCAAAGTGGTGATTGAAGCGCATGCCGATGAGATCAGCTGGTTCGTGAATTACATCAACAACGAAGGGCTTATTTACCTGAAGCGCAATGGCGGGGTTGACCACCAGGTGGCACCCGCGCAACGGGTACTGATACACGGTAAAAAGGGACCGGTGAAAGCCGTGTTCGGCTGGCCGGCCATTCATACCCGCCTGGGCAATCCTGATCAGAAAGAACAGGCGCCCAAGGTCGACAACCTCTTTCTCGACTGCGGCGCCCGCAGCAAGAAAGAAGTGGAAGCGCTGGGCATCAGCGTGGGATCGGTGGTGACCTACCAGGATGGTTTCGATGAGCTGGCAAACGACAATTATATCGCCAGGGCTTTCGATAACCGGATCGGCGGCTTTATGATTGCGCAGGTGGCACGTTTGCTGAAAGAAAACAAAAAGAAGCTTCCCTACGGTTTATATATTGTCAATGCCGTGCAGGAAGAGATCGGTTTACGGGGCGCTGAAATGATCGCCCGCCGTATCAGGCCCGATATAGCGATCATCACCGATGTTACGCACGACACTTCCACGCCGATGGTAAACAAGATCATCGAAGGCGATTGCGTGTGCGGAAAGGGGCCTTCGATGGCTTATGCGCCGGCTGTGCACAATAAGCTGCTGCAGCTGGTGCTGGATACAGCCGATAAGAACAAGATACCCTGCCAGCTGCGGGCGGCCAGCCGGAGTACGGGAACCGATACCGATTCCTTTGCGTATGCGAATGATGGCTGCCCCTCGGTATTGATCAGCATCCCCCTGCGCTATATGCATACCACGGTTGAAATGCTGCACAAGTCGGATATAGAAGAAACCATCCGGCTCATGTATGAAACCCTGCTGGTGCTGAGTCCCAAAACCAACCTGTTGTACCTGTAACCGGCATGGGGCGGGCAACCCGTCGATCAAATCTTACAGTTAGTCGAAAAACACCGTGATTCCACCGTGTTTTCCGCAATTCATGTAAGATAAAGGGCAGGTGATACGTTTATGAGGCAACCAATTGCGTCCGCCCTCATGAAAAGGTTCTATTCCGCCGTGTTTCCGCTGTTCCTGGCGCTGCTTATGCACAGACCCGCCCATGCGCAAACCTATTTTGACCTTAACTGGGGCAGTTCATTTGTGCCTGCCTGGGGAGATGGCAGCAAGTCGGGTACCGCCCCGAGTATTGTGCCGGGCCTTTCGGCAACGGTTAATTTTGTCAACACCCAGCCAGGCTCCGAACTGACCATTGTGGGTTCCAATAATATTTATACGCCTGCCGTCAGCCCTGCCAACAACCGCGCCGGTTTTTTCTGGTGCCCGAATACCACGGCGCTGATCGAGATTGATGTTGACTGGACCAAAAAGACCCATTCGATTACGGCCGATATCGTTTTTGACCAGCCGGTATACGACCTGTCTTTTTATGTGGTGGATATTGACAAGTCCGCTCCAAAAAGCAACAATTTCGTAGACCGGGTTACCATAACCGGTTATAACGGTTCCACTTCAGTAAACAGCACCCTGCCCAAAAACCCGACCATTACCTTTGTGCAATCCACAGCACCACCTTTTTTGACGGTTGCAGGCACGGCCGTCAGTGCCAATTCCGCATCAGGAGTAGGCGGCAATGCCGGCTCGTCTAACAACAGCGACCAGCAGGGTACGGTATGGGTCAATTTCACCAACGCAACAGGGGTTACCCGCATAAGCATCAAATACGATAACGGCAGTGATGCACCCACCGATCCTTCTCCCCAGGCTATCGGCATCAGCAACCTGCGGTTTACTGTACCTGTTATCAGTGGTACTGTATGGCACGACGCAGATAACTCGGCCAACAACAGCTTTTCCAATATTAGAACCAACAGCGAGCCTGCAACCAATGCCGGTGGCCTGTATGTGAACCTGGTAAATGCAGCGAACCTTGTTATTGCTACGGCGCCGGTGAACAGTAACGGCACTTACTCATTGGTTATGCCGCGTAACACCATTGGTATGCGCCTGCAGCTTTCCGCTAATCAGGGCGTGGTGGGCAGCGTCATGCCGGCCAGCAGCGTTCCCGCTGGCTGGGAGGCTACCAGCCCGCAGGTATCGTCCGGCTTTAGCAGCACCTCAACCGATATCACCGGTATGGACTTTGGGGTAAATAATTTACCTGAAACCGCCGTAAGAACCCAGGCTTCGGTAGCCAACCCCGGTGATTATGATTTCTATACCATTCCTGCTTCGGCCTTCCAGGGCAGCGGCAGTTCACAAACTACCGATGCAAGCCCGGGCACGGTACAACAAATACGCATAACTTCCTTTCCGACCAACACCAACTATATACAGATTGGCAGCACGATCTACAGCAATGGCGGCGCCTGTGCGCCCGCTGCTTCGTGCGTGGCCTGGCCGGCGGACGGTGTAACCGTCAACTATACGAATGGCACAGGAACTGTTCCGGTCATTGCCATTGACCCGGTAGACGGTGCGGTGACGTCAGTGATCAGTTTCGCTGCCATCGACAATGCCGGTTCGGAAGACCCGACGCCGGGTTCGGTTTCACAGCCTTTTATCGTGTCTACCATAACCATCAGCGGTTACCTGTTCAATGACGCCAATGGCGACCAGACCAGGCAATCATCGGAGGCGAAAATCAGCGGCACGAACGGTACTTCGGGCGGGTCCATTACCACCCTGAATACCATTTATGCCGTACTCTCAAATGCAAGCGGTAAGGTGATCGCCATTCAGCAACTGGGTGCAGATGGCAGCTATTCCTTTGCCGGCGCACCGGGCAATGCCAGTTATATTTCCATCCGGGTCACCACTACCTACGCTGCTGTGGGTGCGGCAATGCCGGCTGTTACCCTGCCGGCCGGTTGGATCATTACCGGTGAAAACGGGAACGGCAGCATCGATCCGGTTATTGACGGTGAGATCATATTATCGAAAGGCACCAGCAATATCAGCAATCAATTGTTCGGATGGGAAAGGCTGCCGGTAGCAGATCCCAAAACCTACACCATCAGCACCCCGCTATCGAACAGCACACTGGTGCTGAACGGTACCGGGTCGCAGCCGGGCCCGCTCTCGGGTACCGATGCAGAAGACGGCACCCTGGGCGCGGCTGGCAAAGTGGCTATCACTACGCTGCCGCTGAATGGTAACCTGCTGTATTATAACGGTACCCAGATCACTACAGGCGCAGATGGCATTAATCCGCCTTCAGAGAGCAATCCCTTTCTGATCAGTTCGTATGCGGTGAACCAGCTATCGGTACGTATTGTGGGCCTGGGCGATGCCGGCGTCAGCTTCCGGTATGCGTGGATCGACAATGCCGGGCAACAGGGTGCATCTGTGAGCTATACCGTCAACTGGGCTTTTGTATTGCCCGCGGGTATAACCAGCTTTACCGCAACCACCAGCGGAACCACGGCCCTGCTCAACTGGTCGGTCGAAAACCAGCAGTTGTATGATCATTATGAAGTGTATTACAGTTTCGATAACCTGCATTTCAGCAAAGCCGGTGTGGTGGCCACCACTGCTGCGGCTGCGGGCAACTACCAGTTCAGGCAGGACATGAAGCAGGCAGGCGCCACAAAAATCTATTACCGCCTGCTGCTGGTTGATAAAAACGGACAATCCAGGTACAGTGAAACCCTGGTCGTAAAATCTGCAGGCACGGCTACCATTGTATTTCCTACCTTGCTAATGGCCGGAGAACCGCTGTATGTGTACAGTGCGGCATTGAATGCGACAGTACAGGTAGTCGATGCCAACGGTCAGCTGGCCTGGCAGCAACCGGCCGGCAACGGATCGGTAATCCAGTTGCAAACCGGCCAATGGCGCCCGGGTATCTACATCGTCCGGTTGCAATCTGATGCGGGTCAGGTAACGCAAAAGATCGTTGTGCAGCGCTAAGGTTAGCTGAGTGCTGTGTCCAGTACCTGCTGCATGGTTTTAACATAGTGAAACCGCAGGCCCCTGATAAAGTTGCTGTCGATTTCGGCAATGTCTTTTTCGTTCTGCCAGCAGAGGATGATTTCTTTCAGCCCCGCGCGTTTCGCCGCCAGCACTTTCTCCTTGATGCCACCAACGGGTAATACCTGTCCGCGTAAAGTGATCTCGCCGGTCATTGCCAGGTAAGGCTTCACCTTGCGCCCGGTAAAGGCCGAAACCATTGCCGTCAGCATCGTAATGCCGGCACTGGGACCGTCTTTCGGAACCGCGCCCTCGGGCACATGCACGTGAATATTTTTTTTATGGAAAATGTCGTTGCTAACGCCCAGTTTTTTGGCATTGGCCTGTATATACG
>JASGFZ010000235.1:0-5038 GCA_047605345.1 Flavihumibacter sp. | reverse complement strand
TTTCCTTCTTTCGAAGCAGTGCCGGTGAAGGCAATTACGCTTACAATACCCGCGCTGCTGATCGCCCGGCGTATATTTTGCGTAGTACCCGGCGCCCGCAAGGCCGAGGCCGTATATCGTACGATCACCGATTCGGTTAGTCCTGTAATTCCGGCAACGGTATTGAGAACACACAACGATGCTGCTTTATATATCGACCATGCAAGCAGCAGCCTGCTTTCCGTAAACCATTAATACCTGCGCCCATGAAGCTTGTTTTACCCGGAGCAACCATCCTGCTTGCCACTATGGTTGCCGTTACCGGCTGCAGCTCCGGCAATTCCAGCCACGCTGACCGGGAAGAGCGGTTTCGGCTGATCGTATTGGACCCCGGTCATTTCCATGCGGCCCTGGTGCAGCAATCGATGTATGACCAGATAGATCCGGAAGTTCACGTGTATGCCCCCGATGGCGCCGAGCTGCAGGCTTACCTGGATTATATTACGCAATACAATACGCGCAAAGAGCAGCCCACTGCCTGGAAAGAGCAGGTATATGCAGCCCCGGATTTTTTAAAAAGGGCGGGAGAGGAGAAAAGCGGCGGCATTGCAATGCTGGCAGGCAATAACAGGTACAAGGCAGGTTATATTTCAACCCTGGTTTCCGCGGGACTGCACGTGCTGGCCGATAAGCCTATGGCGATTGACCGCCAGGGGTTCGAACAACTCAGGCAGTCGATGGACGAAGCCGCCGGAAAGAAACAAATGCTCTGCGACATCATGACTTCCCGGTATGATATTGTCAATGTGATTCGGAAGAAACTGTTTCAGGATACCGTAGTTTTCGGCCGACTCCTGCCGGGCACGGCCGATCAGCCATCGGTTGTTTCCGAGAGCGTGCATCATTTTTACAAAACAGTGTCGGGAAAGCCGCTGCTCCGGCCGGCCTGGTATTTCGATGTGCAACAGCAGGGGGAAGGAATAACGGATGTCACCACGCACCTGATCGACCTGGTACATTGGACGGCCTTTTCAGACCAGCCCATTGATTATAAAACAGACATCGCGGTAGGAGACTGCAGGCACTGGCCCACGGTTCTTTCTGCAGAACAGTTTCGTAAAGTGACGGGCCTGCCGGGTTATCCTGCGTTTCTAAACGGGGTTGTCAAAGACAGTTCCTTATCGGTGCTGTCCAATGGCGAAATCAACTACTCGATAAAAAATATTTTTGCCCGGGTGAAAGTGTCCTGGGAATTCGCCGCAACCGAAGGTGCGGGAGACACGCATTATGCTGTTTTCCGCGGAACCGCCTGTAACCTGGTGACCAGGCAGGATAAACGGGAGGCCTTTCGGCCAGTATTGTATATAGAGCCTGCGCCCGGCGTAGACCTGGATGCCTGGGAACGGTCGTTGCAGGCAGCGATTGAATCTGTAGCCAGCGAGTATCCCGGCGTATCTCTTGAAAAGGATGGGAAATCGTGGAAGCTGTTGGTTCCTGATCGTTGGGTGACCAGCCATGAGCAGCAGTTCTCATCGGTAGTAAAAAAATACCTGGAATACCTGGAGCAGAAACAGATGCCTGCGTGGGAGCGATCGGCGTTGCTGGCAAAATACCATATCACGACCGCAGCGCAGGAACGATGCCGTATCAGGTAACAGCGGTATCTGCACTATAACCCCCGCTGACGATTTTTTTGTATTCACTCGGTGTCATCTGCTTCACATTCCTGAATTGCTTGTTGAAATTGGCAACATTGTTATACCCGCTTGAATACGCCACTTCAACAATATTCATTTCTCCCATCGACAGCAGCTTGCAGGCGTGCCCGATCTTCACCCTGTTCAGGTATTCCACAAAAGTGACGCGGTAATGGCTTTTGAAGAAATTGCAGAAAGTGGTAACTGCCATATTCGCCACACTGGCGATTTCCGTCAGTGAAATATCCTGGTGGAAATTGTTCATTATATATTCATTGATCTTCCGGAAATGATCGGATGATTTGAAATGCGACTCCTGCGTAAAAGCCGGACTGGCCAGCAATTCATACTCATTGGTATTGGCGAGCTCGTCAAAAACATATAGCAGGGCAGATAACCGTTGCAGCCCGTTCATGGTCAGCATTTCATCCATTTTGCGGGTGATGCGCTTTCGCGTGTTGCCGAGTATCGCCATTCCCCTTTTGGAAAGCCAGAGCGTGTTTTTGAATAATTCGACTTCCGGTATCTGCATAAACCGGTCGCCCAGAAAAGAATCCGTGAACTGCACAACAATGGCATCGGCCAGGTGGTCTGCCTTCTCTTCCCGGTAAACGGGGTCGTTCACCCATACATGAGGAAGGTATTTTCCCATAAATACCAGGTCGCCCGCGTCAAAAAAGCCGATATGATCGCCTACCATGCGCCGGCCCGTGCTTTGCCTTACATATACCAGCTCAAATTCAGGATGATAATGCCAGGGATAGGGAAAACACTTCCCTACTTCGTTAAAAACGATGAATGATTTATCGATATCCTGCGGTAACCTCCGCTCAATCGATTTCATAAAGGAGTTTTTTACACATGGAAGAGCCCTCTGGTAATCGCTTATGAAAAATACCAATATTTTTTTATCGCCGGGTCATCCTGAAAGAAAGTTTCACAATTGTAAAAATTTGGCAGGGAGTTTCTGTAGGTGCCCTGCTATTTTTGATAGCATGAAAAGACCTGTGATTCATCCCGATCGCGATAAGGCGTTTGTTACCGGCGCTTATACAGATGCTGTTTTGATAGACGGATGGCTGTACGTAAGCGGGCAGGCATCTGTTGATTTCAACACCGCTGCCTTTGTTCTCGGCACCATTGAGGAAGAGACAACCCGTACCCTGCAAAATATCCGGACGATTATAGAAACCGCCGGCGGGCGAATGGACCAGGTGGTGAAATGCACGGTACACCTGGCCGATATCAGCGATTTTGACAGGTATAATACGGTATATGCCGGCTTTTTTACCGGTGTTAAGCCGGCGAGAACCACCGTGCAGTCGGTATTGGCCGAAGGTATTAAGGTGGAAATTGACTGTGTAGCGAAAATTGCCTGATACAAATGCAGCAAAGCCATTTGATAACTGACCGTGAAGTGGGCGTAGTCGGGCTGGGCCTGATGGGCAGCAGTATTGTCGTGTCTTTCCTGGCAGCGGGCCACCGGGTGAAGGCGGTGGCGCCCATTCCCGACGACCTTC
This sequence comes from Flavihumibacter sp., assembly GCA_047605345.1. Classification (GTDB taxonomy): domain Bacteria; phylum Bacteroidota; class Bacteroidia; order Chitinophagales; family Chitinophagaceae; genus Flavihumibacter. Next base: position 1,842 of record JASGFZ010000235.1, on the reverse strand, counting down.
AGCAGGCGCCCTTACGCATACGGCAGCACCTGGCGCAGTGTGAAAAAAACAACCTGTTACAAGACGGCATTGAAGGCGCCCTGGCGCGCCTCGAGATAAGCAGCGACTATGGTACCCTTCGCGATTGTGAACTTGTCATGGAGTGTGTGATCGAGCTGCCTGCCGTTAAGCAGGCAATATACGCGGAGATAGAAAAGAATGTATCCGCCGAATGTGTGATTGCTTCGAACACTTCGGCCATTCCCATCAGCGAACTGCAGCTTATGGTGAAGCGCCCGCAGCGTTTCCTGGGTATTCACTGGGCTGAGCCATCCTATCTCACCCGGTTTCTCGAAATCACCTGTGGCAGCCATACAGACCCTGAAGTTGCTGAACAGATATTCAGTGGTCGGCATGTTGGGGCAAGGAGCCTACGCTGCTGAAAAAAGACATACGGGGGTTTATCACCAACAGGCTAATGTATGCCATGTACAGGGAAGCCTTTCATCTTGTCGAAAAACATGGTATTTCATTCGAGACCATCGACAAGGCCTGCCGGTATGATGCGGGGGCCTGGATGACCCTGATGGGGGTTTTCCGACGGATGGATTATCTGGGCTTGGAGAACTACAGCCATTTTTTACAGACCTTATTCCCCCTTTTATCCAACAGCGAAGAAGTGCCGGCCATCATGCAGGATTTGATCAGCCGGCGCGCGCGCGGCACACAATCGCAGGATGGCTTGTATGCTTACGACACCACATCCGCCCGTTTTTTTGAAGAGGCTTTTGCACAGTTTAATGAAGATATTTACAGGCTTGCCGCAAGATATCCCAATCAGCAGTTTATATCGCCGGCCGGCAACCTGACACCTGCTACGTATGATGAATAGCAAACCAGATACCGGATACCGTTATGCAATTGCTTTAATTGCCGGACTTTTTTTTGCATTCGGCTTCCTTACCTGGATCAGCGGCATTCTGATTCCGTATTTCCAGATTTGCCTCGGGCTGACGAATACCGAAGCTGCCTTTGTTTCTTTTGCCACCTATACTGCATATTTCGTTTTTGCTCTTCCTTCGGCAAGCCTGCTGGAGAAAAAAGGATATCGTTTTGGTATGTCCGCCGGACTCGTAACCATGGCCATCGGAACCCTGTTATTCATCCCCGCAGCCTATAGCCGGCTTTACCCTTTGTTTCTTACCGGCTTGTTTGTTACGGGCGCCGGTATTACGTTGCTGCAGGCGGCGGTTAACACCTACCTGGCTGTTATGGGCCCGCCTGAAAGCACCGCCCAGCGAATCGGCATCATGGGATTCTCCAATAAACTGGCCGGCTTACTGGGCATAGTGATTTTCGGCAACCTCTTTTTGTCGGATGCAGACGATGTACTCGCCGGGATCTCGCAACAGACCAGCGAGTTGCAGTCTGCCATCAGGAACGAATACCTGCTTAAAGTGGTAAACCCCTATATCGTAATTTCTATCGTGTTGCTGTTGCTGGCGCTGTTAATCGCCTTCTCGAAGCTGACCGAAGTGGGCGACCCTGCTATTTCGGTTGCCGGCGAAGAAGAGTCGGGAAATACCGGCCGGTTAACCCGCTTTCCCTATCTCTGCCTCGGCGTACTGGCCCTGTTTATGTCAACTGCCTGCGAAGGAATACCGGTAGACGGTATTTTGTTGTACAGCAGGTCGCTGGATATATCCGTTAATGCGGGCCGGCACCTGGTGACCTGGTCGCTGGTGGTCATGATGGCCGGTTATTTCGCGAGTATCATTCTTATTCCGGCTAAGCTGTCACAGCAGCGCGCGCTGCTGCTGTGCTCGGTTTGGGGCATTGTTTTTAGTTTACAGGCCTTCTTTA
>JASGFZ010000234.1:0-5076 GCA_047605345.1 Flavihumibacter sp. | reverse complement strand
AGCAACTTACCAGAGCACCTGTCATTTTGAAAACGATGGCGCCATGGAAGTATCGGTATCGATACAGCCTTATGGCGACAGTATGCCCGAACTGCCGCGTTTCGGTATGCGGTTGCTGGTGGATCGTTCTTTCAGCCAGGTGCAGTGGTTCGGACGCGGGCCGTTCGACAATTACTGCGATCGACGGGCAGCGGCTTATGTAGACGCCTACAGCGCCGACGCCGCCTCTTTGTTCCATCCCTATCCCCGTGCGCAGGAATCGGGTTACCGAACCGGCGTACTGCGTATGCGCATGACCGGTAGTAAGGGGGAGGGCATCGGTTTTGAGGGGCAGCCGGCATTCTCTTTCGGCGTGCTGCCTTTCAACCGTACTAAAATAGATTTCAACCGCAGTAAAAATATCCACGGCAGTACGATCGATTACGACGATTACTACTGGGTGAACATCGACCTGCAGCAGATGGGCGTAGGGGGTGACAACAGTTGGGGCGCCAGGACCCATGCCGAATACCTGTTGCCCTACCGCGCCTATCACTATTCATTCCGTATCGTTAAAGCTGACGCCGAACAATGAAAGTTTTTCTCCGACACACCGGCAGCCGCCTGCTGTTTTTCCTGCTGCTGGCTGCGGGTATACAAAAAAAGGCAGTTGCGCAGGATCCCTGGAGCGACGCCTTTACCAACCTGCTGGATGGCCGCTGGAAAGCGGTTGACAGCGCCGATGTGAACACCGTACTCTTCAGTGATGCGGGCGCCTGGCACGCTTATGCGCTGCCGGCCGAAGCACGCGACCAGGGCGGGTTTACCGGTCCGCTGGTGATGGACATGCAGGGCGAATGGCTGGCCAACCGCTTCGCGCAATTGTTACTGGAAGAAAACGGAAAACGGTTGCAGCCCGATACTGCCCGCACAAAACTGCTGTACCATCCCGGGCTGCTGGAGCAGTGGTTATACTATCCCGGCTGGGAGCTGCACCTGCAACTGGCTTTCGCCAACGACCGCCAGTCGGTGATCAGGGCACGCGTAAAGAATACCGGGTCGTCGGCCCGCCAGCTCCGCTTGCATTGGCAAGGGGAGCTGCTGGGCAAAACGGCAGGTATGCAGCCGTACCCGTCGGGTATAAGGGTAAACCTTCCCGGCAGCGCGCGGCAGTTTCGCATCGATCTCCCCGCCGGCAAATGGAAAATAAAAACAAGCGGAAACCAGTACCGGGCAGCAACGGATCCCTTTCCGGTAAAGCCCGGCGCAGCATTCAGCACCTGGCAATGCCAGTCTTTTTTCCCCGACAGCAACCTCGCTGCACGCTACCGTAAATTGCCTGATCCGGAAATTGTATGGCCGCAGGTAAAAGCCCGCTGGCAACAATACTTGTCTGCCTATTTTGCAGCGGCGCAGCAAAAAGGCCGCCGTCTTTCCGCTGCCGAACAAAAGCTGGCGGTAAAATGCATCATGACCCTGATGGCCAACCGGCGCTCCGCTTCGCGCGACCTGTTGCACGAATCTGTTTTTCCGTCTGTTTCTTACCAGGGCTTTTATGGCGCCTGGAGCTGGGACAACTGGAAACATGCGGCGGCGCTGGCCGATATAGACACCGCACTGGCCATCAACAGCCTCCGCTGCCTCTTCGATTACCAGGACAGCACCGGTATGATACCCGATTGTATTTACGCCGATAAGACTGAAAACAACTGGCGGAATACCAAGGCGCCCCTGGCCGCCTGGGCGCTCTGGCAGATCTATGAAAAAACGGGCAGCAAACAGTTGCTGCAGGCGTTTTATTCCAAAATGCAGGCCTATCACGAGTGGTGGTACCGGTACCGCGACCATGACGGCAACGGGCTTTGCGAATTCGGATCCACCGATGGCACGCGTTTGGCTGCGGCCTGGGAAAGCGGTATGGACAATGCGGTCCGGTTTGACAGTGCCCGCATGCTGGCCAACGGGCATGGCGCCTGGTCGCTCAACCAGGAATCGGTTGACCTCAACAGTTTTCTCTACCTGGAAAAATTATACCTGGCCCGGATCGCCGGCGCACTGAACCTACCCAAAGACGCAGAGCAGTGGCGGGCCGGTGCAGCCGCTGTGAAAACAGCCATCAATCGTTCCTTTTATGGCGGTACCCCGGCTTTCTACTACGACCGCCGGCTGTCTACGGGAGAACTGATTGCTGTTCCCGGACCGGAAGGATGGGCGCCGGTATGGGCGCAGATCGCCGCTGCAGAACAGGCCGCGTCGGTGAAGAAGTTGCTGATGGACGATCGTTATTTTTTCACGCCGGTACCGCTGCCTACATTGAACCGGTCTGACCCGGCGTTCGATCCGTTAAACGGCTACTGGCGCGGGCCGGTCTGGCTCGACCAGGTATATTTTGCCGCCGCCGGATTACAGGCGTATGGCTTCCGCGGCGCAGCCGATACAATAAAACAGAAACTGTTGACCACCGCCAATGGTTTGCTGGGCAACGGACCCGTATTTGAAAATTATCATCCCCTGACCGGCGAAGGACTGAATGCGCCTAACTTCAGTTGGTCGGCTGCCATGCTTTTATTACTCATCAAAGAATTCTGATCAGCTATGTTCATTTCCTTACCGGCACTTGCCACCCACCTTAACAATGCTTTCGGCCTGCGGGGTGAACTGCAGGCATTGAATGGTTATGACGAGCAGAACGCCCTGCTGACAACGGCTGCCGGGCAACGGTATATCTGTAAGCTCGCCGGCCCCGGCCACGACCGGTTTTTGGTGGAAGCGCAACTGGCGATGATGCATCACCTGCACGCGAAAGGGCTTCACCAGGGTTTTCAGCAACCCTTCCCGGCGCAAAACGGTGCGCTGATGGCAACATTGGAAATAGACGGACAACCCTTCTTCCTGCGCGTGTTCAATTTCCTGGAAGGAAATTTCCTGGTGAACGAGCCGGTGCACAGCGTTGCACTGCTTACCGATATCGGCCGTTCGCTCGGGCAAATGGATACTGCACTGGCCGATTTTCATCACCCGGCCTTCAGGCGTTATTATGAATGGGATATCGGCCAGGCGGCTGATGCGCGGCAATGGCTGGAGCATATAACCGACCCGGCTAAAAAAAGATTGGTTTCCTACTTCCTGCTGCAGTTTGAAACCGAGGTGCTGCCGCAGCTCAATAGTCTGCGGAAAGCCTGTATCCATAACGATGCGAATGATTATAACCTGCTGGTGAAAGAGGATCGTTTCGCCGGGCTGATCGATTTCGGCGATGCGGTATATGCGCCGGTGATCAATAACCTTGCTGTGGCGATTACCTATGCGATGCTGTCGAAACCCGATCCGCTGTCGGCCGCCGCTGCGCTGGTAAAAGGTTACCACGAAGCGTATCCCCTTACTACCGTGGAAATTGATCTGCTGTATTACCTGGTGGCGGGCCGGTTGTGTATCAGCCTGGGTAAATCGGCTTATAACAAAGCACAGCAAAGCGACAACGAACATCATTTTATAACCGAGGCGCCCGCCTGGCAGCTGATCGGGCAATGGATAGAGATCAACCCGCTGCGGGCTGCCCATGCTTTTCGAAGCGCCTGCGGCAGACCGCCGGTTATCAGTGGCGATACCGGTTATGAGCCCCTGCTGCAACGCCGTCACGATCATGTAGGCAGGAACCTAAGCATCAGTTATCGTCGCAAGCTGAAAATAGTAAAAGGCGCCCTGCAATACCTGTACGACGACCAGGGCAATACCTATGTGGATTGCGTCAACAATGTAAGCCATGTAGGCCACTGCCATCCCGAAGTGGTAAGGCCCATGCAAAAGCAGCTGGCCGCGCTCAACACCAATACCCGCTACCTGAGCGATCACCTGGTGGAGTATGCCGAGAGGCTCACGGCCACGCTGCCTCCCCGTTTGAAGGTTTGCTATTTCACCAATTCCGGCAGTGAAGCCAACGACCTGGCCATCCGGATGAGCCGTCATTTTACGGGGCAGAAAGACGTGATCGTGCTCGATCATGCCTATCATGGCACTTCTACGGTGGCGATGGAAATGAGCCCCTACAAATTCGACGGCAAAGGCGGTTTCGGCCGCATGCCTTATATCCACAAGGCCATGAACCCCGATGGCTATCGCGGTCCGTTTACCGGAAAACTGATCCTGATGCCGGTGCCCGGTATGCCGCCGATGTGACCCGTATCATTAATGAATTGTCGGTTGCCGGCAAGAAGCCCGCTGCATTTATATGCGAAACCTTGCTGGGTGTTGGCGGGCAAATACCCTTGCCCGAAGGCTACCTGCGCGCGGTATATGAAACGGTGCGGAAGCAAGGTGCCATTTGTATTGCCGATGAAGTGCAGGTAGGTTTCGGCCGTGTGGGGGATGCTTTCTGGGGGTTCGAATTGCAGGGGGTGGAGCCCGATATCGTGGTGCTGGGCAAACCTATCGGTAATGGTCACCCGCTGGCGGCAGTGGTGGTAACCGAAGCGCTCGCTGATGCCTTCAACAACGGCATGGAATATTTCAATACCTATGGCGGCAACCCGGTATCGATGGTGGCCGGCAAAGCGGTGTTGCAGGCGATACAGCAGGAGCAGTTACAGGCGCATGCGCGCGACACCGGCAATTACCTGATGGCGCTGTTGCGGCAGCTGGCGCCGAAGCATGCGCTGATCGGCGACGTGCGGGGCCACGGGCTCTTTATTGGTGTGGAGCTGGTGCGCAACAAAACCACGCTGGAGCCTGCTGTGCCCGAGATTGACCAGGTGGTGGAGGAGATGAGAAACAGGGGTTACCTGCTGAGCACCGACGGGCCTTTGCACAATGTGCTGAAGATAAAACCACCGCTGGTTTTCGACCGTCGCAATGCCGAAGGGCTGGTAAGCCATCTGGATGCGGTGCTGACCGGTTTGGGATTTTAAAACAGTTTTGTTTGGTAGTTTTCCGGGGCTGCCGTATGTTTGCAGTCCCAATTTAGTTTTTTAGTTCTTTGTCTGTCAGCAGTAATAGTTTTTTCAAAGTTTAGCCAGATATTTTTTGGTGGTTAAATGAAAGCTCACTAGCTTTGCGACCCGTTTGTGATTTGTGAGAGAGGGGAGAGCGGGGTTGATGGAA
>JASGFZ010000233.1:0-5176 GCA_047605345.1 Flavihumibacter sp. | reverse complement strand
CTTTCTTTTTTTGGGCATCATGTGCTTTCTATTCAGCCGGGTAGAAGCCCAATCTATTGAGGTGTCGGGAAGGGTATTGGACGACAAAGGAACACCGATATCGGGTGCGTCCGTCAATGAAAGCGGCTCCCGCCGCGGTACATCCACCGATGCCAACGGTAATTTCAAAATCTCTGTAAAGCCAGGCGCAGCCCTGGTCATCACCAGCGTTGGTTATGACCGCCGCGAAGTAAAGGTCAGTTCGCCCGACTTAGGGGATATTTCCCTGGTATTGGGTAACCAGGCCCTGAACGAAGTGGTGGTAACCGCCCTCGGGGTAAAAAGGGAGAAAAAAGCCCTGGGCTATGCGGTTTCTACGGTCGATAAAAAAGACCTGGAATTAAGGCCCGACGGCGACGTGGGCCACCTGTTACAGGGTAAGGCGCCCGGTGTGAGCATTATTCAGTCGAGCGGCATTTCAGGTGCCCAGACCAATATCGTGATTCGTGCAGTCAGCACCATTACCGGTAGTTCAACGCCGCTGTTTATTGTTGATGGTATGGTGTTCGACGGCGGTTCAAACGGCCAGGCGGGATTTGACTACGGCAACCAAACGAGCAGCCGTTTCCTGGACCTCGACCCCAACAATATTGAAAGCATCAGCGTACTGAAAGGATTGAGTGCTTCGGTGCTGTACGGCGAAAATGCCCGGAACGGGGTGGTGCTGGTGTCCACCAAAACCGGCTCCAACCGGAAGCCCAATAAGAAAATGGAGATGACGCTTTCCCAATCGCTCTTTGTGAATAAAGTGGCAGGCCTGCCTGATTATACCGACAAATACGGCGGCGGTTTCGACCTTGCTCCTTCACTGGCCTTCTCCAACTGGGGCGCTGCATTTAAAGCGGTGCCGGATTCTTTCAACCATCCGTATTCCAGGAGCGCTCTTAATGCATCCATGCCCGAATATGTAGGCGCCAAATACGCATACAAGCCCTACAAAAGCGTGGAGAACTTTTTCCGCGACGGCCTCGTGAAAACGACCAATGTCGGCATGTCGTCGTCCGGTAACACCTCCTTCAACATGAACTACACCTATATGGACGACAAGGGTTTTTTGCCGAACAATAACCTGCGTAAGAACAATTTCAGCCTCGGCGGAACAGCCCGTCTTACCAATAAGCTGGTATTGAGCGGATCGTTTAACTATGCGCTGACTGACTTCCAGACGCCACAGATCGGAACCTCCAGCGGCAGCAGCTCGGGAACTGGTTCGGTGTACGGAGACCTGATGTATACCCCCCGTTCTATCGACCTGATGGGCTGGCCGTATAAAGACCCGGTGACACAGGGCAGTATTTACTATCGCGCCGATAACGGGATGCAGAATCCGCGCTGGACAGCAGAGAATGCCATCAATACGCAAACCAGCCACCGTTTCTTCGGTAGTGTTAACGCCAACTATGAAATATTCAAGGGCCTGACGGTTTCTTACCGCTTCGGACTGGATACCTACGATGAAATGCAAAAGCTGATGATCAACAAAGGCGGTGTAAGCGGCGGCGCTACCTACATCAATGGCTTCTACCGCTCGGTGGCAGGTACCAGCCGGATATTCACGCACAACCTGTTTGCGACCTACGAAACGCATTTGTCAAACAGTTTCAACATGCGCGCAACCGGCGGGGTAATGTCGGTTAATAATACGTATAGCCAAAGCGGTACGCGAAGCTCAGATCAATTGGTTTTCGGATTGTTCGACCACAGTAATTTCGTAACGCACGATGTGGTTAGCGAAGGCGGCAACGATCTTGACTTTACACGGGTGATAAAATCATTCGGTCTGTTTGGCGAAGTCAGCGTTGATTATAAAAATGCCCTGTACCTGAACCTCGGCGCCCGGCAGAGTTGGTTCTCGACGCTCGAGAAAAATAACCGGCACCTGTTTTACCCCAGTGTAAGTGTTTCGTTCCTGCCAACATCAGCCATAGAGGCACTGAAGTCGAGCAATGTGGTGAATATGCTGAAGCTGCGCGCCGGATACGCTACCTCGGCCAACTTCCCCGATCCTTACCTCACCAGGGGTTACCTGAAGTCCAAAACCAATGCATTCGTAGACGGATCGGGTCAGGTGATCAATACCGGCGGTATTCCTAATTTCAGTCCCAACCCGGGTATCAAGCCGGAGCTTCTCAGTGAAATCGAAGCCGGCATTGAGGGCACTTTTTTCGACCGCCGGATAACGCTTGACCTTACCCTGTACAACCGGACTACCAAAGACCAGATCCTGTACAAATCGCTCGATCCGTCTACCGGTTATGACCAAACCATTATCAATGCGGGAACGGTTGCCAACAAGGGCATAGAGCTGGGCCTCGGATACACAGTGATCCGGAATCGTGACTGGAACTGGCAGTTACAGGGTAATTTCAATACCTACAAAAGCAGGGTAAAAGACCTGACGGAAGACTATATCATTTTCGCCGGATATACCAACCTGGGTAACGCAGCGATCAATGGTATGCCGCTGGGTGTAATTATGGGCGGCGCAGTTGCCCGCGACCAGAAGACCGGCAAAAGAATAGTAGATGGGAACGGATATTACCTCACCGACCCCGACATAAAAGTGATCGGCGATCCCAACCCCGACTATAAGCTGACGGGTATCAGCACCCTTTCTTATAAGCAGTTCAGCTTCCGCATGCAGTGGGATTTCACCAAGGGCGGCGATCTTTATTCCGGAACAGTATCGGCCCTGATGGCCAGGGGTAATACCAAAGACACCGAGTTTGACCGTGCCGTTCCGCGGTATTGGAAAGATGCAGTGAAGCAGGATGGCACACCCAATGATATTGAGCAAAGTGTAGATAACCTTTATTTCAGCTCGCTGGGATTTTATGTGAATGAAATGAATGTGTATGATGCAACGGTGTTGCGCCTGCGGGAAGCATCTCTTTCCTACTCCCTGCCCGTATCAATGTTAAACCGGACACCCTTTGGCGCAGTATCGTTCACCCTTACCGGTCAGAACCTCTGGTACAACGCGCCAAACTTTCCCAAGTACACAAATTTTGATCCCGAAACCAGCAGTCTGGGCGGAAATGGTCGTGGTTTTGAGTACATCACCGGGCCCACTTCCCGCCGCTATGGCGCCAGCATCAGGGTTTCTTTCTAATCTAAAATTTGCAACAATGAAATTGAAACAACTCCTCATAGCCGCATTCCTGCTCACGACCGCTTCATCGTGCATAAAGGAATACGACAATCTGCTGCAAAATCCCAACTACCCGTCACTGTCGGCGGCAGACCCCGATCTCTATCTGAACGACATCCAGCTTGGCTTCAAAGACTTTTACAGCGATGCCAGCAACCAGGGCGGCCTGCTTACCCGGCAGGAAACCCTGTTCGGGATCACCTACTACAATGCATTTACGCCATCCAGCTTCGACAATGAATGGGCAAAGGCATACATGGCGGTGCTAAAAAGTGCGAATGCGATGATGGCGCCTGCTACCGAAGCAGGACTGACCACCCATACTGGTATAGCCAAAACCTTGCAGGCATATACCATGATTACACTGGTGGATTATTTTGGCGATGTTCCTTATTCGGAAGCGTTGCTGGGTGCCGAAAACACAACGCCCGCTGTTGACAACGGGGCCGATGTATATGCGGCGGCCCTTGCTTTACTGGACGATGCGATCGAAGATTTTGGAACTGCGCCTACCAAAGCGCCGGCCAGCGATTTGTTTTACGCCGGTGACCGAGCAAAATGGACCGCCGCGGCAAAAACGATTAAATTGAAAGCCCTGATGTCTACCCGCCTGGTAGATGCCGGCGCCAAAGATAAGATCGCTGCGCTGATCGCTGAAAACGACCTGATCGATACAGAAGCCGAAGATTTCACTTTCAAGTTCGGCACCAAAGTGGTGTCGCCTGATAGCCGGCACCCCAAATTTGCCAATGATTATACCGGCACCGCCGCCGGTAATACCCTCGGTACTTATTTCATGTGGGCCCTCTATGCAGAAAAAAGCATGATCGATCCCCGCATCCGTTATTATCTCTACCGGCAGACCGATGATATTGTGGCAGCCATTCCTAACCAGACAGACCTGCAGTTCACTGTACCCTGTTTGTTCCGCAGCAGCCCGTATCCCGCCGGTGTTCCGTACTGTATGGTAGGAACTGCCTACCTGGGTCGCGACCATGGTAATGGCGAAGGCTCTCCTCCCGATGGTACTTACCGCACTGTATATGGCGTGTACCCGGCTGGCGGCGCCTTTGATGCCGACCAGGCCAAAGACCGCGGTGATGCGTCGGTAGCCAACGGGCGCGGTGCAGGCATATTCCCTATCTGGCTGTCGTCTTATACCGATTTCCTGAAGGCCGAAGCGGTGCTGACGCTTGGATTGGACGGCGATGTAAACGAACTGGTTGAGTCGGGTATTCGCAAGTCATTCGCGAAAGTATTCGCCTTCCCCGCAGCGCTTGGTGTAACTGTTCCCGAGACATTTGTACCGAGCGAGGGCACACAAGACGACTATGTTGATATCGTGAAAGACCAGCTTTCGGCCGCCGCCACCAGCGATGCCAAATTGAATGTGGTGATGAAAGAATATTATCTCTCCGCTTTCGGCAACGGCATTGAAACCTACAACAACTACCGCAGAACCGGCAAGCCGGACAATATGCAACCGATGCTGGATGCGGCCAATGCAGGCTCATTCATCCGCTCGTTCTTCTACCCGTCGTCAGCGGCCAACCTGAACCCGAATGTGACGCAGAAAACGACCACTACGGTTAAGGTATTCTGGGATAATAATCCCGACAATTTCATCAACTAAACGTGTACACAGCATGAAAAAAATAAGTTTATACCTGGGCGCCTGGCTGTTGCTGGTGATGGCACTGTCGTCTTGCTCAAAGGAATTTCAACCGGGTGATCCCGATGGCTTCACGATAGGCGCTTATATCAAAGAACTGGAAGCCGGTAACAGTCTGCTGACCATGGGCGAAATAGCATCCAGCGTGGTGACGAAAAAGGTCGGCCAGGTAGGCAGCGATATCGAAGAAGTCAAGATATGGGCCGCAGAATCAAAAACACTCAATAAAGCAGACTGGAAACTGGTTAAAACCGTTCCGTTCACTGATGGCATGGAGTTGTCTGTTACAGGCGCTGAAATCGCCACAGCCCTGG
>JASGFZ010000232.1:0-5183 GCA_047605345.1 Flavihumibacter sp. | reverse complement strand
GTCCTCATCTTCGGGGCAAATGCTCCAGCTCTCCACCACACCCCACTGGCTATAGGTACCCCAGTGCATGAAGAGACCGAATTTCAGGTCCTGCCAGGCAGCGAGTTTTTCCTGCACCAGCGGATCGGTCGGTTTGATATACTCGGTCGAAAAATTATGTTCCTGTGCATAAAGTGAACTGCCGGAACCAGCCAGAAAAGCCGCTGCTAATAGCCATTGTCGCATAAAGATCGATTTTCAGGATTAACTTCACTGCAATAAAAATACAGCATCGTGAAGGGTTACGCGCTTTTGATACTTCTTTTATTTACCTGCATTTTTTCCACCGCACAAACGACGCCCTTGTATAAAGACCCGGCGCAGCCGGTGGACGCCAGGGTGAAAGACCTGCTGTCGCGGATGACGCCGGAGGAAAAATTCTGGCAGTTGTTTATGATCCCGGGCGACCTGGACCATACCACACCCGACCAATACCGGCACGGCATTTTCGGTTTCCAGGTAAGCGCCGGGGCAAAGGGAGATGCCGGCGGGCAATTGCTCACTTATAACACTGCCGAAACCGGGCTGGTGCTGTTACGTAAGATCAAAGCCATCCAGCAATATTTCGAGGAAAAATCGAGGCTGGGCATTCCCATCATTGCTTTTGACGAAGCGCTGCACGGGCTGGTACGCGAGGGCGCCACTTCTTTTCCGCAGGCCATTGCGCTGGCGGCGAGCTGGGATACGGCCCTGATGCAAAAAGTGGCCAATGCCATTGCCGATGAAACAAAAGCGCGCGGCATCAGGGATGTGCTGACGCCCGTGGTGAATATCGCTTCAGATGTGCGCTGGGGAAGAACGGAAGAAACCTACGGTGAAGACCCTTTCCTGAGCAGTGAAATGGGGGTTGCCTTCGTTAGCGCTTTTGAGAAAAAAGGCATCGTGACCACACCCAAACATTTCCTGGCGAACGTGGCCGACGGAGGCCGCGACAGCTACCCGGTTTTCTGGAATGAACGCAAGCTGCGCGAGCTCTACCTGCCTCCTTTTAAGGCCTGTATCGAAAGAGGAGGTGCGCGCTCGATCATGACGGCTTATAATGCTGTTGACGGCACGGCCAGCTCTTCCAACAGCCGGCTGCTGCGCGATATCCTGACTAATGAATGGGGTTTCAAAGGTTTTGTTATCTCCGACGCCAGTGCCGTGGGTGGCGAAGTGGTGCTGCACCATACCGCAAAAAACTATGCGGAGTCGGGGGCACATGCAGTGTCGAACGGGCTGGATGTGATCTTTCAAACCGATTACGATCATTACAAACTTTTCCAGCCTGCTTTTCTCGACGGGCGCATCCCCCAACAGCGCATAGACGAGGCCGTTAGCCGTGTGCTGCGCATCAAGTTTGAGCTGGGTTTGTTTGAACATCCCTACGTAGAGGAGGCCGCCATCATCGCCCTGCAGCAAAGCACGATGCATAAAAAGCTGGCACAGGAAGCCGCCGAAGGCAGCCTGGTGTTGCTGAAAAATGAAAACAATACCCTGCCGCTGAAAGCCGGTATCAAACGCATTGCCGTGATCGGTGAAGAAGCGGTGGCGGCCCGGCTGGGCGGATACAGCGGCACCGGTAACGGCAAGGTTGCTATACTGAACGGTATCCGGTCGCGCGCTAAAAACGCCGCAGTGGAATATGTACGTGGCGCCGGCGTATTTGATACCGACTGGTCGGTGGTTCCTGATTCCGTTTTCAGCAGCGGAGGCAATAAAGGATTACAACTTGACATCTTCAATAATATCCGGCTAAGTGGAAAGCCGGTGGAAACCAGAACGGAAAGCGGCGTGCATGGCTCGTGGACGCTCTATCCGCCTGCCGCTTCTTTGACTTCGCATTTTTATTCCCTGCGGTGGACGGGCAAACTGAAAGCGCCCTTCACCGGCACCTGCCCGATCGGAATCGAAGGCAATGACGGTTATCGGTTATACATAAACGATAGTTTGTGGGTGGATCGCTGGGAAAAGACTTCTTATACCCACCGGTTAAAACCCTATCCCTTCGTTAAAGGAAGTACCTACAACATCAAAGTGGAATTTTTCGAAACCACGGGCAACGGAAAGATCAGCCTGGTTTGGCAAACGGCCGATCCGCTCGCACGCCGACGGTCGATCGACAGCGCCGTAGCGCTGGCGCGCCGGTCGGATGTTGCCGTTTTTGCCGCGGGTATCCATGAGGGTGAGTTCCAGGACCGGGCCTATCTTTCGCTGCCGGGCCACCAGGAAGAACTGATCAAAGCCGTAGCCGCCACCGGCAAACCGGTGATCGTATTGCTGACCGGCGGCAGCGCCATCACCATGAGCGCCTGGATGGATAAGACCGCTGCCATCGTGCACACCTGGTATGCCGGCGAAGCAGGCGGCGACGCCATAGCTGCCATCCTGTTTGGCGACAAATCTCCCGGCGGCAAACTGCCCATCACCTTCCCCGTGCATGAAAGCCAGCTGCCGCTGGTGTATAACCACCACCCCACGGGCAGAGGCGACGACTACCACAACCTCAGCGGGCAGCCGCTGTTTCCCTTTGGCTATGGACTAAGCTATACCCACTTCGAGTACGGGCCGCTGGCGCTGAGCCGCGACCACATGGCTGCGTCCGACACGGCCACACTGAGCTGCACCATCAAAAACACCGGCAATTACGATGGTACGGAAGTGGTGCAGTTATACATCACTGACCTGCTGTGTTCGGTGACCCGTCCCGTTATGGAATTAAAAGGCTTTCAGAAAATATTCCTGCAGAAAGGGGCATCGGCCACCCTGCAATTTCGCATTACGCCCAACATGCTCAGCATGCTGGATAAGAACCTGCGGACGGTTGTGGAGCCTGGTCAGTTTTTATTGCGGGTCGGTTCTTCGAGCCGCGACATCAGGAGCGAAATATTGCTGACGATCGTTAACTGATGTGCAGCAGGCAGGTGGCGCCGGCAGTAAATACGCGGGCCGCGCCGAAGTAAATATCCAGCCGGCTGCCCGACTGCCGGAACCGGAGGGACTGCCCGCCATTTGCACCCACCAGCAGCACCTGCTTTGCCGGTGCCGGAAGCAGGCTTTCCACGCTGATGCTGTACAGCTGTAGTTTTCCGTAGCTGATCGTAAGACCATACACCGCCATCGCGTCTTCACGTTGCTGGAAATAAGTTCCCCAGCCTTCCGCCGCTGTAAAAGGCGCCCTGAAACCGGCCTTCGACCAGTGAGGTGCAAACCGGATATAACCTTTCGGGCCATGGTATTCAAAACCGAGGGCCGACAGCAGGGTTCCGTAGCTGGCCATGGCACGGGCATAGTGATCACTGCATTCGATCTCATTATAGGGGTTGCGTTTCGACGCATGGTAACGGTCATGTATAGCCCGGGTCAGTACGAGCGACTCATCGGTCATTCCTTCCGCCATCAGGTGGCTGGCCACCTGGTGCTCGAAACCCGACATGCACTCATGAAAGTAGCCCAGCTGCCAGGTAACATTTTCGCCATAAGGCCGGGGTTCATTATGGGGATTGGTATTCATGACCATACCCGCTTCGCCTTCCAGAGCATAAGGCCTTCCGCCGGTGTGGGTCTTGATATAGGGCCCTACGTCGGGCGCAAAATTGTATTTCCATAAAGCGCGAAGCGCCGCTTTTGTTTTTTCTTCGTCCCACAACCTGCCCAGCCCCACCTGGAAAGCCCATCCCTGGCCGTACACCTGGTCGATATGACAGGTATTGTACGAGCCCAGCTTTGCCCGGCCTGCCGCCGCATCGGGCTTATGAATAAAATATTCTCCGTTGAAAAGCTCCCCGCTCATGTGGGCAGCACCGTTTTTCACATACTGTGCGCATACCGCCAAAAGCCTTATCGCCCATATCGAGGGCCATCATTTCCGTTGTTGACGGCGGCCAGCGAAAGGCCGACGATCCAGGCGATCTCCCCCTGCCACACGGCATCAAGGGTGTTCTCCATAGGGGTATCGGTCATTCCATCGCCATTCCTGTCTAGCGCCATCAGGAAGCGGCCCTTTTTTGGTGTGGCCCAGTTCCGTTTCAGGAACCGGTCGTCGGCGCTTACCTGGTGTTCGCGGTACATGCGCAGCAGGAAGCCTGCCTGTCCGTCGACGGCAGGCCGTGTTTCATACTCGGCCCGAAAACAATACCGCCGTCGGGCTGCTGTGCTATGCCCAGGTCGGTTGTTCGGAGGTCGCGCTCCAGCGCGGGAAAGCGGCCCATTGCCTGTGCGTATTGCCATACATGCAGGCAGGTACCTTCACAGGCATTGACGCCTTCCCAACCCCAGAAACGGCCGTTGGCAAAGCGATACGTATTGGCTGTGGCAAGCGTGCCGGTGTTCAACACCGACTTTGACAGCCACCAGGGAAGCGTTGAATCATAAGAGGTCCGCTGCCAGCTTTGCGTCCGGCCGTTGAGCCAGTCGAGTTGCCGGCTATATACGCTGCTACCGCCGCCGCCTCTTTGTGCCGCACGCCGTAATAATAACCGGTTTTTGTTTCCGGCAATTTGCTGAGCTTGGAAAGCGGATGATCGAAATGCCAGCTGATGATAAAATGAACAGTTGCTTTTTCGCCGGGCTGCAGCTGCCTGTCAACCGCCAGCGAACCGATCAGTTTTCCCGGTGGCTCCGCCTTGCTTTCCGTTGCCTGCTGCGCTGTCAGCAGGCTGTCTGCATCGCCCCAGGGATCGCCGCCGTATGCACACGGGCCGCGGCATCGAGGCAGCAGATACAGGTGGTTCCGGCATCACGCCGGTTGTGAAAATCATCATTTCCCGCAAACGCCCCTGTACACCCGCATGGTTTTTACCGGTAATAGCCTCGTTCACCCGAAAGCCATCTTCTTTTTTCGCCGTTATTTTGCCGCGCCGTTTCGAGCCACCGGCGAGGGTATAGCCAGCGGCGCCGCAGCAATATTTTCCAGCTCAATGGAAAAGATGGTAGCCGGCAACGCAGAATTATCTTCATCAAGGGGTATGAAAACGGGGCCTGCCTGCATGTTTACGGTAAACGGCAAAGTCTTTTCCCTGAAGCGGATGGTTGCCCGGGGATAGGTAGCTTCGAAGGCAATCTCTTCCCAGTCTTCCTCACGCAACATTTTCCGGAAGGTTTTTCCGTTGTGCGTCCACTGTAACAGGAAGCCCTGGTCAAGCACCCGCCGGTTGGCGGCGATA
>JASGFZ010000231.1:0-5214 GCA_047605345.1 Flavihumibacter sp. | reverse complement strand
AAAACGGCCGACCTGTCGCAGGTCTACGCCATCATCCCCTTTCTGAACGTGCTGTTTACCTACGGGCTCGAAACCGCCTATTTCAAATTTTCGCAGGAAACCGACAACAAAAAATTATACGATACGCTCTCCGTTTCACTGATGGTGAGCAGTTTTGTTTTTATCGGCCTGCTGCTGGCCGCCCGCGGGCCGATTGTACGCGCCGCCAACCTGGAAGACCATCCTGAATACATTACCTGGATGTGCGGTATCATTTTCCTGGATGCCTTGTCAACGCTGGCTTTCGCCCGGCTGCGCCAGGAAAACCGACCGCGCCGGTATGCTTTTGTGATGATGTCGGGCATCCTGGTGTATTTCCTGGTTGTTTTCCTCTTCATGGGTGTGATGCCGGCATACGTAAAAAACCATCCCGACAGCCCGCTGCGCCTGCTGCAGGCCATGGATATCGGCATCGGGTATTACCTGATCGGCAACCTGCTGGGCAGCCTCGTAAAATTATTATTGCTGCTGCCCGAATGGAAATCGGTAAAATGGGAGTTTGATACCGCTCTTTGGAAAAGGGTAATGCAATACAGCTACCCGCTGGTGATCGTGGGCCTGGGCGGCATGATCAACGACATGCTGAGCCGCCTGGTGTACCAGCATGTTGTTCACCTGCCCGAAGAGCAGGCCAAACACGAGCTGGGTATTTTTGCGAATGTTTACCGCCTGTCGGTGATGATCACCATTATGATCCAGGCTTTCCGTATGGCAGCCGAACCTTTTTTCTTTAACCAGAGCAAGGCCGAAGGTGCGCAGAAAATGTATGCACGGGTGATGAAATTCTTTGTATTGGCCTGCTGCTTTATGTTCCTGCTGATCGGCCTTTACCTCGACGTGCTGAAATGGTTCTTCACCCTCAAATCAAAAGCCTGGGCTGAAGGTTTTTACATTGTACCGCTGCTGGCCATGGGCAATATCTTCCTGGGCATTTATTACAACCTCAGCATCTGGTACAAGCTGACCAATAAAAACATGTATGGCGCCTATATCACCATCGGCGGCGCCATCGTCACCATTGTATTGAATATCCTGCTGGTACCGCGCCTGCATTATCTCGGTGCGGCCATCGCCACTTTTGTGTGTTACCTGGGCATGATGGCAGCGAGTTACCTGCTGGGGCAGCAGCACTATCCCATTCCTTATGCACGGAAAAAGCTGATCGCCTACCTGGTGATCGTGAGCCTGCTGGTGATCGCGCATCAGCTCATCGTTCGCGTGTATCCGCCGCTCTGGTTCAGCATCCTGACCGGTACGCTGTTCCTGGCAGCATTTACCCTGTTTATTGCAAGGGTGGAAGCGAAGGAACTGGCGCGGCTGCCCTTTGTAAACCGCTTCGTGAAACCGGCTTAGCGCCGGCTGGCAAAAAAGGGATTGTATTTTATTTCATCGCCGATCGTGGTGGGCTCCATATGCCCGGGATATACCACCGTGTTGCGGGCAACACCAATAATGCCTTGCGGATGCTATTGATCAATTGCTGGTGATTGCCGCCGGGCAGGTCGGTTCTTCCTATACTTCTTTTAAACAGCACATCGCCTCCTACCACAAAGTGCTGGTCGGGTTTGTAGAAACAAACATGCCCCGGTGAATGCCCGGGCGCTTCGATCACCGTCAGTTCGTCGCCGGGCAGCCCAACCTTGTCGCTTTCCTTTATATAATGAAAGGAGCCGTCATATTTTCGGAAGGGAAGATTCCAGCGCTGTCCGGCTTCTTCGGCCCGGTCGTGCACCGGCTGCTCACGGGCATGGATATAAGGCACCAGCTTCCATTTCTCGTGTACGAACCGGTTGCCGAATACATGGTCGAGGTGGCAATGGGTATTGAGCAGCCATTTGGGCTGCAGCTGGTGCTGTTCAATGAATCCGGCCAGCTGCTTTTCTTCGGCCTGGGTATAACAACCCGGATCGATGATAACGGCCTCACCGGCTTCGTTGTAAAGCAGGTAAGTGTTTTCCA
The DNA here is from genome assembly GCA_047605345.1 of Flavihumibacter sp. GTDB lineage: Bacteria > Bacteroidota > Bacteroidia > Chitinophagales > Chitinophagaceae > Flavihumibacter. The sequence goes on along the minus strand of JASGFZ010000231.1, from coordinate 3,216 downwards.
TCAGCGGATTAAAACAAAATTGGCGAACTGTTAACATAGCTCTATTATTTAAGGGGGATTTCGGGAATAAGGTTGAAACACATAATTTTAGCACACAATCGCTGGATATGCAATTTCAGAAGAATCATTCGTTTCTGCGCGTTCTGAACAAGTGTGGCTTTCTCTTGATCCTGTACCCCTTTTTGCAAATGAATTCGGCATCAGCTCAGGTCAATACCGTTGAATTTGGTAAAAACAGGGTTCAATACCAAAAGTTCAAATGGCAGTTTTACCAGACAGACAATTTCAATACCTATTTCTACCAGCACGGCGAGCCGCTGGCCAAATCGGTGGCGCAGATAGCTGAAAAGGAGCTGCCCGACCTGGAGTCTTTCATGGAATACGGGCTGCAGCGCCGCGCGAACGTAGTGCTGTACAACAGCTACAATGAAATGCAGCAAACCAATATCGGTTTAACGATCGACTGGCAGACCAACGGCGGCAATACCAAGCTGGTGAATAACAAGATGGTGGTTTATTACAACAGCAACCACGACAACCTGCGCCTGCAGGTAAGGCAGGGTATTGCACGCATCTTGCTCGATAATATCCTGTTCGGCGATGACCTCGGCGAGTTTGCCACCAACCAGGCCCTGCTCGACCTTCCCAAATGGCTGACGGATGGCTTTGTTACTTATGCCGCCGAGAACTGGAGCACCGAGCTGGACGACAAGCTGAAATCGGAGCTGATGTCGGGCAAGTACAAGGATTTCCGCCAGTTCGCCTTTGAACAGCCCCAGTTGGCCGGGCATGCTTTCTGGCGCTATATTGAAGAGAGCTACAAAAAGGAAAACACCAAATATTTCCTTTACCTCGCCCGGCTGTACCGCAACCTCAACGGCGCTTCCAACCGCATTTGCAAAAAGAAGTTCAAAGATGTGCTGGAAGATATAATGGCTTATTACGAAGACAAGTACAGCAAAGACCTCCGCAGCCGCCGCAACAACCCCAAGGGGCAGATGTCGGTGGTGGAAGAGATCAGCCAGAACAAGGACTTCTACAATTTCACGCCCAATCCCACCCCCCGCAGCCAGTCGTATGCTGTGGTGGAATGGAAAAAAGGATTGCAGTGTGTGATCTATTACGAAGACTACAGCACCAAAAAAGTGTTGCTGCGCAACGACATCCGCAGCGTTGACGCCAAACAGGATCCGCACTACCCGCTGCTGGCCTGGAACGGCAAGGGCAATAAATTACTGGTGGTCTATAACCACGAAGGCAAGATCAGGATGTTCACTTATGATATTTTCTCGCGCCTGAAAAAAGACAAGCTGGCCCTCGAGTTCGACCAGATACAGGATGTGAAGTACATGAACGACGACAATACCCTGCTGATGAGCGCCGTGAAGAACGGCCAGTCGGACATTTACATCTTCAAGATCAACAACGAAAAAGCCGAGCAGGTCACCAACGATGTGTACGACGACCTCGACCCTTCGTTTGTGGCTTTTCCGAACAAGATGGGCATCATCTATTCGTCTAACCGGCCATCGCCCACGGCGGCCACCGGCGATACCGTGCTGCCGTCCAACAACCGTTTCAATGTTTTTCTCGTCGATAATTTCAACAAGAGCGAGTTCAAGCAGATCTCGCAGTTGTCGAATATGAAATTCGGGAACGCGCGTTTCCCCACCCAATACAATGCCAACCATTTCACTTTCATGTCTGACCAGAATGGTATCGGTAACCGCTATGCCGGCTTTTTCTCCACCAGCCGCGCGGGTGTGGACACCATTTACCAGATCGGCGATGAGATACTGCGCAATCCCGAGTACCACGCCATCGATTCGCTGCTGCGTTTTTACGGGAAGAACGAGCCCGACAGTATTTTCACCTTCTCGGTAACGAACGATTCCACCTATGTGTTTCCCATCACCAATTACCAGAGCAGCATGACCGAATCGAAGTCGGCCGGCGACAAAGACCTGGTGAGCGAGGTGAGGCAGGAAGGTGAGTTGAAGTTTTTGTATAAGCTGAAGGTGGATGAAAACACCCTGCGCAAACGCAATGTGAACCCGCGGCCCACCGATTTCCGCAAACGGACCATGGACCAGCAGCGGGTGAGCCTCAGCCAGGCGCTGTTGTACCCGCAGGCGCCCAAACCCGATACCAGCAAAGCGGCCGGATTTGAAACGGAATTCGCCGAAGAGAAACAGGATTCTGCCCTGCCGCACCTGGAAAAAGCGCCCGAGGCGGCTGAAGCCAAACCGTCGGTATTGAACAAAGCCGGGCGCTTTGATTACAAGCTGAAGTTCTCGGTTGACCAGGTAACCGGTTCGCTGTTCAACAACGATGTGCTGATTACGCGCTACGAGCCGTTCACCGGTTCCCTGCCCGTTACCAATGCTGCCAATAACGGTTTCAACGGTATGCTGAAGGTGACGGTGTTTGATATTATGGAAGACATCCGTTTTACCGGCATGGTGCGTACGCCGCTGATCAATACGGCGGGACAGGGTTATCCGATCAACCTGGGGCAACCCAATTTATTTATACCCGGTTCGCAGTCGCTTTTCAATTCGGGTTCAGAATACATGGCGAGGGCCGATTACCTGAAAAAGCGGTTCGACTTTTCCATTCTTTATTACCGCAGAACCGATGTGGGCGCCACCCAGTATATAGATACGGCGTTGAATGCGATCATCCAGCCGCCGGCCAAATTATATACCAATTTATACCAGGGCATTGTACGGTATCCGTTTGATCCTGCCAGAAGTGTTCGTGTAAGCTTTGGCGTAAGAACCGATAACGTGGTTACAAAAGCAGTGTATATTCCTGCCGACAACGGCAATATCCTGAAAAGGCCGAATGAGAAGAAATCTTATGGTTTGTTAAGGGTTGAATATGTGTACGACAACGCCATTCAGAAAGCAACCAATATCTGGAACGGGCTGCGGTACAAAGTGTATGCCGATTACAATGCGCAGATGGCGAAGGTGACGGCGGCGGGCCGTAACAGTTTCAATGTGGGATTCGACGCCAGGTATTACTATCCTATCTACAGGAATTTCATCTGGGCCGGCCGCGTGGCGGGCGATGCTTCGTGGGGCGACCAGAAGATACTCTATTACCTCGGCGGCCAGGACGGCTGGCTGTTTCCCAAAGCCAACCAGGAGAACGTGCCCAGCTCGCGCGATTATGCTTTCCAGGCCCTGGCTGTGAACCTGCGTGGCCATA
>JASGFZ010000230.1:0-5215 GCA_047605345.1 Flavihumibacter sp. | reverse complement strand
TGGCGGTGTTTTTTATTTACAGCGTCATGACCTATAAGATCATGACACCGCAAACCAGCGCCGACAATTTCTTCTGGGTGCTGATGGTGCGCGGTGTGGGGTTGGGCCTGTTGTCGGTACCCATTTCCACCATGGCCCTGTCTACCCTGAAAGGTGTTGAAATCGGGCAGGGCGCCGCTTTCTCGGGCATGATGCGCCAGCTCGGCGGGTCGTTTGGCGTGGCGCTGATCTCTACGTATTTGTCGCGGGAGATCATTTATTACCGCTACAACCTGGTGAGCAAGCTCGACCAGTTCGATCCCGATGTACACAACCGGGTGCATGCGCTGGCGGCGGGTATGCAGGCCAAAGGCATGGCGCCCAATGTAGCCACGAGCACGGCCTACCAGATGCTCGACGGATCGGTTACCTTACAGGCAACTATTTTATCTTACATGGACATATTCCTCTATGTAGGTATTATGTTCCTGGTTTGTATTCCATTTGTGCTGCTGTTCATCCGCCGGTCGAAGGGCCCGGTGAGCATGTCGGAAGCCGCTCACTAAAACAAGGGTTATGGCAAGAATTGTGCTGGTTACCAATTTTTCTGCAGCGTCGCGCAATGCGCTTGATTATACCTGCCGCTTCCTGGAGAAATCGAAAGCCTCGCTCCTGCTGCTGAATATCTTCAGCTTTACGGGGCCTATCAGCGACGACGGTATTGCGCTGGCAGCGATGAGCGATGTTATTTACAACGACGACCTGAAGCTGGAAGCCGAAGAGAAATGGGTAAGAACAAATTTTCCAACGGTGAAGGTTAGCCGCGAAATGGAGACCGGTGTGTTCATGGACATATTGCGCGCGAAAGCAGCCGACCCCGAAACTGCTTTTTTGGTGATCGGTGCCAGGGGCGGCTATAACGACCTGCTTTCGTGGGAGGTGAATATTGTGGAGGCGTTTGTAGACCTGCGCAAGCCGGTGCTGGTGGTGCCCGAGCAGCTGGTTTACAAACCAATAGAAAAAATTGCCTTCGCCTGTAACTATTACCGCGATAACCTGGCGCCGGCGGCAACGGTGCTGGAAAAAATTGTGCGTTTCACCGGCGCTTCGCTGACGGTGATGCATGTGAAACCGCCAAATGAAATCGTTACAGAAGAAGCAAATGCCAATAAAACAGCGCTGCAGGAGCAGCTGGCGCCCCTGCATCCCACCTATGTGGAGCCTGAATTTACGCAGATCATTGCGGCGATCGATAAATACACCGCTGCCGAAAAGATCGATCTGCTGGTGGTTATCCCCAGCCGGCACGGTATCTGGGACGGTATTTTTAAACGTACCCATACCACCGACATCGTTCACCTGAACCACCTGCCCTTGTTGTCGCTGCGCCAGACAGCCGCTTTTCCCGAGGCGGAATGAGGATCTGCCGCCGGGATGGGACCGGCCTTAGCCGGCGCAAATCCTGGAGAAACGAAAGGTTGCGCAAAAGCGACTTATTAAATGGCCTATATTTAAGCTTCAGAAAACTTTCGCCATGCACAAACGAATACTTGCCATCGTCCTTTCATCCATCATTCTCAATACTGCATTCAGCCAGGACAAACCTTTCTTTCAAACGGTAAAAAACAACAACGGACCGGCGCTGGGTTACTCGCCTTCGTCGGGCGTAAAATATTGAAGATAAACGGGCTGTTTTTAAAGACCTCAATAAGAACGGTAACTCGACAAATATGAGACTGGCGATTGCCGGTAGACGAGCGGGCGAAAGACCTGGCGTCTAAAATGACGGTGGAGCAGATCGCCGGACTATGTTATACAGCAGCCACCAGATGATCCCATCGCGCGGTGGCTTCGGCCCGCTGGGTGCGGCTACTTATAACGGAAAAAAATTTACAGAAGCCGGTGTGCCTGCTTCTCCCTGTCTGACCAGCAAAAGAAATTTCTCACTGCCGATAACCTGCGCCATGTATTGATGGTGGTGGTTGAAAGCCCGGCAGTGGCAGCGCAATGGAACAACAATGCGCAGGCGCTGGTAGAGTCGCTCGGGCTCGGCATACCTGCCAATAACAGTTCCGATCCGCGCAACGGGGCTGTTGCTTCTGCTGAATACAATGCCGGCGCCGGCGGAAAAATTTCGATGTGGCCCGATGAGCTGGGGCTGGCTGCCACCTTTGACCCCGCGGTAACGGAACAATTCGGGCAGATCGCTTCGAAAGAATACCGCGCGCTGGGTATCGCTACGGCCTTATCGCCGCAGATCGACCTGGGTACGGAGCCGCGCTGGAACCGCATCAGCGGCACTTTCGGCGAAGACCCCAGGCTGTCGGCCGATATGGCGCGCGCCTATGTAGACGGCTTCCAGACATCCACCGGTGCTGATGAAACCAGGAACGGCTGGGGTTTTACCAGCGTCAATGCGATGGTGAAGCACTGGCCCAGCGGCGGCCCGGAAGAAGGCGGCCGCGACGGGCATTTTGCCTACGGAAAATTTGCGGTGTACCCCGGAAACAATTTCCAAATGCAGCTGGTACCCTTTCTTGAAGGCGCATTTGCATTAAAGGGAAAAACAAAAAAGGCCGCAGCGGTAATGCCTTATTATACCATTTCCTATAACCAGGACAATACCTACCATGAAAATGTGGGGAATGGCTTCAGCAAATACATTGTTACCGACCTGCTGCGGAATAAATACAAATACGACGGCGTGGTTTGTACCGACTGGCTGATCACGGCCGATGAAGGTAAAACCCCCGATCAGTTCATGGGGAAAAGCTGGGGTGTTGAAAAATTATCGGTCGCAGAAAGGCATTATAAAGTGATTATGGCCGGACTGGACCAGTTTGGCGGTAACAACGATGCCGGCCCCGTACTGGAAGCCTACCAGATGGGTGTAAAAGAAAAGGGTGAAAAATTCATGCGTGCGCGGTTTGAGCAGTCTGCCGTACGGTTGCTGCGCAATATTTTCCAGACGGGCCTTTTTGAAAACCCGTATGTGGACCCGGCCTACGCCACCCAAACGGTAGGCAACCCCGAATTTATGAAAGCCGGTTACGACGCACAGCTGAAATCGGTGGTGTTGCTGAAGAACAAAAACGCGGTGTTGCCATTGGCGAAAAACAAAAAGGTGTACATACCGAAACGGTACATTGCACCGACGCGTGACTGGTTCGGCAATGTGTCGGAAGGGAAAACCGTTGATCCTGTAAACCTGGAGCTGGTGAAGAAATATTTTGAGGTAACCGATGATCCGGCGGCAGCCGATTTTGCCATTGTATTTGCCGAAGGCCCCAAAGCGGGCACCGGTTATAATATTGAAGATCGCCAGAAAGGCGGCAACGGTTATGTGCCGGTCAGCCTGCAATACGGCCCCTATACGGCAGCATATGCACGCGATACAAGCATTGCTGCAGCGATCCCGTGATCGATCCCACAGTCACCAACCGTTCTTATAAGGACAAAACGTTTCAGCCGAAAATGCAAGCGACCTGAAAATGATTTTGGATACAAAAGCAGCGATGGGTAACAAACCGGTTATTGTGAGCCTTGCCCTGCGCAACCCTGCCATTGTTGCCGAGTTTGAGCCGAAGGTGGATGGGTTAATTGTGTCTTTCGGGGTGCAGAGCCAGGCCCTGCTCGACGTTCTTTCAGGTGCGGCCACGCCTTCGGGATTGCTGCCCGTACAAATGCCCGCCGATATGAAAACCGTTGAAACGCAAAAAGAAGATGTACCGCACGATATGGTACCGTATAAGGACGAACTGGGTAACTCGTATGATTTCGGTTTCGGGCTGAACTGGAAAGGCGTAATAAAAGATGCGCGCACCGGCAGGTACCTGCGGTAACGCGCATCGCTGCATGGAAGGGCTGTAATTATCAGGAAGGCACTTTCCGGGCCTTTTCCCGTTCCCAGATACGGTGTTGCTTCAGGGCGCTGATAAAATCTTTCGCCAGCGCATCACTGCTTTCAAAAACAACCGCATTGTCTTTGTCGATGAAGGATTTTTTTGCCAGCATTTCGGCGCCTTTGGCAAATGCCAGCGCTTTGCAGTGGCGATAGCCCTCGTTAATAAATTGAAGGTAATCGGGATTGCCGGCAAGTTTTTTCACCGAATCGCCGTCGGGTGTATAAAATGCATCGTAACATACCGATGCTTCGGTGAGGTAGGAATGCTGTATTTCGGCTTCCCCGCCTTCTTGGTATTGTATGGTGCCAACGTGTGAAGCAATCAGCACGACCTGTGCGCCTTCTTTTTCCAACGGTTTTTTCAGCTTGTCGACCGCCGCTTTGCTTACGCCGTCGTCTACCAGGAAAGCCACCTTGCGTGTTTGGATGCTGCCTGCTCCCGGTTTTACTTTCATGCTCAGGACCGCTGATTTTTCCACTTCGGGCTTTGGCGGCTTAATGGGATATTTCGGATGGTTCTGGCGGGCAAACTGAAGGGTCAGCGGGTCCAGCTCTTTTGCAGGTACCAATCCCAGGTTGTCGCCAACTTTTTTTGCCAGTGTTTTATCGATCTGGTTCAGCACCGCCAGCTCGCGTTTACGTATCGCGGGGTCGTTCACCTTTGAAAGCTCAAAGCTCAGTGCATTAATGATATGATCCTGCTCTTCGGGGCTTTGCGATTGAAAGAACAGTCTTGCCTGTGTAAAATGGTCGGCGAAGGAAACAGAGCGGGCCCTTACCTTGGCGGCGTCAACGGGTTGTTTGTGCGACTGGAAACCGGTTTCGCCTTTCAGCATCGCGTGATACGGACAGCCACCCGCTTTGCCATTGGGAAAATAGCTGACGCCGCCTTTCAGCATATCCATCCGGGCGAAGCCGTCTTTCTGGTTATTGTATTTGTTATTCACCGGGCGGTTTACCGGCAGCTCGTGAAAATTAGGTCCGCCAAGCCGGTAATTCTGCGTGTCCATATAAGAGAATATTCTCCCCTGCAGCAAGGGGTCGTCAGAAAAATCGATGCCCGGCACCAGCCGCCCCGGATCGAATGCCGCCTGTTCGGTTTCAGCGAAAAAGTTTTCGGGATTGCGGTTGAGCGTCATCGTGCCGATGAGCTGAACGGGCACCAGCTCTTCGGGAATGATCTTTGTCGGATCAAGTATATCAAAAGAAAACTTTCTTTCATCTTCTTCGGGAATCAGCTGCACACCCAGGTCCCATTGCGGAAAGTCACCGTTTCCGATGGCTTCCCATAGGTCGCGCCGGTGAAAATCGGCGTCGAAGCCGGAAATTTTC
>JASGFZ010000229.1:0-5230 GCA_047605345.1 Flavihumibacter sp. | reverse complement strand
CTTCACTGCACAGAAATTTCTGCGCGATGCGCTCTATACGTGGCGTCACCAGCTCGATGTCGATGCCTACCCGCGATTCGCTGCTGGCGATAGCGGCGGCAAAATTGCCGGAATGTGAAATGGAAAAATGATATTTTTCATTTGGCAGAAAAGGTTTCCGGGTATCGGCCACCCTGATCTCTTCCAGCGGAAAATCTTCAAACAATTCCCGCAATATAAACCGGCCGGCCAGGTGCTGCAGGCGTTTATACGGATGGGTAACATCCTGCTCAATCGGAACATACCGCAAAAAGAAAGCTTCCGGCTCTTCAATGCGCCAGATCGCCAGCCGGGTATGCTGGTTGATATTATGTTGATAAAATAAGGCCAAGGTTCATTTTTTGCGGCTAACATTGCAGGCTGCGGCCCTGCCACCGGCCAAAGATAACCCAAGCGCTACACATGATACTGACTGATAAAAGAATACTTGAAGAAATGGAAAAAGGCACGATCCGGATCGAACCTTTTGAACGCGAAAACCTGGGCAGCAACTCTTATGATGTGAAGCTGGGTAAATGGCTGGCTACCTATACCGACAGTGTGCTCGACGCCAAAAAGCACAACCGCATCAGCTATTTCGAAATTCCCGAAGAAGGGTATGTGCTCCACCCCCATATTTTCTATCTCGGCGTTACACACGAATACACCGAAACCCATGCCCATGTTCCCTTTCTCGAAGGCAAATCGTCGACCGGCCGGCTGGGGATCGACATCCACGCCACTGCCGGAAAAGGCGATGTGGGCTTCTGCGGTAACTGGACCCTCGAAATCTCCGTGAAGCAGCCCGTTCGGGTTTACCACGGCATGCCGATCGGCCAGCTCATCTATTTCCCCGTAGAAGGCGAAATCATTACCAAATACAATCAGAAGAAGAACGCGAAATACAGCGGGCAGCCCGATAAGCCGGTGGAGAGCATGATGTGGAAGAATAGGTTTTGAGAAGTAAAAAATCAAAAGTAAAAAGTCAAAAAGGGGTCGCTGTGTAGCGAGGTTTCCTGACTTGCGGGAGATACGGGTGTGCGCTTTTTCACGCCATGAACGCAAAAGAGCAATGAACGCAATGAATAGGCAAAGTCAAAAGTAAAAAATCAAAAGTAAAAATGACGGCTCATCATTCAGGCGCTATCAGCTCTTGGCGTCTTTGCTCCATTGCATTCATGGCGCGAAAAAAACATCACCGCACGAAGTTCCAAATACCCTTACACCCGCAGCGACCCCTTTTGACTTTTGATTTTTTACTTTTGACTTTTCAAACGCAATCACCAGCCCCACCACCTGGTTATAACTCATCATCCCCTTGGGCTGGTTGTTGGCGCGAAGGAACTGCGCATAGAGTTTCCTGATCACGGGTTCAAGGTAACCCTGGTGCTTACGGGTGAAGCGATTCAGCTCTTCTATATCTGCTTTTACCGGCGCCGAGAGGCGGCTCATATGGTAACGGGCGCGGACGGAGTCGCGCTGGTACAGATCACGAATGGCATATCCGAAGAGATCAAAAAAAGCGGAGTACCGGAACGCCGGCGAATGCGATTGGCTGGCGGTGAGATAGCCGGCCATATTGGCCTCATTCTCTTTGGCATACCCCAGCTGGTGCCCTATTTCATGACAGGTGGTATTGGGCTGCTCAAAAACGGGCACCGTGGTATTCACCTGGGCTTCGCCGGTAAATGGATTGTAATAGCCGGTAAAGCCGAGGTAGTTGCCGAGGTAACTGTAGAGCGATGGTTTCACCGAACGGCCGCCGTATTTAAGGAACATCGCATTGTTGCGGGGTTCCTTATAGGCATTGAAGGCATTTTTGAAAAGCACCCGCTTGTGCTTTAGCGGATCGCGTTCAGGCAGCGACAAGGGCTGCAGGCTGTCGAGCCGCACCACCAGAGCCGATACCAGTGAATCGAGCTCTTCGGTGCTATAGGGGCCCACCTCCACACCCGCCTGGTGCGCAATGCCCAGCCGGTTGTAATTGAGCCCCCAGAAGAGATTGAATATAACATAAATCCAGAACCAGACCCGTATAACGCGCATGCCTGACCGAAACAGCCACTGCCGGTCAACGCGTCGCTGCCAAATGGCCCGCGCCGCACGGTACAGGGTGATCACGAGCCACACCGCCACCAGCAGGTACAATATATCACCCACGCTGAAAGGCAGCCAGCCGAACAAAAACCGCAGCACACGCGATACGAGCGGGTACACACCCCTCGAATAATATTTTTCCACGGCCGCCGGATACTGCGAAAACCACCTGATTGCCAGCGCAGTCAGCACCAGTAACAGCCAGCCTATATACGATCTTTTTTGCTGCATCGCCAAGGTTTCAGGCTAAAACACCCGCAATAATAGAATGTTCGGGGCAATCACCCAATAACTGTATTTTGCAGGCAGAACCGGTACCATGAATATTGAACAAAACCGCAATGAAGATGCGCTGAAACTGGCCGTTCGCGAATTGTCGTCGCGGCGGGAAACCATTGCCAAAGGCGGCGGCGCCAAAGCCATCGCAAAGCAACACGAAAAAAACAAGCTTACCGCCCGCGAACGCATCGCACTGCTGGTTGATGAGAACAGTTTTTTCGAGCTCGGCAGTTTCGCCGGTTATGATATGTATGCCGATGAAGGCGGTTGCCCGGCTGCAGGCACCGTCGCCGGACTCGCCCGCATCGCCAACCGCCTCTGCGTGGTGCTGGCCAACGACCAGACCGTGAAAGCGGGCGCCTGGTTTCCCATCACCGGCAAAAAAAACCTGCGCCTGCAGGAAATCGCCATGGAAAACAACCTGCCGGTTATCTACCTGGTAGACAGTGCCGGCGTTTTCCTGCCTTTGCAGGATGAGATATTTCCCGATAAAGAGCATTTCGGCCGCATCTTCCGAAACAACGCGCGGATGAGCGCCATGGGCATTACACAGATTGCCGCGGTGATGGGCCCTTGTGTGGCAGGCGGCGCCTACCTTCCCATATGAGTGACGAAACGCTGATGGTGGAAGGCAACGGCTCCATCTTCCTGGCCGGCCCCTATCTCGTAAAAGCCGCCATCGGTGAAGAAATTGATGCGGAAACGCTGGGCGGCGCCCACACGCACAATGCCATCAGCGGCATCGCCGACTACCAGTTCTCCACCGAGCAGGAATGCCTGGCGCATATACGCAAAATCGTCGGCAAACTGGGGCATACCCCCAGCGGCGGATTTGACCGAATCGACGCCAGCCCCCCGGCGCGGCCCGCCACCGACCTCTATTCGCTCTTCCCCGAAGGCAATGCCAAACCCTATGACGTACGCGACCTCATCGCCTGCATCACCGATGATTCCACCCTCGATGAATTCAAGGCCGAATACGGCAAAACCATCGTGTGCGGTTATGCGCGGATCGACGGATGGGCCGTAGGCATCGTGGCCAACCAGCGCCTGGTGGTGAAAAACAAAAAAGGCGAAATGCAGCTGGGCGGCGTGATCTATAACGACAGCGCCGATAAGGCCGCGCGCTTCATTCTCAACTGCAACCAGAAAAAAATTCCGCTGCTCTTTTTGCAGGATGTTACCGGCTTTATGGTGGGCAGCCGCAGCGAACACGCAGGCATCATAAAAGACGGCGCCAAAATGGTCAATGCGGTAGCCAACTCCGTGGTGCCCAAGATCACCATCATCACCGGCAACTCTTTCGGCGCCGGCAACTATGCCATGTGCGGAAAGGCCTATGACCCGCGCTTTATTTATGCCTGGCCTACGGCCCGCATCGCCGTGATGGGCGGTGAACAGGCTGCCAAAACATTGTTGCAAATACAGGTCGCAGCGCTCAAAGCCAAAGGCCAGGAAGCTGACCCGGTAAAAGAGAAACAACTGCTGGAAGAAATAAAGAGCCGGTACAACAGGCAGGCAAGCCCCTATTATGCCGCTGCACGGTTATGGGTAGACGAAATCATTGACCCCGCCGATACCCGCGTTGTGATCAGCCAAAGCATCGCCGCAGCCAATCACCAAACCCATATAGCGCCGTTAAAAACAGGCGTGTTCCAGGTATAATTATGTTATTGCCCATCTATATAGCCGACGCTTTTACTGATCGCCTTTTTGGCGGCAATCCCGCAGCCGTTATTCCCCTGGAAACATGGCTGCCCGATACCCGCATGCAGGCCATTGCCATGGAAAATAATTTATCGGAAACAGTTTTCTTTGTAAAAGAAGGCAATGGGTTTCGCATCCGGTGGTTCACGCCTGCCACCGAAGTAAAACTTTGCGGGCACGCTACTTTGGCCAGTGCACATATTCTCTACACGGAGCTTGGTTATATGGCCGATACGATTCATTTCGACAGCCTCAGCGGCCCGCTCACCGTGCGGCAGTCTGAACAAGGCATCACGCTCGATTTTCCGGCCAATCCGCCCGAAGAAACCGACCCGCCGGCAGGCTTATTCGACGCCCTGAAAATAGCCCCTGCCCTGGTATTCAAATCCAGCTTCGACTATATGGTACTGTTAGATAACCAGGGGGCAATCGAAGCGCTGCAGCCCGACTTTTCGGCCCTGGCAAAGATACCGGCACGCGGTGTGATCTGCACGGCAAAGGGCAATAAAGCCGATTTCGTATCGCGCTGTTTTTATCCGCAAAGCGGCATCAACGAAGACCCCGTAACTGGTTCGGCACACACGGTAACCGTTCCCTTCTGGGCAACACAACTGAACAAGAATATTTTGCAGGCCGAGCAGTTATCGGCCCGCGGCGGCCAACTGCGCTGCGAATGGCAGAACGACCGTGTGCTGATGACCGGTACCGCGGTTACTTACCTGAAAGGATCGATCGAAATATGACGAAGCAGGGCGTACTGATCATGTACACCGACGGCTCCAGCCGCGGTAACCCCGGGCCAGGCGGCTACGGCGTTATACTGCACTGGAACGGTCGCGAAAAAGAGTTATCGCAGGGTTACCGGAAAACCACCAATAACCGTATGGAACTGATGGCCGTGATCGCGGGACTGCAGGCACTTACCAAACCCGGGCTGCACATCGAGATCTACAGCGACAGCCAGTATGTGGTAAAAGCCGTAGAAGAGGGTTGGCTGAAAAAATGGATCGCTACCAATTTCGCCGGGGGCAAAAAGAACAGTGATCTCTGGCGGCAGTTCCACCAGCTTGCCCAGCAACATTCCATCCGTTTCAAATGGGTGAAAGGGCATGCCGACAATCCGTACAAC
>JASGFZ010000228.1:0-5283 GCA_047605345.1 Flavihumibacter sp. | reverse complement strand
ATCTGGCCAGAACAAGATGGCAACAAAACCCTTCGTATAAAGCAGCATCGCTGCTAAAAACCGCCCTTCGTATACGTGAGGAAGAAAACGACCGCTGGGGGCTGAACGTCAGCTACATGCATCTGGCCGACTACTACACCGCCAGCCATCCCGATTCAGCGCTTTATTATGCGCAGCAGATGTATGCCGTCGCCCGGGAATTAAAGAGTCCCGACGACCGGCTGGAAGCCCTCGAGAGGCTCATTGTACTCAGCCCGGCCAAAGCATTGAAAAACTATTTCAATGCTTATCATTTCCTGAGCGACAGCATCCAGACCGCCCGGAACACGGCCAAAAACCAGTTTGCCCTGATCCGCTATGAGGCAGAAAAAAGCAAGGCCGACAACCTCCTGCTGCAGCAGGAAAACACCGAAAGGGAAATGCAGCTTCTCGTGCTGGGACTTTCGTTCGTATTCCTCACGATAGTTGCCTGGCTATGGCAACGCAAACGGGAGCAACAGCAAAAACTGAAGGCACGCAACGATTTACAGGAACAAAAACTAAATACCGCCAGAAAACTGCACGATACCATTGCCAATGGGCTTTACCGGCTGATGGCTGGACTGGAACACGAAGAAACAATGTCAAAAGAAACACTACTCGACAATATCGAAAAACTATATGAACAGTCGCGGGATATTTCCTACGAACAATCACGGGATATTTCCCATAAACAGTCCACTGCCGCCTCCTTATCCTTTCATCGCACCATCGCCAACCTGGTGCATCAATTCGCCGGCACGGCAACCAATTTATCAATAGCAGGCAATCATGCGGCGACCTGGGCAGGCCTAAACGACCAGCAACAGTCGGCTCTGTATGAAATAGTACAGGAAATGCTGGTCAATATGAAAAAACATGCCCAGGCAAAATTTGTAGTGCTGAAATTTGAACGTGAAGAACGGCAATTGCACCTGCAATATACCGACGATGGGATCGGACTTCCTGAAACAGTCATTTACGGGAACGGTCTGACCAATACGGAAAACCGTATCCGCGCAATGGGAGGTGGTATTAGTTTTGGCCGATCTGTGGCCGGGGGCCTGAAAATCCATCTTCACTTTCCAATTGTTTGATCCGATGATAAGAAAGGTTTTAATTGCTGAAGACCATGAGAGTATGAATATCTCCCTGCAGAAAACGCTGGAAGAACTGGGCATAGCCTTGGTGGATTATGCAAATTATTGTGACCAGGCCCTGCTGCGCATTCAAAAGGCAAAGCAGCGCAACGACTCTTACGATCTGTTGATCACCGATCTTTATTTCGAAGAGGATCATAACAAGCAGAACCTGTCCGACGGAGCTGCGCTCATCACCGCCGCCCGCCACGTGCAGCCCGATTTACGGGTGCTGGTGTTCTCGGCAGAGAGCAAGCCGGCCGTTATAGAGGCCCTGTTCCAGGAGCAGGAGATCGACGGCTATGTACGCAAAGCCCGGCATGACGCACAGGAATTGAAAAAAGCCATCGATCATATAGCAGGCAACAACATTTACTACCCCAAATCAATTTCCGGAAATACAAAGCCGGAGAACACCTACAACTTTACCGAGTTCGATATAATTATCATCGAATTGTTGGCGAAAGGTTACCGGCAAAAAGACATTCCCGCTTACCTGCAGCAACGGCAAATAAAACCTTCTGGATTGAGCAGCATCGAGAAACGGCTTAACCTGATCAAAGAAAAATTCAATTTTTCCAGCAACGGACAGTTGGTGGCTTTTTGCAAAGACTACGGCATAATATAACCCAGGCGTCTTCCGGTTTCCCGTAAAAACGATCCACAAAGCAAGTATAGATTTGACATATACTGAACTTCATCCAAATGAACAAGCGCTACTATATGTCTATGTCTACGCCGGCATGATAAACCGGCGGTTCCAAAATGTATATAGAAAGCTGTATAGTCCGGATTATTTACGCTTTTAACCAACAGTTTCCTATCAATATTTCCATAATTTCTTCTTTTGATAGCTCTTGCAACCGGATGAATCTCTTATAAACGCAAAGTCAACCTTAGCCGCCAGCGCTCACGCAGTAGTTCCGGCAAAATTACACCCGTCGGGTTTTCCCAACGGGTGTAATCATCCTCTCTTTAACCGCCACAACGTATCGGCCAGCAGGTCAACATCGGCGCAGGTATTGTAGAAAGCCAGCGAGGGCCGCACGGTGCTTTCCAGCCCGAATCGGCGCAGGATCGGCTGCGCACAATGGTGGCCCGTGCGCACGGCAATGCCTTCTTTGTTCAGCGCCTGCCCCACCTGGTCGTTGGTATAACCGTCAAGCACAAACGATAACACGCTGGTTTTATCGGGCGCTGTGCCAATGAGCTTCAGCCCCTGCACCTCAAGCAGCCGGTGCGTGGCATATTCCAGCAGGAAATGCTCATACTGGTTAATGAGGTCTATGTTCCACCGGGTCACATAATCAAGCGCCGCGCCCAGACCCACCGCATCGGCAATATTACCCGTGCCCGCTTCGAAACGATAGGGAGAAGGATGAAACTCGGTGTGCTCAAAAGTGACGTCTTTGATCATATTGCCCCCACCCTGCCAGGGCTCGAGGCTGTTGAGCAGCGATTCTTTTCCGTATAATACGCCAATGCCCGTGGGGCCGAATATCTTATGCCCCGAAAACACGAAGAAATCGGGGTTCAGCGCCTGCAGGTCCACGCGGATATGCGATACCGACTGCGCACCGTCGAGCAATACTTTCGAACCATTCGCATGTGCCAGGTCGATCATCTGCTTGGCCGGCGTTACCGTACCCAATGCATTCGACACCTGCGTGAACGATACCAGCTTGGTGCGCGGCGTCAGCAGGCGGGCGTATTCTTCCAATATCACCTGGCCGTTGTCGTCGACCGGCGCCACTTTCAGCACCACCCCTTTCTTCTTCGCCAGCTGCTGCCAGGGAACAATATTCGCATGGTGCTCCAGGTGCGTGATCAGCACTTCATCGCCTTCACGCAACTGCTGCTCGCCAAAGTTTTGGCCACCAGGTTGATCGCCTCAGTGGTGCCGCGCACAAACACGATCTCGTTGGCCGAACGCGCATGCAGGAAACGACGCACTTTCTCACGGGCACCCTCATACGCATCGGTAGAACGCGCCGCCAGCTCATGCGCCGCACGGTGTACATTGGAGTTTTCGTGCTCATAAAAATGACGCAGGCGTTCGATCACGGTATAGGGCTTCTGCGTGGTAGCAGCATTATCGAGCCATACCAACTGCCTGCCATTCACCCGCTCCTGCAGAATCGGGAAATCCTGCTTCACCAGGTTGGCATCGAAAGGAACACCGGGCTGCTCACCGTGCGCAGCGGTCGCCGGCGGCAAAAAATAAAAGTCCGGCTGCGCAGGCAACGAAGTGAAAGCCGATGGTGAATGCCCCGCGCCCGCCAACGGAACCGAAGCCGGTACCGATCCGATCGAAGCCGCTGAAACCGTTGGCAGCAACGGAAAGAAACCAGGCCAGAAATCATTCGTCCGCCCTTCATTACCCGCTGCACTGGCACCATGCACTTCACGATACGAGGGCGATATCCCCTCACCTGCTACCGATACCGGCACCCCATTCGTTGCGGGAAAATGCGGGTCGGGGTGCGCCGTCTGCGGATTCGCCAGGTCCACCGGCTGGCCGGCATTATTCGGCAGGCCGCTGTGCGCGCCGGGAGCTGCCGGCGGCGGCGTTGTATCGGCCTTGAAAAACTGGTTGGCCAGCTTTTCTATTTCTTCAATACTTATACTCATGGTAGTTGCCGATTTCAACGTTATCGAGTACGGCCAGCGCATCATCCACCAGCACGGCCAGCGAGCAGTACAGCGAAATAAGGTAAGACGCGATGGCTTTGTCGTTGATGCCCATGAAACGCACCGACAGGCCCGGCGTCTGTTCGCCCGGCAGGCCCGGCTGAAAGAGTCCCACTACGCCCTGGCGGCTTTCGCCGGTACGCAGCAGCAATATTTTCGACTTCCCGTTTTCGATGGGCACTTTGTCGGAAGGGATCAGCGGAATACCGCGCCAGGTGATGAACTGTGATCCGAAGAGCGACACGGTGGGCGGCGGCACCCCGCGGCGGGTACACTCGCGGCCGAAAGCCGCGATGGCCAGCGGATGCAGCAGGAAGAAACCCGGCTCTTTCCATATCCTGCCCAGCAGCTCGTCGAGATCATCGGGCGTGGGCGCGCCGGTGCGGGTATCGAGGCGAAAATTCGGCGCCACGCTGTGCAGCAAACCGTATTCTTTGTTATTGATCAGCTCACTTTCCTGGCGCTCTTTGATGGTTTCGATGGTGAGGCGCAATTGCTCGCTGATCTGGTTATAGGGTTTGCTGTACAGGTCAGATACACGCGTATGCACTTCAACGATGCTCTGCACGGCAGCGAGGTTGTATTCGCGCGGGTTGGCGATATAGTCGACAAAGGTTTGCGGCAGCACACGTTCATCGCGGCGGGAGCAATCGACTTCAATGGCGCTGGCGTCTTTCACTTTGTTGAGGCGGTACACGCCCGATTCTACCGGCACCCAGCTCAGCAGGCGGGTGAGCCACCGCGGACTGATAGTGACCATTTGCGGAACCGTGCGGGTGGCGATGGCGAGCTGCCGGGCCGCCACATCGCCGAGGGCGGTCTGCTGGGGTTTGAGATCTTCTGCCATAATGTAATGGTTAATGGGTGTTGATTAGAAATGTACTGGTTATGTACGGCAAGATAGGGTATTTGTCTATAAATCGAGTAGACTTTTTATTTTATCCCGCCTGCGACTGTCTTTTTCCCGCCCGTTTACCGAATTCGTTTACCCATAATGGTTAGCCCGCGTTCCACCCCATCGAGCAGGGCAATACCCGGCAGAACACCCCAGGCGCCGAAGCCCGTTTTTTCAAACAACCGCAGGCTGGGCACATTGTGCGAAAAGATAAACCCGAGAATGGTGCTGATGCCGAGCGAGGGCGCTTTGTCGAGGCTGTATTGAAGGATCTCCCGGCCCAACCCCTTGCCGCGCTGGTTTTCGGCGAGGTAGATACTGATTTCGGCGGTGGCGTCGTAGGCCGGCCGGCCGTAGAATGATTGGAAGCTGACCCAGCCGACGATGTTTTTCCCGGCATCTTCCACCACCCACAAAGGCCTTTTGTGGGCATCGTGCTCATTGAACCATTGCAGGCGGCTCTCCACCGAAACAGGTTCGGTATCGGCGGTAACCAGCCGGGAAGGGATGGTTGAATTGTAGATGGCTACGATAAGGGGA
>JASGFZ010000227.1:0-5287 GCA_047605345.1 Flavihumibacter sp. | reverse complement strand
CCCGGGCGATGCTGGCCATGGTGCTTTGCACTACTTTGGGAGCGAACACATCGGCTGTATCGGGGCTGCACACCACCGTTGAAATGCCGAACCAGTCGGCGATCCGGATAATGGTGCCCAGGTTACCGGGGTCCTGTATGCCGTCGAGCAGCAGTTGCCAGGAGCCGGTAGCGGCCAAAGGCACGGGCTTTTCAAAAACAGCCAGCACCTGGTTGGCCGTGGTAAGAAAAGATATTCTTTCGAGGTCGGCGGTGGAGATTTCCTGCACCGGCAGGGAGCCCGCCGGTCTTTTTTCTATCCATTCGGCTGTTGCATACACAGCCACCGGTTGCAGGTTACCGGCTGCCAGTAATTCATCCACTACCTTCGGCCCTTCCGCAACAAATTGCTTTTCACTGTCCCTTAGTTTTTTCTGGCTCAAACTTTGGATATATTTGACCTGTTTTTTTGTAATCATCTACTTGCATTTTTTGCCGAAACCAGATCCCATATTGCCGACCGACCGAACTTACAGACATTCGCTGGTCTTTTGTCTTTTTTTAATGTATTGCTGGATGGGAACCGGTTGCAAGGTTATTAAAAATTATCCCACCGACAGGCCCTTTGTTTACGAAACCAATATTAAGCTGAATACAAAGCTGTCGCAATCGGAGCGGGTTGATCTGCGGAACAAGTTGCTGAACCAGGTAGCCGACAGCCTGCAGGCGCGCTGGGTGCAAAAGGCATTTGTACGGCAAACGCTGAGCAACCCGCCTGTTTTCGATACCACCAACGTCAGCAAATCAATCGGCTATATCAACGACCTCCTGAAAGCAAACGGTTATATGTACGGGCAGGTGAGCTGGGACAGCTCCATGAAGGTGGTGCCGGAAAAACACCAGCAGCGGGTAACCGTCAACTTTCACGGTTACTACGGGAAAAGTCATGACCCTGGATTCCATCGGGTACGACCTGCGCGACAGTACCCTCCAGGCCCTGGCGCTGGCCAGTAAAAACGCCAGCGTATTAAAAACAGGCACGCCTTACACCAAGGAAAAGATCGCCAACGAGATCAACCGCCTGCTCGATATTTACCACGATAACGGCTACCTGCGGCTGACGCGTGAAGACATTTATGCAGAGGTGGATACCCTGGTATCGGGACTGCTGGATCCGGGGCTCGACCCCTTTGAACAGGCGCAGTTGCTGGAAGAAATGCAAAAGCGGCGGGAACACCCGCGCATCGACGTGAGGTTCCGCCAGCGCGGAACGGAAAACCCCGATCATGTACGGCAGTTTCATTTCGGCAATGTCAATATTTACCCCGACCAGCAGCTGATCGCCGATACGACCCTGCCCGCCCTGGATACCATCAGGCGGGGCCGGATTCATATTTACCAGCACACCAACGCCTTTAAGCCGGGCTTCCTGGTCAGGAACAACCAGATCAGGCCCGGCGCCCTCTACAAAGAGCAGAACGTAAACCTTACCTCGAATGCCTTCAGCCAGATGACCGCCTGGAAGCAGGTGGGCATCGAGCTGGTACCGCACGACAGCACCGGGATCGTGGATGCCAATATAAGGATGTATATGGCACGTAAGTACAGCCTTGGCTGGGATTTTGAAGTAAGCTGGAACCAGTCGGATTTGAACGGCGCCGGTATTGTAACGGTGGGTATTGCACCCAGTTACCTGTTCGGACTCGGTATTTCGGGCAACGTGCAAAACCGGAATATGGCCAGGCAATCCATTTCATCCAATACCAGCCTGCGTTTTGGCGTGGAGCTCGGCAATGGCTCCTATTTGTTCCAAACCTTCCTCGCCAACCTGAGCCAGACTTATACCATTCCCAAATTTGTAACGCCCTTTGCGATAAAAGCCGAAAGAACATTGCCGCGGGCGCGTACTTTTCTGACCGGCGCCCTGGGCTACACCGACCGGAGAAGCTATTATGCCACGCGCACAGCCAATGCATCCATCGCGTACGACTGGCTGAATAAAAAGAACCGGAACTGGACTTATAGCCCGCTGAACGTAGAATACCTCAAGCTTACGGAAACGCCCTGGCTTACCGGTCTGTTCGACTCCATCCCCAACCTCCGGAATATTTTTTCCGACGGCCTTATCATCAGCCAAAACCTGGTGATGCAAACCTCCTGGAAAAGGAGCAACAAATTATTAAGTGTAAGGGCCAGGCTCGATGAAAGCGGCGCACTGTTCGGCCTGGTCAAAAACATCGACATCAACTGGCAGCTGTACCGCTTCATCAAACCCACCATTGATTTGCGCTACCTCGCCACACAAAGAAAAAGCGCCTGGGCTTTCCGTTTCTTTGCGGGTTATGGTTATCCGTACGGGAACCAGAAAGACAGCCTGGGCAATACCACGCGTGAGCAAACCCTGCCTTTTTTCAAATCCTTTTATGCAGGCGGGCCAAACAGCATGCGGGGCTGGCAGATCAGGCAGCTGGGACCGGGTTCATCAACCTATTTTTCGAACAATGCCGACCGCAAAAGCATCGACCGCTTTGCCGATATCCAGCTGGAAGCCAATGTCGAATACCGTTTTGACGTAGCCACTGTTTTCGGCTTCAAGGTGAAAAGCGCCTTGTTCGCCGATGTGGGAAATGTGTGGTACCGGAACAATATGGGCAATCCCGACCTGGACGATGCCGTGTTCCGGCTCAATAAATTATACCGTGATATTGCCGTGGATGCCGGCACGAGCCTGCGTTTCGATTTCAATTATTTCCTGATCCGGTTCGACTGGGCCTATAAGGTCAAGAACCCGCAGTATGCCACCATCAACAAAGGCTGGTTCTATGATGCAGGGTTGTTCAAAGGCGAAACCAACCTGCTGAAAGGGCAGTTCCAGCTGGGGATCAACTATCCGTTTTAACAACGGCATCGGGCGCTATCGCATCGTTCACGCTGAATGCGCCGATACGTGTACGCCGCAAGGCGCTCAGGTAGCCGCCCACGCCCAGCGCCGCCCCCACATCATTGGCCAGGCTGCGTATATAAGTGCCTGTTGAACAGACCACCCTGAAGTCGATCTCGGGCAGCGCGAAACGGGTAAGCTCAAATGCATAAATGGTAACCGGCCTTGGCTCCAGCTTCACCTCCTTTCCCTTGCGGGCCAGTTCATACACCCGCTTGCCGTTGATCTTGATAGCCGAATGCGCCGGCGGAACCTGCTCAATAGGGCCGGTAAAATCAGCCGCCACTTTTCGAATATCCGTTTCCGTTAGATGACCTGCCGGCCGGTGCTGCTCCGGTTCCGACTCCAGGTCGTAAGTAGGGGTAACCGCCCCGAGGGTGATGGTGCCGGTATATTCCTTTTCCTGCGCCATGTATTCGTTGATCTTTTTCGTGTATTTACCCGTGCATACGATCAGCAGGCCGGTCGCCAGCGGATCGAGCGTGCCGGCGTGCCCCACTTTTTTGATCTTTATCTGGTTGCGGATCTTGCGCACCACGTCGAATGAGGTCCATTCCAGCGGCTTGTCTATCAGCAATACTTTTCCTTCTTCAAATGCATTCATCGCCGCAAAGGTAGGTTAATCGCCCACTTCTGCTTTCAGCGCCTGCCAGCGGCCAGCAGTCGTGGCGGCAGCGGCTGCTGTACAGGATGTTTCGCTGCAAAGCGAAGCGCCGCGGCTTTTCTGTCGGTCGTCAAGGGATGGGTGCTGAGAAAACCCGGCAGCCGCTGTCCCTCCTCAACGGTCTGTAAACGATCCATCAGCATGGCCATGCCGCCGGGATCTATTCCGTTATCAGTCATGCGTTGCATACCCTGCGTATCGGCCTCCTCCTCGAGCCTGCGGGAATAGGAAAGCCCCTGCAGCATATCGGCCCTGCCGGCGATAGCGCCGCCGATCGACCCCAGGTCGCCGAATACGAGCGACAGCATCATGCCACCGGTTAGCTCGCGCAGCATGCTGCGCAGGCTGTGCCGTTCATTGATATGTGTTGATTCATGACCCAGCAAGGCAACCAGCTCTTCGGGGGTTTGCATTTTTTGAAGTATGCCCTTGTAAACCACGATGTGCCCGCCCGGTACCGCAAAAGCGTTTACGACGGTATCGTTCACCACGGTGAATACAAGCCGGTACTTTTCACTCAGGTGGAGGTGGGCCGCAAACTGGTTCAGGAGCACCGTAGCGCGGTCATCTGTTTTTTCAGTGGCCACCAGGTTCGTGAACATCATCTCTCCCAGCGCTGCTTCCCGCTGCGGAGAAATGAACTGAAGCGCAAAACCTGAAATGGTCGACACCAGCAGCAGGTAAATACCCACCAGCAATGCGAGCGACCCCGCAACCAGCACCGGCCATTTTAACCGTTCCCTTACACCACGCCGGTTCCGCTTTGTACCGGTATGCTCCAGCAGCTCATGCAGCAGCGGATGCCCGCGGGGCACTTCAAGGCGCCGGCTATCATTTTGCTGCAGGGAAAAATGCACATAGCTGTTGTCTTCCGACAGATAACGGAGATCCTTATACGCAAAGGCGGAAAGAAAATCATCGGTGCCCGCATCGTATAATTGCACTGCGCGCTGGAAGATCAGCAGCCTGACCGCCAGCGGGGTGTCTTTTCCATTGAAGTATATCACTGTTTCACCCGGCATCATATCATTTGTCGTGATTTCAGCTCCAGGTATTTGTTGATGGTGTGCACAGTCACCTGCCGGGGCGTAGTCAGCAGGCCCAGGATGCCGTGCCGGTGCAATAATTTCAGTACCTGTCGTTTTTCCTGCATGAATTTTTCGGCAATGGTTTTGATATACAGACCCTCCATGGTATCAACACCCGGTTGCACCAATTCGTTCAGTCCGGTGTTCTCAAAAAATACCACCAGCACCAGGTGCTGCTTTGCCAGCTGCCGTATAAAGGGAAGCTGCCGGTCAAGCGCCGAGGCCGATTCGAAATTGGTGAACAATACCAGCAGGCTGCGCTGGTGTACCTGCGTGCGGATGGTGAGCTGCAGCTTCTCAAAATCACTGTCCATAAAACCGGTCTGCTGGTGGTAGAGCATATCCATGATCCGGTTCATTTGCCGGCTTCTTTTTTCAGCAGGCAGCAGCTGCGCCTGCTTATCGTCAAAGCAAACAATTCCCGCCTTATCGTGCCGCAGCAGGGCCACCTGGCTGAGCAGCAGGCTGGCATTGATGGCATATTCCAGCAGCGTCATACCGTCAAAGGGCATTTTCATTACCCGGCTTTTATCGATCAAACAGTATATCTGCTGGCTTCTTTCATCGGCAAAACTGTTAAGCATGAGTTGCCCGCCCTTACGCGCTGTGGCCTTCC
>JASGFZ010000226.1:0-5295 GCA_047605345.1 Flavihumibacter sp. | reverse complement strand
GGAACCGGCGCCTTGATCTTTTCTGCTATGCCCGACACGCCGATCATCAGCGCCATCAGCAGCAGTATAACCGCGTAATTTTCCATCAGGTAACATTCTGTATACCGCAAAATACGGCAAGAAATGGCAAATGAAGCCAAGTTGGCGGCACAACAGAAAAGAGAGCAGGCTGCTTTACTGGATAACAGTTTTGATAAAGCGGTAGAACCGGATGCCATGCCATAAAACGCTATACGCGAGCAGCATACCACCCGATACAAAAAACAACAGCCTGATCCAACTGCCGGCTATATCAAGATCGGCGATTTTAACCAGCAATATAAACGCGATAAAAAAGTGCAGGCAGAAGGCGATTATGCGAAGCAAAATGCGGGCACTTCCCATGGCAGTCGGTTGATTTTGGAAACGTAGACGTGGCACCCGTTTTAACAGTTGCATGTTGAATTCGGCTATTTTTGCGATCAGCAAAAATAGAAACATGCTTAAACGAGTGGTGGTTACGGGTCTCGGCATTGTGTCGCCCAATGGTTCAGCCATAAACACTTTCTGGAACAATATCTGCGAAGGCCGTTCGGCGATAGGCCCCATCACCCGGTTCGATGCCAGCCTTTTCCGCACCCGCATCGGCAGCGAGATCAAAAATTTCGACCCCTCTGCACTGCTCGACCGGAACACCATCAAACGCACAGATATATTTACACAATATGCATTGCTGTCTGCCGACCAGGCAATCAAAGCGTCCGGTTTTTCGATGGATTCGATGGACCCGTTCGACGTAGGCGTTATCTGGGGCACCGGGCAGGGCGGCATGGAAACCTACGAAGAACAGGTGGCCGGGTTTGTAAAAGGCGACGGCCATCCGCGTTTCAGTCCTTTCCTGATACCTAAGTTCCTGCCCAATATGGCAGCCGGCCTCATCTCTATCATGCACGGCTTTATGGGTATCAATTATACCACCATTTCGGCCTGTGCAACATCAAACTCGGCCATCATGGATGCCTTCAATTATATAAGGCTGGGCAAAGCGAAGATCATCATCACCGGTGGATCGGAGGCGCCGATAACGCCGGCTTCCTTTGGCGGCTTCAGCGCCATGAAAGCGATGAGCCACCGGAACGAAGCGCCACAGCAGGCTTCGCGCCCTTTCGATATCGACCGCGACGGGTTTGTGATGGCCGAAGGCGCCGGCGCCCTGGTGCTGGAAGAATATGACCACGCCGTGCAGCGCGGGGCAACTATTTTCGGCGAAATCGGTGGCGCTTCCATGACAGCCGATGCCTATCATATGACGGCTACGCACCCTGAAGGAAAAGGCGCCGTGCAGGCCATGCGGCTCGCCCTTCGCGAAGCAGGCGTTACCACCGACGACCTTGACTACCTGAACCCGCATGCCACTTCCACACCGGTAGGTGACCTTTCAGAAGCAAGAGCAATCGCCGCCCTGATGGGGAGCGCCGATAACCGGTTATTGATCAGTGCGACCAAATCGGTAACCGGCCACCTGCTCGGCGCAGCCGGCGCGGTGGAAGCCGTCATTACCCTGCTGGCGATGAAACACAATATGGTACCGCCCACCATCAATACCACCCGCCCTGACCCGGAAATTCCGGCAAACCTGCATATTGTAACCGGTGCGGCGCGCGACAAAAAGATCAATGTGGCGCTGAGCAATACTTTTGGATTCGGCGGACACAACGCAACCGTTGTGTTTAAAAAAATATAGCATGGAGCTGGCGACCGGGCGGTTATATTCAACAAAATTCGTGTTGCTGTGCGCAAGCTCCTTTTTGTTTTCATCGAGCTTCAATATGCTCATACCCGAGTTGCCTGCTTACCTGAGCAGCATGGGTGGCGCTTCGTATAAAGGGATTGATCATTGCCCTGTTCACCATTACGGCAGGTATTTCAAGACCATTCAGCGGAAAGCTGACCGATACCATCGGGCGGGTGCCGGTAATGGCCGTAGGCTCGCTGGTTTGCTTTGTATGCGGCTTCCTCTACCCTGTTATTCATACTGTAGCGGGTTTTCTTTTCCTGCGTTTGTTTCACGGCTTTTCCACCGGCTTCAAACCAACCGCCACCGCCGCTTATATAGCCGACATTATTCCGCAGCACCGTTGGGGCGAAGCGATGGGCATACACGGTATTTGCTTCAGTACAGGTATGGCTATTGGCCCGGCGCTCGGCAGCCTGATCACCGCAAATCATTCCATTCAATTGCTGTTTTACACTTCCTCGCTTTTTGCATTGATGTCGATCGTCATCCTGATGAACCTGAAAGAAACGCATCCGGCAAAACAGAAATTCCATTTTTCCCATTTGCGCATCGGCTGGCACGAGATCATCGACCCGCAGGTATTACCGGCGGCGATCACCACATTCATCGGCTACCTTTCTTATGGCGCCATACTGACGCTGATTCCCGACTGGGGCGCATCGCTGGGTGTCAGGAACAAGGGAAGCTTTTTTATTTATTTTACGCTCGCCTCTTTGCTGATGCGGTTTGTAGCCGGCCGGTTTTCCGATAAGAAGGGAAGGGTGCTGGTGCTGAAGGTAGCTTACCTGTTTCTTATAGCGGCAGCATTGCTGATCGCTTTCGCCCGTAATCCGTTTTTGCTGACCATCGGCGCGCTGGTGTATGGCGTGGCCACCGGCTTGTTTTCGCCGGCAGTGTCGGCCTGGACGGCCGATCTGAGCCAGCCGGCGCACCGCGGCAAGGCCATGGCCACCATGTATATTTCACTGGAAGCCGGCATCGGGCTGGGCGCCGCATTATCGGGATGGGTTTTTGCCGATCACCTGCAGCGAGTGCCGATGATCTTCGTTGTAACGGCTGTTGCCACGGCTGCAGGGCTGGTTTACCTGCTCTTTTACAGGAAGCCGGTATAATTTTCCTGCTGTTTGCTTTGTTTTTTTTTCGGAGGCAGCATGGCTACCGCATCCGCACATATTTTTCGGTGTTCACGCGGTCAATGCCGGCGCTTTCCACTTTCTCGCGGCCGGTCTGTACCAAAGTATCGTTTCGAAGCGTAACCGTAAAGGTAAAATCATGTCCCTCCCATTCCCTGTCGTTGCAATATTCAAGGTATTCGGTGTATTGATTCCCTTTCAGCGTATAAGGGCCGCCTCCGCTGCCATATAACGGTGTTGTTCCTTTTCCTTTTTCCACGTCGTGCAGAAAAAAAGCAAAATGAGTGGCATTGATCACTTTGATAAAAGATTTGCCGTGGGTGTAGTCGGTGATGACCACATCATTTCCTGATTCCGTAATGCCGCTGATCAGCTTCCAGGTACCGGTGATATCCGGTTTTTTTTCGGCAGGCTTAAACGGCAACATTAAAAACATCCATAAAGAAACAATCGCCAACAGGTGCATGAGTGGTCGGTTTTAAGCATCGTCAATAATAGTACGTCATTTCACTTCTATTTCTTCTGCGAGGTAATTATCACGGGCATTGGCGGCAATTTGCAGCTGGTATTTGCCCGCCGGCACATACCATTTTCTTTTTGCCTCATCCCATTTCTGCAATTGGGAAAGCGGCAGCACGAACGTAACGTCTACTGACTTTCCTGCCGGAACAAACACTTTCTGAAACCCCCTCAGCTCCTTAAGCGGCATGCCTGTTTGATCACCGGCCGAAACATATACTTGCAGGGTTTCCGTTGCATCGCGGTGGCCGGTATTCCTGATAGACACCACCGATTCCCACGCGCCGTTTTTCCATACCGGCTTTGTTATCCACTCGCAGGAAAAAGTTGCGTAGCTAAGACCAAATCCGAAGGGATATAAAGGTGTTCCTTTAAAATAGCGATAGGTTCTGCCCTGCTGCATGTCGTAATTTTCATAAGCAGGCAGGTCATTAAGCGATTTATAAAAAGTGACCGGCAACCGGCCTGAGGGCGACTGCCGGCCAAACAGCACGTCTGCAATCGCGTGCCCGCCCTGGTCGCCGGGGTACCAGGCCATCAGTATGGCATCGGCATAAGGCTCTACCTGGCTGATGTCTATGGCACTGCCGGCATTGATCACGAGCACCAGCGGTGTTTTTGTTCCCTTGCGCAATGCCTTCAGGTATGCCACATGCGCCGCGGGCAATTCCAGGTGTTTCCGATCGGCCCCGTTTTCGGCCAGAAAAGCATCGCCCTCTTCTCCTTCGTACACGGCGGTGAGGCCCAGCACGGCAATCGTAATATTGGCATTCCCCGCCGCCCAGATACCGCCGAAACGACTGGTATCAGCATAATCGCAACCCATATCGTATTCAACACGGGTACCCGGCCCCACAGCCGCCGTAATTCCTTCCACCACATTCACGCCTTTGTCGCTCACTCCATGGTAGCTGCCCAGCAGGGCGTCGATCGATCCCGCATTCGGCCCCACTACCATCAGCGCCGGATAGTTTTCTTTTTTCAGCGGCAGCAGGTTATTGTTATTTTTCAGCAGCACCATGCTCTCGGCAGCCATCTTCCGGTTGAGGTAGCGGTGATAGTCGTTCGCAATGCTGTCGGCCGTATATGCATCGTACTTCGAGAAACCGACAGGGTCAAAAAAGCCCAGCTTAACCTGTGTACGGAAGATGGGTGCCAGCGCGCTGTCGATATCTTTCACCGCCAGTAATTTCCTGTCCATCGCTTCTTTGACATGCCGCTGCAGTACGGCGCCGCATTCGAGACTGATGCCGGCTTTGATGGCGGCCGCGGCGGTGGCAGCGCCATCGGGATATGTTTTATGCCGGCGGAAGACATCGTCGAGCGCACCACAGTCGGTCACCATATGCCCGCTGAATTTCCACTCTTTGCGAAGTATTTGCCGGATGAGCGTATTGCTGGTGCAACAGGGTTCGCCGTTCAGGCGGTTGTAGGCGCACATGATGCCTTCCACGCCACTGTCAACCAGCTGGTGAAAGGCGTACAGGTAAGTTTCCCGCAGTTCTTTTTCGGTAACAACGGCATTGAATTCATGCCTTCCTTTTTCGGGCCCGCTGTGCACGGCCAGGTGCTTGGCGGCCGCGGCGGTTTTGAGGTGCAGCAGGTCGTTGCCCTGCAGGCCTTTTACAAAAGCGGTTCCCATAGCGGCGGTAAGAAAAGGATCTTCGCCATAGGTTTCCTGTCCGCGGCCCCAGCGCGGGTCGCGGAACAAATTGATATTGGGCGACCAGAAGGTGAGGCCCATATATTGCAGGTGCCGGTTCGCTGCGCGTGCGAGGTTGTATTTTGCCCTTGCCTCGGTGGAAATAATATCGGCGCACTGCTGCATCCGTTCGGGGTTGAAGCTGGCAGCCAGGGCGATGGCCT
>JASGFZ010000225.1:0-5303 GCA_047605345.1 Flavihumibacter sp. | reverse complement strand
AAAGTACTGGCCAAAGCGCTGGAGCCCTTCCGGCCGATGTTTATCGAAGAGCCGGCGCTGCGGCAAAACAGAAAAAAGAAGAAGGTTTCACCGCGGTGAAGATGAATGCGACGGAAGAATTGCAATACATCGACAGCTACGCGCGCATCGACGAAGCGGTGGCCAGCATTGCAGCCGTGCGGGAGGCGATGGGCCCCGACGGCGGTATCGGGATCGATTTTCACGGCCGGGTGCACAAGCCCATGGCCAAAGTACTGGCCAAAGCGCTGGAGCCCTTCCGGCCGATGTTTATCGAAGAGCCGGTGCTGCCTGAAAACAACGAAGCGTTGCGTGAAATTGCAAGGCATACTTCCATTCCCATCGCTACCGGCGAAAGAATGTTTTCACGCTGGGATTTCAAACGGTTGCTGGCCGATGGATATGCCGATATTATCCAGCCCGATCTTTCGCATGCCGGCGGCATTACCGAATGCAAAAAGATCATCTCCATGGCAGAGGCATTTGATGTAACGGCAGCGCCGCATTGCCCGCTGGGGCCTATTGCGCTGGCTGCCTGCCTGCAGGTTGACGCCACCTGCCATAATGTATTTATCCAGGAGCAAAGCCTCGGTATTCACTATAACCAGGGCAGCGACCTGCTCGATTACCTGCAGGATCCGGCGGTTTTCAGGTACAAGGATGGGTTCTGTGAAATACCCGAAGGCCCGGGACTGGGTATCAGCATCAACGAAGAACATGTTCGAAAAATGGCTGCCGTCGGGCACCAGTGGAAAAACCCCCGCTGGCGGCACTGCGACGGGTCGGTAGCCGAATGGTAAATCAATATGAAAAAATTTATCAGCTGCGATTGGGGCACCACCAATTTTCGGTTGTGCCTGACCGATAGATCAGATGCTTCGATGCAGGCGCAGTTCGAATCAGACAAGGGCATAGCGGCTATTTTCAAAGATTGGCAGCAGGACGCCGCAGGCGCCGACAGGTTTGTTTATTACCAGCACTACCTGAAGCATGCCATCGGTTTACTGGAACAGCAGGAGGAAATGTCGCTCACCGGTTTACCCCTGGTGATATCGGGCATGGCCTCTTCTGCTATAGGCATGAAAGAGCTTCCTTATGCCGTGCTGGAAGAAGGTTTCGACCTGGCAAAACTACCGGTGGAAAGCTTTGCAGAAATACCCGGCTTTCCGCATGCCATTCACCTTGTGTCAGGTATAAGAACCGGCAAAGAGGTGATGCGCGGTGAAGAAACCAAGTGGGTGGGTATGGAGATCCCGCCAGCGCCTTCCGTTTGCTGCGTGGTGCCGGGCACACATTCCAAACACCTCCGGCTTACTAACGGTCACCTGCAAACGTTTTCGACCTGGCTTACCGGTGAGCTGTTCGCGTTGCTGACCCGTTATGGCTTACTGGCAGGCAGTGTGGAGAGCGGCGGCTTTTTTATTGATCATCGCGCTGCTTTTTTTGCGGGTGTGGATGAAAGCGGTAACAGTGAATTGTTGTGCGCCCTTTTTGCGGTGCGTACCAACGAGCTTTTCGGCCGCTTCAGCAAGGCGAATAATTACTGGTACCTGAGCGGTTTGCTGATCGGCTCGGAGCTGCGTACACTGGAGGCCGCGCCCTGGCATTTGTGCTGTGATGGTTTGTTTGCCGAACTGTACCAGGAAGCGTCGGCCAGGCTGGGTTTGCCGGCACCGCAATGGCATTCGGCCGCAGCGGCTTTGCGTAACGGACAGCGGATATTGCTTGATAACCGTGTTGGTTAGAAGCCCCGGGTCCGGGTTTTAATACGGCAGAGGCGGCTGTTCACGGTGAGGTACAAAGTGCTGCCGTCATCACCCCAGGCGCAGTTGGAAGTGAAGTCGCCGGTTTCAATGCGGCCGATCAGCTTGCCCGCGGGATTGAGCACCATAAGGCCGCCGGGGCCGCTGCTGAATACATTGCCCTGCAGATCAACCTTCAGCCCGTCGGGCGAACCCTGCAGCCCCTGTTTGGAAAGCGCCGAGGCATCAAAGAACAGTTTCTTTTTCCCTACGCTGCCGTCGGCGTTCAGGAGATATTCCATGATCAATGGTTTTTCACCGTCGCTTTGGGCGAGGTATAATTTTTTGCCGTCGGGCGACAGCGCCACGCCGTTCGGCGCGGCATACACATCTATCAGTTCCACGCGGCCGTCGGTTTTCAGGCGGTATAACCCCATCGGGATTGCGGGCTGGCCCTTCGGTAGTCCGTAGGCGGGATCGGTGAAATAGTAGTCGCCGTTGCGGCCCTGGATGATATCATTGGGGCTGTTGAACCTTTTACCCTGGAAATTATCAGCGAGCGTTCGCTTGCCACCTTGTTTAAAAGGCATGGCGGCGATGCGGCGGTCGCCGTGTTCGCAGCTCACCAGTTCTCCCGCCAGGTTGATGGCGAGCCCGTTGCTGCCCGGTTCGGCGCTGTAAGGCAGGATGCCTGTATAACCCGACGGGCGCAGAAACACGGTAAGCCCCGCACCGTCCTGCCATTTGAAAATGGTATTCTGTTTAACATCTGAAAACAGCAGAAACGCACTGTCTCGTACCCATACCGGCCCTTCGGTCCACTGTAACCCTTCCGCCAGTATGTCCATTTTGGCGTCGGGCGCTACCAGCGCATCAAAAGCAGGATCAAGTGAAATGATCTTTGATGCGGGTGTTTGGGCATTCGCGGTGGCGGTAAAAAAAGCCAGCAGGCAGAACAGGTAGCGCATATGGCAATGGTTATCAGTAAAGAAGATTTTCCTCCTGCATATTACTTTCTTTTTCCGGTATGGCGTATATAAGGGCCGGCTCACCCAATTGCAAACAAAATCTTAAATCGCCCCACCCACCCACCCAATTCACCAAAATTGCAGATATTCACATCAAATCTACCAATCACTCCCCGCCTGCATGAAGCTATTTTGACTTTTGATTGTTGACTTTTTATTCTGAACAAAGCATGAATCGTTTA
Organism: Flavihumibacter sp.; assembly: GCA_047605345.1. Classification (GTDB taxonomy): domain Bacteria; phylum Bacteroidota; class Bacteroidia; order Chitinophagales; family Chitinophagaceae; genus Flavihumibacter. Next base: position 2,333 of record JASGFZ010000225.1, on the reverse strand, counting down.
GCCAGCGAGTCAAGCCCTTACCTGCTTCAGCATGCCCATAACCCCGTCAACTGGTATCCCTGGGGAGCGGATGCATTGAACCTTGCAAGGGAAAAAGACCTGCCGATACTGGTCAGTATCGGGTATGCTGCCTGTCACTGGTGCCACGTGATGGAACGGGAGAGTTTTGAAGACGAGGCAGTGGCTGCGTTCATGAACGCCCATTTCGTGAATATCAAGGTGGATCGAGAAGAGCGGCCTGATATCGACCACATCTACATGGACGCCGTACAGTCGATGAGCGGCAGCGGCGGCTGGCCCCTGAATGTTTTTCTCACCCCCGAAGGCAAGCCTTTTTACGGGGGCACCTATTATCCGCCGAAGGCAGGTTTCAATCGTCCCTCCTGGCTGGAAGTATTACAGGGCGTGGCGAATGGCTGGTCGGAGAAAAAAGAAGATATCCGCGCACATGCCGAAAATATGATCGGTCACCTGGAGCAATCCTATGCCTTCGGCCGTTCCGCCGGCGATACAGACGATCTTTTTACTGAACAGTCGCTCCATACCATAGCGGCTGAGCTCCTGAAAAATGCCGACCGGCAATGGGGTGGCTTTGGCCGCGCGCCGAAGTTTCCGCAAACCAACAGCATTGCCTACCTGTTGCGCTACGATTATTTCTTTAACGACCCGGCCGCGAAGGAGCAGGCCCTGCTGAGCATCGACGCCATGCTGCACGGCGGCATCTACGACCAGCTGGGCGGGGGCCTCGCCCGGTACAGCACCGATACCGAATGGCTGGTACCGCATTTCGAGAAAATGCTCTACGACCAGGCGCAGTTCCTGGACGTGCTGGCCGATGCCTGGCAGATCACGCGCAACGAAAAATACCGTTCGGCGATCCACCAGACCATGGATTTCCTGGAACGGGAGTTGTTATCGCCCGAAGGCGGGTTCTATTCGGCGCTCGACGCCGACTCGGAAGGCGAGGAGGGGAAATTCTATGTGTGGGAATGGGGCGAAGTGGAAGAAGTGCTGGGTGCTGATGCCGCGCTGGCAGCCGGCTGGTACGGCATTACGGCGGGTGGCAACTGGGAAGGGGTCAATATCCTGACAAGTGTACGTGACCGGGATCGCTGGTTGCAGGAGCATGGTTTTCAGTCTGTTGAGTGGAATGAAAAGCTGGCCTCCATCAGGCAGCGGCTGCTGGAAAAACGCAGCACCCGGGTAAGACCCGGTTTGGACGACAAGCAGCTGTTGTCGTGGAATGCCCTGATGAATACCGCCTGCAGCCGGGTATATGCCGCTACCGGTGAAGAACGTTACCGCGCGCTGGCCATACGGAATATGGACTGGATGCTGAGCCGGTTTGATGATGGCGAGGGCGGGCTGTTGCATACCTACAAGGAAGGTGTGGCGAAGTTTCCCGGCTTTCTGGACGACTATGTGTACCTGGTACAGGCCCTGCTCTCCCTGCAGGAAGTTACCGGCAACCCGCAATACCTGCTGAAAGCCGAAGCCCTTACCGAGCGGGTAATCAATGTTTTCGGTGAAGAGGGGAACGCATTATATTATTATACCATGGCCGGTCAGCCCGATATAGTGGTGCGGAAACGGGAGGTATATGATGGTGCACAGCCATCAGGAAATGCGGTGCTGTTGCTGAACCTCCAATATTTGGGCACAATTCTTGACCGCCCGAGGTGGGCGGAAATGGCTGAAGCCATGCTGGGGGCCATGGGCAAGGCGATCGTGCGCTATCCTTCTTCCTTTGGGGTGTGGGTGGAGGCATTGATGAGGAAACAGCTGGGCATGGAAGAGATGGTGGTAGTGGGGCCGGAGGTGGAAACGCTGCGAAAGGAAATATTAGCTAATTTTATACCTAATCGTATCGTACAATCAGCTACCCGCGAGAACCGCGATTTCCCTCTTTTACGCGACAAAATACCCAAATCCAGTGAGAATATTTACATCTGCCGCCAGTACAATTGCCTCCGGCCGGTAGCAACTGTACGTGAAATGATGGGCCAGATCAGGCCCCGGAAAGGGGGTTTAACGGGGGGAATTTTGGCCGAAATGCAATAATAACAGCTAAATGACCGTTAAAACCCGAGGTCGGCATAGTGAGAATGATTGAAACTGAACAAAACTATAAACTAGGAAAGCTGATGTTGACAAAGCATTATATTTGCCCACTACCCTTTAATATTATGAAAATGAAAAACCTGTCCACATTGCTCACACTGGCGGCATTGTCCACGCTGGCGAGCTGCGGAAAGATGGGTAAAAGCTCCAAAGGAAGCCTGCCCAACGATGGTCAGCTGCACGGTGTATCTGCCGGTAGCCGATACTCTATG
>JASGFZ010000224.1:0-5340 GCA_047605345.1 Flavihumibacter sp. | reverse complement strand
TGCCGCCCAAAGTTGCCTGCCAGATCATATTGCCGCTGGTAGTACATTGAAATACCCAGCCATCCTGCGCACCGTGGGCGCCGCTTACAGGCCCATCGGTGGAAGTGGTATAACCGGCCAGGGTAAGCGTATCTTTTTTGGCCGACATCACATAGGCAACATCATTCTGTGAGCCGCCATAAATTTTGCTGTATATTTTATTACCCGAGAGATCGAGGCAAAGCAGCCACACATCATAATTCTTTTGAGCAGGCGGAATATCGCCATCTACCGAATTGGCATAACCGGTTACATAGAGCCGGTTGCCCACTACAGCGCCGTCAAACAATTCTTCATTGCGGCTGCCGCCATAACAACGGGTCCACAATACCTGCCCGTTGGGATCGATTTTAATAAGGCCGCCATCGGTAAAACCACTGGCGCTGCGATTACCGGGAAAGTTGCCGTCATTTGAGGCGGTGCTGCACAACAGCAGGTAATTGCCGTCGGGCAGCGGCACAATGCGATTGCCGATATCCATCTGGCTGCCGCCATACCGCTTCTGCCATTGCAGGCTGCCGTCGGCGCCCAGCTTCAGCAGCCATACATCTTTGGAGCCGCCGTATCCCGCGGCCACATCGCCATCGGTGGAATTGGTTTCACCCAGTACCAGGAAACCGCCGTCGGCCGTTTCAACAATGTCTTTGGCTGATTCATAACCGGTACCGCCAAAGGATTTTGCCCACTGCACTTCTCCGCAACTACTTAATCTGATCACCAGGAGATCCCAATAATCACGCGGCGCTTTTGCGGGCACGATGCCGTCTTTCGAGCTGGTATAACCAGCCAGCGCCGTACCACCGTTGGCAGTAATGATAATACGATGAGCAATATCTACAGCAGATCCGCTGTATTTGCGCGCCCACTGGATATCGGGCAACTGTGCAACAGCCGGGGCAGTCGCAAGCAGGCATAATATCAACAGTAAGCCGGTCGAAACGGGAGGGTTTGGTTTCAAGGGACCTGGATTTCTTTCGTTCAAACGCAAATTCCATGCTATATGTTATCGGCAGGCGCCTGACTATTCGTAATATTCCGGCATGGCCGGGCAGGAATATGCCCGGCGCCCCGGCGGTTATACCCCTGCGTTAGCCGTTACCGGCTGAAAATCAACAAAATCTTTGTAAGGCTTATCGTATATATACGAAAAAAAGACGCGAATTATCCTGCAGAAAACAGCGCCGCCATTCGTCGAAAAAGGCGAACCCTACCGTACCTGGAATTTCTCCCGGTATTCGGAAGGCGTCATTCCAACGGCTTTGCGGAACACTTTTCGGAAAGCCTTGGCATCGTTGTAACCGGCATTGAAAACAACGTCGCTCATTTGCTGGCTGGTGTTTTCAAGCAGTTTTTTGGCGGCAGCCACGCGCACCTGCTGCAGGTATTCGATAGGTGTTAACCCTGTAACCTGTTTGAACCGGCGAACGATATTACGCCGGCTGGCGGGAATGTCTTTGATCATTTCTTCGATGGTACCGGCGTCCTGGTAACTGCTTTCTATCTTTTTCTGGGCCGAAGCCACGAGGTCGTCGTTGTGATCATATGCAGGGTCAAAACTTCCAAAATAAGACTGGTTATGACGGTCCATATCGATGGCGAATATCTTGGCTATCCTGATGGCCGTTGTTTTGTCGCAGTACCTGCCTACCAGGTGCAACAACAGGTGAAAGCTGGAAGTGGCGCCGCCGCTGGTATAGGCCCGATCGTCGATTGTCAGTGTTTTGTCAAGCATCAGCTTCACCTGCGGAAATGTTCGCGCGAAAACCTGCCCGGCATCCACATGGGTAGTGGCTGCCCGCCCGTTTAGCACACCGGCTGCGGCCAGCAGGAAGGCACCGGTGCAAAAGCTCGCCACTTCAGCGCCCTCGCTAAACTGTTGCTGTATCCAGGGAATGATAGCTGCATTTTCACTGATTGCCTCGGGCAGGCTGTTGCTGTTGAATGCCGGCACCATCACCAGGTCGGGCTTCTTAAGGCGCTCAACCGGAATAACACGATAACTGTAATACGCATTGCCCATTGAAAAATCGTCCACGCCCAGCAAATGCAATTCAAAGGGTTTCGGCTTATTCTTTTCCTGATACAGGCTGTTGGCCGTATCCAATACTTCCACGATGGCCGCCAGGCTTAACAATTTATAATTTCTTGTTACCAGTATAGCAACCTTTTTCATGAATCAGCTGTTCTATGCTAAATATATAATATTCCTGTCGCGATCGGCCCTAAAATTGCCGTTTTTACACCCGGTCAGCGCAACGGCAGGTTTGTAATTTTGGTCTAACTGCATCCGGTATGGTAGAAGTATTTAAAACCAACGTGTCAGAAAAAGAGATCGCCGATATGCTGCGGCTATCGCTGGAGCGGGCATTTCCTGCATGTAAGATTAATTTCGACCTGCACGACTGTGATCGTATTCTGCGGCTGGAAGGCAGGGGCATTTGCACCAAAACGGTTACAGGGCTGCTTCACACCGAAGGGTTTGAATGCGAATTGCTGGAAGATTGAACAGGAACAATGTTTGCATTACTGTTTAAACGTTGTTACCATGAAAAGTTTAGCGGGACTTATTTTACTGTTGGGTTTTGGTATAACCGGTTTTGCCCAGCACCCATCCACAAAAAATTATGATCACTACTGGAGCACTTTCGGTGTGGGTATGAATTTTCAGTCGTTTGATAAGCTCGACGGCCGTGTGGCTGCTTTCCCCAAATACAAAGACCTGCGCGACCAGGCGGGCAGCCTGCAGCTGGGCTGGATCAAAGAAAAAAGAAGGGTTATCTCCCTGTTCAATGTATTGGCATCCAGTTCGATGAGCGGCGACAGGCATCGCCGCAGCAGCACAGCACGATCCATTGGTGTAGGGGCCGATATCGGCTATAACCTGGTCCGGAACAAACGAATCATGCTGTACCCCATGGTGGGGCTTGGCTACGATTGGGTGCAGGCCAGGTATTATACCGACAACAGCCAGGTGAACTTTGACGATGTGCTTTCCAATCCATCGGTCAGCAATGCCATCGAGCCGGTCGTTTTCAGCAATGGCTTTTTCAATTACCGCGCAGGTGCGGGGCTCCAGTTCCTGTCGCCCAAAGGAGATGGTATCATCGGCATCCACGGCGGTTACACAGGCAGTTTCGAAGCGCGGCCCTGGCGCAGCAAAGCGGGGCAAGACCTGGGCAATGCACCCGAAGACCGCCTGAAACGTTTTTATGTAACACTGGTATTTGGCATGCGCCCCATGCGTATGCACTAAGATCAGTTCGTTGCCTCGCGCCAGCCGCCGCCCAGCGCCCGGTACAGATCAACCGAAGCTTTCAGCAAATCCCTGCGCAGGCCGGTCAGCTCCAGCTCGGCGTCAAGCACACCACGCTGGGCGCTGATCACTTCCAGGTAATTGGCATAACCGGTGTAATACAACTCCCTTGCGGTATTCACCGCCTTGTTCAGCAGCGCCACCTCCTGTTGCTTGATCTCATACGCCTGCTTCACATTCTCCACGGCGCTGTGCAGTGTAGTTATTTCGCGAAACGCATTCAGCAGTCTTTTCTGGTATTCCAATATTGCGATTTTTTGCGCTGCCACCGTAATGGCCCGGTCGGCCTTCAGTTGCTGGCGGTTGAAGATCGGTGCGGTCAGTCCGCCGAATATACCATACACAACAGAGCCGGGGTCAAAAAGAACAGAAGCGCGAAAAGCATTCAGCCCAGCATAAGGCGTGAGTTGCAGCGCGGGCAAAAAAGCCTTGCCTGCGGCGGAAGTCTGGTAGGCGGCAGCATCCCACTGCAGTTTTGCCTCTCTGATATCGGCCCGGTTTTCCAGCAGCGTTAACGGCGCACCCACCGGCAAACGAACACCTGATACATCCAGCATACGAATACTGTCGCGCTGCACCGCAGCAGCATACCTGCCCGATAAAAAATTCAGCTCGTTCTCTGTCGCTTTTACCTGCTGCAATACGCCATAAGCCAGCGCACGCGTGCGAAGCAACTGGGCTTCGAACTGCTGCACCGCCAGCTCAGTAGCGCGGCCGGCTTCTTTTTGCACTTTCACCACTTCCAGCGCCGACTCCTGCAGGAAAGTGTTTTTATGAATGATCTTTAATTCATTATCGAGCGCCAGCAGGTCATAATACAGGTTGGCGATGGTGGCCACCAGTTCGGTTTGCACCAGTTTTCTGCCTTCGCCTGCAGCCAGGTATGAAGACAAGGCTGCTTTCTTCTGGTCTTTCAGCTTACCCCATATATCCACTTCCCAGCTGCTGCGCAGGCCGATGAAATAATCGGGTGTAAAGCCTTCCGCTGTCTTTTGCTTCTCTTCAATATTCTGCGATTTGTTGGTATCGAAATTACCAACACCCGTCATCGTGTACTTACCGTAATGGTCACCCGAAGCGGTTATAGTGGCCCGCACCTCGGGTGCAAGGGCTGCCCGGGCATAACCAATGCGCGCCTTCGCCTGCTCCAGGTGCTGAAAGGCAATCAGCATATCCTGGTTGTTACTGATGGCGCTGTCGATCAGCGCCACCAGGCGGCTGTCGTTGAAATATTGTTTCCAGTGAATGGCCGCGATGGAAGAATCGCCCGGCTGCTCAGTAAAGGCGGCAGGCAATGGTTTCAGTTCGGGCAGCTGTTGCGGCGGCGCCATACGGCAGCTGCCGGCCAATACCAGTATGGCGATGACGATGATTTTAGTTCCTGACATTTTTGGCTTTTTTTCCTTCAGACAAACGGGCAAAAATCACGTAAAGACCAGGCACCATGAAAATGCCGAATATGGTTCCCAACAACATGCCGCCCGCAGCCGCCATACCGATCGACCGGTTGCCCATGGCACCCGCGCCGTGCGCAATGCAAAGCGGAATCAAACCCGCCACGAAGGCAAATGAAGTCATGAGAATAGGACGTAAACGGGATACCGCTCCCTGCATGGCTGCTGCAAGAATACTCAGCCCTTCCTTGCGGCGCAGAATGGAGAACTCCACCATGAGGATGGCATTTTTCGCCAGCAGCCCCACCAACATCACCAGTGCCACCTGTGCATAGATATTGTTTTCAAGTCCGCCTATTTTGAGAAACAGGTAAGACCCGAACACCCCCGGCGGCAACGATAATATAACGGCCATGGGCAGGGCAAAGCTTTCGTACTGCGCGGCCAGCAGCAGGTATACGAAAATGAGCACGATGGCAAAAATGAAAACGGTCTGGTTGCCCGACAATACCTGTTCGCGGGTCATACCGCTCCACTCGTACTGGTATCCCTGCGGCAGGTGCTGATCGGCTACTTCTTTAATGGCTTCGATCG
>JASGFZ010000223.1:0-5380 GCA_047605345.1 Flavihumibacter sp. | reverse complement strand
CCTGCCGCTGCGGGTGTCGTCTGAAGAAGAAGAGATTGGGCTGGATGCAACACAACACAATGAAAAATACCTGCAGGGCACGCTGCTGGTACACAACAACGGAAAAATACACGAAGAAGAGCTGACCTCATCGGGCTTCTGATCAGGTCTGCTTTCGCACATGAAGAAAAAAGCCGCACCCCGGGTCTTTTATGGCCGGGGTGCCGGTGTGTTGTGGAACCGGACACCCCTGTACCAAAACCGAACACCGCGTTCATCACAGTTATATATAACCATCTGGTTTAAAGCCTGCTAGCTAACGGCACCCTTGTTGGGTATTGTCAAACAAGCCATCTCCGCGAAGAACTGTAAATCCTTTCACACATGTTCAGAAATTATATAAAAATAGCCTGGCGCAATCTGCTGCGTAATAAAACCTACTCGGTTATAAATGTGCTTGGCCTGGCCGTGGGGCTGGCCTGTTTCCTGACGATCACATTATATGTACTGGATGAATTAAGCTATGACCGGTTCCAACGGTATGCAGACCGGATTTACCGGGTCAATGCAGATATCCATATTGGCGGGGCCGGCATACACGGGGCCATTTCATCAGACATGATGGGGCAAATTCTAAAAAAAGACTATCCGCAGGTAGAACAGTACACCCGTATGTACACCAATGACGGGTATAAGCTGGTCAAAAAAGGCAACAGTTTTATGAAGGAAGAAAAGGTAGCCAATGTGGATTCAACGTTTTTTGACCTGTTTAGTTTTCCTGCCATCGCAGGTGATACGCATACCGCACTGGACGAACCTAATACAGTTGTTGTTACCGAATCAACCGCAAGAAAATATTTCGGTACAACAGATGTTGTCGGTAAGCTAATAGAAACGGCGGGCGATCATGCAACAGACGCCTATAAAATAACAGCGGTAATAAAAGACATGCCCGCCAACAGCCATTTCAATTACGATTTTCTTTTTTCGATGAAGAACGTACAGTATCCCTGGGGTTCTTATACCAGCCACAACTTTCACACCTATTTGCTGCTGGCAAAAGGAGCGGACTACAAAGCGCTTGAAAAAAAGCTGGATGATTATATCGATCGCTATGTGGTGCCTTATGTGCAGCAATTCATGAAAGTGTCCAGTATGGATGAATTCAGAAAAGCAGGAAACAACCTGGCCTATTCACTCACCCCACTTACCAAAATCCACCTGTATTCCGATTACCAGTACGAACTGGCGCCCGGCGGCAATATCCGGTACGTGTACATTTTTGCAGCCGTAGCACTCTTTATCCTCCTGATCGCCTGTGTGAACTTCATGAACCTTACCACCGCACGTTCTGCCAGCCGCGCCAAAGAAGTGTCTGTCCGGAAAGTGCTGGGTACCGAAAGAAAAGGGCTGATGTTGCAATTTCTCAGTGAATCGATGCTCACCGCCTTTTTGGGTTTGGTTATCGCCGTTGTCATTACCTGGCTTACCATACCGCTGTTTAACCATATTGCCGGCAAGCAGATTTCCATGAGCAGCCTTCTCTCCCCCGTGCTATTGCTGCTGCTGGTTGTATTGCCGGTTGTTGTGGGAGCCATTGCGGGCAGCTACCCGGCATTTTTCCTGTCATCGTTCAATCCGGTTGAAGCGCTGAAAGGGAAATCCAGAACGGGAAACAGCAGCCGCGGCCTAAGAAATGTACTCGTGGTTTTTCAATTTGCCACCTCCATTTTCCTGATGATCGGAACAATTGTGGTGTACAAACAACTGCATTTTATACAAAATAAAGATATTGGCTTCAACAAAGACCAGGTGCTTATTATAAACGACGCGTTCAGCCTGGGCGACAATATGAAATTCTTCAGAGATGAAATTGCCCGGCAAAGTGGTGTTCAATCGGCAACCATCAGCTCATTTTTGCCGGTAAGCAATTCCAGCCGTTCTGACGACAGCTTTTTTTCGCAGCCCATAGCCGATGCAAAGAATGGAATCCAGATGCAGAACTGGACGATCGACGAAGATTACCTGCCAACCATGGGCATGCAGGTGGTGAAAGGACGGAATTTTTCAAAAGATTTTCCCAGCGATTCCACCGCAATCCTTGTCAACGAAACAGCGGTTAAATTCCTAAACACAAAAGACCCGCTCAATACAAAATTATACCGGCTTGAGAATGATAATAAAACAATGGTGGCTTATCATATAGTCGGCGTGGTGAAAAATTTCAATTTCGAGTCGCTGCGCGAAAGCGTAGGCCCTGCGTGTTTACGGCTTCGCAAAGGAAATGGTGGCTTTGTCGCTTTTAAAATAAACGCAGCGCAGGCAACACAAATTATCGCTCAAACAGAAAACAGGTGGAAGGCCCTGGCGCCATCCATGCCTTTCAGGTACCGTTTCCTGGACGAGTCATTCAATGAAATGTACCATACAGAGCAACGTGTTGGCAAAATCGCCCTGGTATTTTCGATGCTGGCCATTGCCATTGCCTGCCTGGGGTTGTTCGGCCTCGCCGCCTTTATTGCAGAGCAGCGCGTCAAAGAGATTGGCGTACGCAAGGTACTGGGTGCCAGCGTGGGCAGCATTGTACAGCTGCTGTCGAAAGATTTTGTGAAACTGGTAGCCATTGCTTTCGTTATAGCCGTTCCGCCGGGCTGGTATTTCATGCATGCATGGTTGCAGGATTTCGCTTATCGCATCCAGATAAGCTGGTGGATATTCGCAGCAGCGGGTCTTGCAGCATTCATCATAGCAGTGATCACTGTAAGCTTTCAATCGGTAAAGGCGGCGATTGCCAACCCGGTGAAGAGCCTGAGAAGCGAATAAGTGAACACAACGCCAAACCCGCAAAACAGCGACCCATTTTGATTTTTGACTTTTGATTTTTGACTTTGTAAAGTTTGCCTTCAACCTAAAAAACCTAACATCGTGTTTCTGAACTATTGCAAAGCCGCCTGGCGGAATATGTTAAAGAGCCGGTTTTACGCGGGCATAAACATTTTTGGCCTCTCTGTCGGCATCGCATTTTCCTTGCTGATAGCAGCTTATGTGTGGGGCGAATGGCAGGTGAACCGGAACCTGAAAAATGACGGTCACCAGTATATTATCCAAAACCTGTGGAAAGGCCAGGTGAACGGAAGCATTACCACATTTGGCCCCCTGGCCGGGGCGCTGAAAGAGAACTACCCTGATCTTGTTGCCAATTATTACCGGTGGGACGGTATTACCACCAACGTATCAACGGAAAACCAGGCCTTTCGCGAAGGCATACAGATAGGCGACAGCACCCTGCTGCATATGTATGGCTTTAAGCTGGTTTATGGGAATGCATCAACGGCGTTAAAGGAGCCCTTCACCGTAGTTATCACCACTGACCGGGCCATAAAATATTTCGGCAGGGCAGATGTGACCGGGCAAACCATTTCCATTGAAAATATGTCGGGCGGCAGGCATGATTTCCTGGTTACCGGCGTGATGGAAATGCCGTCGAAAAATTCCGTTACGAATATCAATGAGAACAACAACAACGGGGTCTATGTGTCTGATATGAACCTGGATTTTTTCGGACGGGACATGAGCTGGCAGAATACGGCTATTGTAAGTTACGTGGAGCTTCGGGAAGGTGTTACGGCGAAGGACCTTGAGCAACCCATTGCACAGTTGGTGCAATTGAACGCACAACCGCAGGACGCACAGGTATTTAAGCCCTATCTCACACCACTGAAAGCATACTACCTGGAGTACAACAACGGCTTCGTTAAAAAGACGCTGTTGGTGCTGTCTTTTATCGCCGTGTTTATCTTAATGATGGCCGTGATCAATTTTATAAATATGTCAGTGAGCCGGTCGTCGTCCCGCCTGGGAGAGATCGGTGTGCGGAAAGCGCTGGGAGGCAGCAAACACCAGTTGATTGTTCAGTTTATCACGGAGTCGGTCGTAATGGTGTTTTTTGCAACGATGGTGGCACTCGTCGTATATTCAATCACCAGAAAACTGTTCGGCAGTATCATAGGCAGGGCCCTGCCTGCTCTTTTCCAGTTCCCTGCCTGGTTCGCCTTGTTTATTCCGCTCCTGGTGTTATTGCTGGGCTTTGTTGCCGGTATTTATCCGGCCTTTGTTTTGTCGTCGGTAAGATCGGTTGAATCCCTGAAAGGAAAGCTGTCTTCCGTCAAAGACAAGGTGTGGCTGCGGAAGTCGCTGGTTACTTTCCAGTTTGCAGTGGCGATCATTGCATTTGCCGGCGCGGTCATTATTTCCCGGCAGACAGACCTGTTCTTCAGCAAATCGCTTGGATATAACAAGGATTTTGTGGTGTCGGCGCAGGTGCCGAGAAACTGGACAAAAGCAGGGGTGGAAAAAATGGAAACCATCCGAAACCAGTTTGCCGCTATGCCCGGCGTTTCGGGTGTATCGCTTTCTTTCGAGATACCCAACGGCTATAATATCGGCGGGGCGCCGGTGTATAAATTGGGCGGGGATTCCACCCGCGCCGTCGACGCATCGTTCCTGGAAACGGACGAAAACTATTTATCGGTTTACCAGATACCCTTAAAAGCAGGTGCTTTTTTTGATGGCGGAAATGCCGACTCCGCTAAAATCGTTGTCAATGAAACGGCGCTGCAACAGCTTGGCTGGAAGAATGAAAAGGAGGCTATCGGCCAACAGGTACGGGTTTCAGGCGATCCCACCGTCTTCACCGTGAAGGGCGTTATCCGTGATTTTCACTTTGGCTCGATGCAGGGAAAAATTGATCCGGCTGTTTTTTTCCCGGTGCGCTTCAGCCCTGTTTACCGGTATTTCACTTTTAAAATTCAGCCGCAGCATATTTCTTCCACCCTGAACGGGCTACAGGGCAAATGGGCGGCGCTGATGCCGGGCGCAGCCTTTGAATACCGCTTTATGGATGAACCGCGGGCCAGTATTTACCAATCGGAATTGCAGTTTAAAAAAGCGGCTTACACCGCCACCCTGCTGGCAATGATCATCGTATTGCTCGGCGTTTTTGGCCTGGTTACGCTGAACATCCGGAAACGCACCAAAGAAATAGGTATAAGGAAAGTATTGGGCTCTTCGGTGTTGGACATCATTGCTCTTTTTATCAGGGAATTTGTGTGGATGCTGCTGGTAGCCGGCGTCATTGCCTGCCCGCTTGCCTACCTGATCATGCATAGCTGGTTACAGGGCTATGCCTACCGGGTAAACATAGGCATACTGCCTTTTATAGCGGTTACCGGTTGCCTGGCATTGGTAACCATTTTGCTTATTACGGCACAAACGATGAAGGCAGCGCTGGCAAACCCGGTGACGAGTTTGAGAGCGGAGTGAGGGGCGGAATAAAGTTAAAAATCAAAAGTAAAAAGTCAAAAAGGGTCGCTGCGCGTGAAGTATTCACGACTATGAGCGA
>JASGFZ010000222.1:0-5404 GCA_047605345.1 Flavihumibacter sp. | reverse complement strand
TTCCAAAACTCCTGAAAGGTGGTTTCTCAAAGGACTGCCTGCTTTCTCCTTTTTTCAATTTGTTTCCAGCTTTGATACTGGTATACATACCTTCGATCCGTCAAATATGATAGCCGACGCCAAAACGTAACTGGGTTTTTCCAAAAGAATCTGTATAATACTAAATATCACTTAGCATAGGAGACAGTTGGTTCATAGAAAAAAATCTTACAAGTTCTGGTTTTTTTGAATTTCTTTCATGGTGTCTCTACGGTTTCCCGGAATGTGCTTTTAGTGGGTGTGTGCTTTTTCTTTGCAACTTTTTGTTTGGCATTGTTCCATACCAACCGCCATACAGCCCTACCCCTACTTCGCGCCAGGTAGAAGGAATGATCAGCTGCTCCAGGAAAGGACGGTCGACCCCGTTAAAGGTAGTGGGCAGGTGGTTTTCGTTGATGATACCCAGGCGGGGAATGAAAAGCCCGGCCACGAGATAGGTATTTGGCGTCAGGTTGAATTTGATAAACGCCTGCTCCATGCTGATGCCGCCTTTGGCTGCACCGCTTTCATCGCCCTTTTGCCCTATCACCAGGGCATCTTCCAGCTCCAGCTCGGTAAAGACGGAAATCTTATTGTTGAATTTATGCCCAACGAACAAAACAACTCTTGATAATGAAGCTGTTGCATCCTTTTGTTTGGTATCAAGCGAATAACGCGCCTCTCCATATCCCGATAAAACAGTGGTTTGCGATCTGGATACCAGTCCGGCGGAAAGCGAATCTTCTGCGGTGAGCACCTGGGCCTTCAGCGAAAGGGCAAACACGTTCAACAGCAGCGAAAGAAGCAGCACCACACGCATAAGAGGCTTTTTTTGAGTGGCGCGAAGTTCCTTTAATATTGTTTTAATCGTTTGCTATTTCCGGAAAAAATTTACCGGAACAAAAGTCACCTTTTTTCAGCCCAAGTTCGCTGTACCTTTGCGCGATGATTCGCAAAGATGAAACCCTGCCCGAGGTAGTGATAAAATTTGCCGGCGATAGCGGTGATGGCATGCAATTGACGGGTACCCAGTTTACGAATAATACCGCCCTGATGGGCATCGATCTGTCGACCTTTCCCGATTTCCCTGCCGAAATCCGGGCGCCCCAGGGCACCATCCCCGGGGTAAGCGGCTTCCAGCTCCGGTTTTCCAGTGCGCCGATCTATACCCCCGGCGACGATTGTGACGTACTGGTAGCCATGAACGCCGCCGCCCTGAAAACGAATCTCAAAGCCCTGAAAAAAGGCGGAAAAATCATTGTCAACACCGATGGGTTCGATAGTAAGAACCTTCGTCTTGCCAACTACCCCGAGGGGGTGAATCCCATTGCCGACGACAGCCTGCAGGGCTATGAGGTCATCAAAATGGATGTCACCAAAATGACCCGGGAGGCGCTGAAAGAATTTACGCTGGGCATGAAAGACAAAGACCGCGCGAAAAATATGTTTGTGCTGGGCTTTTTGTACTGGATGTTCAACCGAGATATGGAAAGCTCCATACAGTTTCTTACCGATAAATTCAGCAAAACGCCCGAGTTGCTCACCAGCAATATCAAGGCGCTGAAAGCCGGTTATCACTACGGCGATACCACCGAAACCTTCACTACCCGTTATACAGTGGAGAAATCGCGCATGGAACCGGGCAGGTACCGCAATATCACCGGTAACCAGGCGCTGGCGCTCGGGTTGATCGCAGCCGCTCAAAAAAGCAATTTGCCGCTGTTCCTGGGCACCTATCCTATTACACCTGCTTCTGATATCCTGCACGAGCTGAGCCGCCACAAAAGTTTCGGCATCAGGACCTTCCAGGCCGAAGACGAAATTGCCGGCATCTCGGCCGCTATCGGTGCAGCCTATGGCGGCAGCCTGGGTGTGACCACCACTTCCGGACCGGGTATGGCGCTCAAAACCGAAGCCATGGGCCTGGCAGTGATGCTGGAAATCCCCCTCCTGATCGTGAACATACAAAGAGGCGGCCCCTCTACCGGCCTGCCCACCAAAACCGAGCAAAGCGACCTGCTGCAGGCCTACTACGGCCGCAACGGTGAATGCCCCATGCCGGTAATCGCCGCCTCTACGCCCAGCGATTGTTTCGACGCGGTATATGAAGCGGTTCGCATTTCGGTGCAGCATATGACACCGGTGATCTTTTTAAGCGATGGGTATATCGCCAATGGCGCCGAGCCCTGGAAATTTCCCACCAGTGCCGACCTGCCACCCATCCATACCAGCTTCAAAACCGAATTGGCAGACAACGAACCCGTTTTCCAACCCTACCTGCGCGATGAAAAACTGGTAAGACCCTGGGCGGTACCGGGAACCGCGGGACTGGAACACCGCATTGGCGGACTCGAAAAGCAGAACATCACCGGCGCAGTCAGCTACGATCCCGACAACCACGAGTTTATGGTGAAGATCCGCCAGGAGAAAGTGGATAAGATCGAAAATTATATCCCTGAACAAAAGCTGGACAGCGGCCCCGGCGAAGGAGATATCCTCGTATTGGGTTGGGGTTCTACCTATGGCGCCATCAAAAGCGCCGTTGCCGGGCTCCAGGCACAGGGATATGCCGTAAGCCATGCGCACCTGCGCCACCTGCGGCCCTTCCCCCGCAACCTTGGCGCCCTGATCGGCAGCTTTAAGCAGGTACTGATTCCGGAGATCAATAATGGCCAGCTGATCAAGATCATCCGCGAGCAGTTCCTGGTTGATGCCAAAGGTTACAACAAGATCAAAGGTGTTCCCATTACCAGGGGCGAACTGGTGGCAAAGCTGAAAGAAATGCTGGGCGGCGCCTGAGGGTAAATGCATTTACCAGCCGACGAGCCTGTCATTTCACGGTAAGGGATAACCGAATGCTGCACTGAAACAACTGTCTTTACATTGGCTTCCCTTATGAACAAACCGCTCCGGGTCGTCGAGAACCAGGTTTCTTAATGGCCCTAAAGTGCGGCTGCCTGCTCATAGCGGGTTATTAGCCGGCAAGTAATTTCACGGCCCGCTTTTCCAGGTCACTGCTGATTTTGTTGATGTACTCCAATTGATCGGTAATAGTGGTCAATTCGGAATGCCTTTTTCGGGTATCGGTTTCGAGCGAACCCAGGGCCAGCTCGTGTAAACGGAGCTGCAGCAGGCTTTGTAACTCATCGCGCACCCGGAAATTTTCATCGGCAGGCAATACATGGTGCTGCGGATTACCCGTTGCCAGGAAATCAGCCGCGCCCTTCAGGTGCCCGATGCTGGATGCAATGATCGGCCGAAAGCTTTCTGAAGCATAGGCACCGGCAAAATTGCGATAGCTGCTCAGCGTAGCGATATGCGATGCCAGCATATGGTTCGATACCACCATCTGGTGTACCAGTTGCCCTTTTTTCTGGTGTCGCCTGGGTTCATTCAGCATGCGCTGAAAGGCATCTGATAAATTGGCCAGCTGCACAAACACTTCTTTCCTGGCCAGCTTGTATTCAAGATTGGAAAGCGGTTCCTTAAGAAACGGTTTGGTAATCGATTCCAGGTAACCGGCATTGGCGCGGATGGTTTCCATCAGCAGTTCGTGGATATGCTCGTGCTCCCATTTGGGCGGGATAGCGATCAACGCGATAAAAGCAATCGCCGACCCGGCAAAAGTGTCGATCAGCCGGTCGCGCATCACCAGCGTGAAATCGCCCGGCTTCAGAAAATGAACGGAGATCAGGATATAGATCGTCATAGTGATCACGGCCGGCAGGTATTTCACCCGCACCAGGCTGTAGGTGATAAGCATACAAACAATCATCAGCACCAGCAATACATTCTGGTCTTTTATAAACCAGAGCAACCCGCCGCCGATAGTGGCGCCGGCCAATGTGCCCAGCAGGCGCTCCACATTGCGCTGCTTGCTGAGGCTATACGCAGGTTTAAGTATCACCGTAATGGTAAGCAGCACCCAGTAACCATGACCCACGGGTAATATGCGGCTGATAAAGAAGCCGGCCAGCAAGGCCAGCGAAACACGCACCGAATGGCGGAATATATTGGAGTGAACGCTGATATTATTGGTAAGCAGGCGGAGGTTGAACTCCGACGGGCTGACAAACTTGGAGTACTCCACCTGCCTTTTGAATTCCTCACCCAGGCTGGCGTCGAAGCTGGTGTAGCGGTTGAGGGCCTGCAACCGGTGGTGCAGGTCTTTTATGCTGTCGAGAATGTGCCGGAGGGTAATAAAGGCTTCAATATTACCGTCGTTCATCGTGGTGGCGCGGCGGCTGGAAAACTGTTGGTCGAGCGTCGCCAGTTGTTCTGCAGCTTTTTTATTGGGCTCCGATGGTTTGCCTTCCTGCAAGGCCAGGCCGATGCTTTCCACTTCTTCGGCCAGGGTGAGGATCATCTCTTTGAAAGCGGGTAGCAGGCGACTGCCATCGGCGAGCGCGTGCAGCTTCCGGTAGTCCTGCTGCGAGGTCATGATGCGCTCAAAAAGATCAACCGCATCAAGAAAGATCATCATCAGGATGCGGCTGGTATGGGTCGACTCCTGAACAATATCACGCGTTTTGAACAGCATCTCGCGCACCAGGTTCTGTTTGTTGTGTACCTGCACCTGCTGCTCCAGCAGTTGCCGGTAGATCTCATCATAATCGGTATTGTCGTCATAGAACTGTGCCCGCGTACGCAGGTAACTGCCCGTACCGATAAGCGCATCGCCCAGCGCCTGCTGGATAAGCTTATAGGGTCGCAGCCGGTAAATAGCCAGGCTGAGCGAGAGGTAGAAAATGCCGCCGCGCCGATACCAGCAACGCATTCTGTATCGCATCGCGCAGGGCAAGCCGCTCGTCAATACTCAATACCATGATCAGCAGCCCCGCCGAGCCCACCGAACTGGCCCGGTTACCGAATACCCCGATAAAAGCGCAGCAAAAGCCCACCACGGCCACCCACGCCGCCAGCAGCGCATGGAAATGGATCATAACGCCGGTGAGGAGCGAGATCACGAATATCAGCAGCACGGTCGACACCATTCCGTTTACCCGGTGGTGAATCGGACCGGTATTGTCAGTCAGCGCCACGCACATGGCACCCAGCGCCAGCGACACACCTGTCTTCAGCTCACCAAAATAACCGGCCACCAATATAGGAATCATCACCCCTGCAGTGGTGCGAATGCCTTCAGATACATAGTAGCTGGTGCTGTACTTTTTGTATGCCCTGATATAATCAATCATGCCTTATTTGGCGCCGACGATGCCGGCAATGCCATAAGCAATGATCGCCAGCACCAGCCCGAACATAAATATGTTATAGGAAACCCGAAGGAACCGGTATTTTCTCGCCAGCACCTGCCCCAGCGAATGAATATCTTTGATCATGCTGCCGTACAGGTAGTCCTGGTCATTCATCATCTCTTTCATGG
>JASGFZ010000221.1:0-5459 GCA_047605345.1 Flavihumibacter sp. | reverse complement strand
GAAAGGAATGGCACTGCCAAAAATGGACAGCTTGTATCCATTGATGACAGCATTTTCTGTGACATAATAAACCGAATAGGCGTTGTGCCGTCCGGTGAGGTTATATACGCCCAGGCTCCATGAGTTGTGGAAGGTCTGGTCAACCTTGTGGTTGCCGTCGATATTGATTGAGAGGTCGGTGCGGAAATAATCCGGAATGCGGTGTGCGTTGCGGTCGCCGAAAAGCGCTCTTTGCCCGCCGGCATAATAGAACCTGCCGATGGGCAGGGTAATGGGGCGCCCGGTACTGTAGGTAGCATTCATCGATAAGCTGAAGCGGTGCGAAAACCGGTAGTTGGCCACAGCGGTTATGTCATGGGGCTTGTCGTAATTGGCCGGGTAGAATTTACCGCCGTTAATCACCTCACCTGCATTCGGATCCGATTGCTGCAGCAAAATGCGCGACCAGGTATAGCTCACCCATCCGTTCAGCTTGCCCGCCTGCTTTTTGATCATGAACTCGGCTCCGTAGGCTTTGCCGCGGGTGCCCGTTACATCTGTTTCGATATGGTGATTCATGACCAGGGAGGCGCCGCTGCGATAGTCGAGGTAATGGCTGATCTTTTTGTAATAGACTTCCACGGATGTTTCAATGCTGTTGTTGCGAAGGTTTTTATAGAAACCGATAGAAACCTGCTCGCCGAACTGCGGACGAATATTCGGATCGCTCAGCTTCCAGATATCGGTGGGTGAAATAGCCGAAGTGTTCGACAGCATGTGGATGTATTGCCGTTGTGAGTTGTACCCGGCTTTTACCGAAAAATCACCGGTGATGCTATACCGCGCGGAAAACCTCAGTTCGGGACCGCCGTAAGAAGCCGCGGTTTTTCCTTTTGCATAGCCGGTGCTGCCGGTTTGGCTGTCGGGTGTTTTCGGCTGCCCCGGCGCATATTCATTCACGGTAGTGGGACCGAGATAATTAAAATAAGAATACCGCAGGCCTGCCTGCACTGAAAGGTTGGTGCTGATATTCCACCTGTCGGAAATATAAACGGCCATTTCACGCGCCTGTTCGGCGGGAATGGTGTCGGGGGCAATCAGTGAGTTTTTTCCATTGGGCGTGTAGGTGCCGGGATGGAGCGAATAGCGGATGTACGACAGCCCCATATCAAGTGTATGCCGGGGGTGCACAAACCAGGTGAAATCAGTTTTCGCATTGAACTGGCCGATGGCGAAACGGAGGCTGTAATCATAAATGCCCTGCTGGTCACTGGCTGTTTTATACGCATAGTTATCGTATCCGCTTGTCAGTTCGCCGATCAGCTTATTGCTGAAGTTGTGCTTCCATTTTGCAGAGATGTTCCGGTTGTGATAGCCGTAAGAAGTGTCGTTGTTGAGCCTGAACCGGTCCTGGCTCATATAGCCGGTTATATGCACATTGTCTTTGTTGTTCGGCTGGTAATGCAACAGCAGGTTGCCATCGTAAAAGCTTGCCTTGCTGTTCCTGTATTCATCGGGCAGCAGGTTGAGCAGCCAGTTGGCATACGTGGCGCGGCCGCCGGCAATGATCGACATCTTGTCTTTGATAACAGGGAACTCCGCATTGGCGCGGGCGGTTACCGGCCCCATGCCGGCCGATCCGGTTATCTTTTTCTTGTTACCCTCGCGGCTGGTGATGGCAAGCACCGAAGAAAGGCGGCCTCCATACTCGGCCGGGATGCTGCTTTTATACAATTCAACATCTTTCACCACGTCGGGGTTAAAAGCCGAAAAGAAGCCGAAAAAATGAGAGGGGTTGAAAATAGTGGCATCGTTGAACAGGATGAGGTTCTGGTCGGCCGATCCCCCGCGCACGTTGAAACCGGTACTGGCTTCGCCCACTGTTTTCACGCCGGGAAGGGTGGTGACCGCACGAAGAATATCTGCTTCACCAAAGGCCGATGGCATTCTCTTGATGGTTTGAATATTGAGCTTGTCCACGCCCATGGCTACCCGCCGCACATTGGCTACTTTGGCGGCAGATACAATCACTTCCTTTAAAGAAGTGACCCTTTCGGTAAGGTCGATATTGAATTTACCGTCGGCATATACAATGATTTTGCGCCGGGTATCGGCCATGCCGATGCCCTGTATTTGCAGCACATGCGCACCCCGGGGAATGGTCAATGAATAGTAACCGTACTGGTCGGTATTGACACCTGTATTGGTGCCTTCGATGCTGAGGTAGGCGCCGGCGATGGGTTCGCCGGATTTTCCATTGCGCACATAACCTGCAATGCTGGCGGGCGCATGTGAAATAACAGAGGTGCGGGCGCCGATTTCAAAGGTTTTCTGCTCCAGTGCCGGGCCCGTTTTTTTGGTTGCCACTCCTTTATAGTCGGGAAGGCTGTTGTTCTGGCCGGCCGGCTGCGTGCCGGGTGCATCAAAATAACCGGGGGGCAGCTGTGCCTGAAGGGGGCTTCCTCTTGTCAGGAATACTTTTTTGTTGTCGGCGAGGTAAAAATAAAAATCGGTGCCTGAAAAAATAGTGGCAAGCACTTTGCTTAAAGGTTCGCTTCTAACGGCAATTGATATGCGAAGGCTGTCGAACAGGGGGGCATCATAGTAAAAATAAACGCCGGTTTGCCGTTCGGCCTCTCTTACAAATTCGGCAATACGGGCGCTGTCGAACGAAACGCTTAACGGCAAATCCGGTGTTTGCGCCCGGAGCCGCAGCCCGCCGG
This sequence comes from Flavihumibacter sp., assembly GCA_047605345.1. Lineage (GTDB taxonomy): Bacteria > Bacteroidota > Bacteroidia > Chitinophagales > Chitinophagaceae > Flavihumibacter. Next base: position 2,757 of record JASGFZ010000221.1, on the reverse strand, counting down.
CCATCAAAACAAGCAGCAGGAGAATCCTCATGGCCTTGCAGGATTTAGGGCGCTATAAAAATGAAGCAGGGTACGGATAGCGGCATCCGGATCGGTTTTTGGGTTAATACCTTCCGCATCCAATTGCCTGCGCACGCTTCGGCGGCTCAACCCCAGCGATTTATATAACCCGCGCCAGGTGTAAAACGCTTCTGCATGGTTGTTGCGAACCAGGAAGTATTTATCGGCCCGCACAAATTTCTGCTCCACCACATCGGTGATTTTTTCTTCGATAATCACTTTTCGAAAGGCATAGGCGGCCAGGTGCCGGTTACTGATCAGTACCTCATAAAAGCCGGGCGGCGCTTGTGGCAGGATGGTATTGGCTGAATCGATCCGGATAAAATGATGATGGCCGATATCAAACGCGGCGGTTTTGTCGGGCAACAGCTGCACACCGAAATTGGCTGGCGTCAGGGTAATCAATGTTTGTGTGAACATATCATAGAGTACCGGGATGTGCTCGTACTGCAGTTCGTGGAACACAACATCGGCCGGTACATATACGGTGGTATCGAAATAAGGCCGGCCCTCTGTCTGCTGCGGATAATTTTGCCTTAACAAACCTTTATACACCCTGGCATTGTTGCCGGTAGCAGCATGATAGTAACGGATGGCCTGCATTCGGGAGGAGTCGATAAATGAAGATGCGGTATTGCGAGACTGCGCGAACACCTGTTGCGCGGGCAGCAGAAGCAGGAAGGCCAGTTTTGACAATTGCATTGTTGGTAAGATACGGTTTTATGATGAGAGTCAGACTTTGTAAATGCCATTTTTGATGGCGAAAACGACCAGCCCGGCGATGTTGCGAACGCCCATTTTTTCGAATATCCGTTCGCGGTGACTTTCCACCGTTCGCTGGCTTACCCCCAGTTTTTCGCTCACTTCTTTGTTGGAACATTCCCTGCATAAAAGTGCTATGATCTCTGCCTCTCTTTCTGTGAAATCCAGCCTTTCTTTCTGGCGGCAAGGCTTGAACCTGCTTTTGCCGATCAGGGTGGCCAGCCGCGCGCTGGTTTTATCGCAGTAATAGGGCCGGCCCGCCATCACGGTTTGGATGGCGCGCAGTATCTCGTCCTTACCGGTGTTCTTCAAAACATATCCGCGGGCGCCGGCTTCGAGCATATCAAGCAGCAGGCTGTCGTCTTCAAACATGGTCAGCGCTATTACCGGCAGGTCAGGCAGGCGTGCATTGATCAGCCGGGTCGCCTCGATACCGTCCATGTGCGGCATGTTAATATCGGTAATGATGACATCAGGTTTCAGCTGTATGGCTTTTTCAAGCAGTTCCACGCCATCCGCCGCTTCATCTGTCACCTCGATATCGGGTAATTTGCGCAATATGGCACGAAAGCCCATGCGGAGTAGTTCATGATCGTCTGCGAGTAGTAACCTCGTCGGCATGGCAGGTACTTATTTGGATTTACAGTGGAATGTCTATCTGAAAACGGGTTCCTTTTCCCGGTGCAGTATCAAGGTACAACTTACCACCGATGATTTCTGTGCGGCTCACAATATTATTGAGCCCCAGCCCCCGTATCTTACTGCCCGCTTCCACTGCATCGAAGCCTTTTCCATCGTCGGTAGTAACGATTTGCAACAGTTCGTCTTTCATTTTCATCGTGATATTAAGGTTTTTGGCACCGGCATGTTTGATGGTATTATGTACAATTTCCTGGAGTATGCGAAACAGGTGTACGGTTTTTTCGGGTGGCAGGTTGGGTATTTCAGCGGTATCCACGTGGATCTGCATAGCTGCATTGCGCGACACGGTTCGGGTGAAATCCTGCAAAGCGATGATAAGCCCTTTGCGGCTGAGCGCCGAAGGCAGTATGTCGTTGGCGATGTCGCGGATCTTTTCCAGCAGCTGATCCATTTGCTGGTGCACCTGGCCGAGTGTTTCCCTATCGTCGGGGTCCGACAATTCGAGGCTGCTGGTCTGGAATTTAATGGCCAGCAGGCTGGGGCCCAGGTCGTCGTGCAGGTCGGCTGCCATGCGCTTTCTTTCCTTTTCCAGTGTTTCTATTTCTGCCCGCAGCTTTTCCTGGAAAAGGCGGCGGTTGACACGCTGCTGCCGAAGCAGAATGATAAAGAAATAGGTCAGGAAAACCGTCAGCGCAATGGCAACTATTAATATCGCAGTAAATAGGGTTGTTTGCGGTCCGTCCATAACAGACCGTAAGCTAATAAAAGGTTGTAAATGATATTTATTACCAGAAAAATACTGTAAACATTACGAACAAATTGCATGTCTTTATCCAGCCCATAAATAAAGAAAACTTGATGACAGACTTTGTAACAGAAAAAGAAAATGCAGGCGATGGTTGCTATGAAATTGGTGCTTTTCGAAAAATCGGCCCTGTTCCGGGCAAAAATGAAATTCAGGTTGGAGATGGCCAGTACAGCAATCATGAAATAGCCCATTACTTCCGACCAGGAAGTAACAGCACCCATGCCGATGCCGAATACCACCAGCAGTATCCAGGAAACAATCCTGAATCCAAGCAAAAGCCGGTAGAGCCATAACCTGTCGGCAAACAAGCCCCAGTTTTTAAACTGCCAGAGCCAAAGCAGCACTTCACACAGATCATATATATTGTTGGTAGGCCGGCTCCATTGGTAACGGTGCAATCCACTTATGGCAATATCCGACCAAGCCTCATTGCAAAACGAGAGGACTGCATATATGAACAGCGGGAGGTACTGCGGCAGTTTTTT
>JASGFZ010000220.1:0-5542 GCA_047605345.1 Flavihumibacter sp. | reverse complement strand
GGTCAAAGTATTGCATCTGAAAGAATAACTTTGGCCCGATTTTTTTTAATAAATGAAGTATATGAAACATATTATCACGCTTTTGAGTCTTGTTTTTGGCGGTCTTTTAACAGGTTTTGCGCAGGAAAACGATCCTGCCGCCAAAGCAGTACTCGACGCTGTAAGTGCCAAGTTCAAATCTTTCAAAGCCGTGCAATCAGCATTTACCCTGCAGGTGGAAGACGGCAACGGGAAAGTGCAGGGCGCTAAAAAAGGAACGGTGTGGATGAAGAATGGTAAATACAAAGTGAATATCACCGGGCAGGAAATATACTGCGACGGCAAAACGGTATGGACCTACGACAAAGCATCCAACGAGGTAACCCTCACGAAGTTCGACGACAGCCAGGGTACGGTTACACCGCAGAAGCTGTTCACCAATTTTTACGACAAAGACTTTTTGTATAAACTCAACGGCGAAGTAAAAACAGGCGCCAAAACGCTCCAGGAAATCGAATTGACGCCGGTGGATAAAACCAAGGCCTTCCACAAGGTTTTTGTGTATGTAGACAAGGCCAGCAAGTCGATCGCTTCCACCAAAGTACTGGAGAAGAACGGCAACAAGTATACCTATTCCGTGCAGAATTTTAACGGGAAGGCCGATGTGCCCGACGACAGCTTTGTATTCAACAAGGCAAAATATCCGGGTGTAGAAGAAATTGATTTGCGGTAACCGCTTTACTTACCCCAGCGATAGCTGTTCTGCTGCAGGCCCGCAAGGTCTATAACCCTGTCAACCACCGTGGCTGCCGCTTCTTCAAGGGTTTGCGGACGGCTGTAAAAGGAGGGAGAGGCAGGACAGATGATGCCGCCGGCCAGGGTTACGGTTTCCATATTCCTGATATGGATCAGGTTGTAAGGCGTATCGCGCAGTACACAGATCAGCTTTCGTCTTTCCTTCAGCATTACATCGGCCGCGCGCGAAATCAGGTCGTTGCTGATGCCGGATGCAATCCTTCCCAGGGTGCCCATGGAGCAGGGAATCACTACCATGCTGTTAAATTGGCTGGAGCCGGATGCGAAAGGGGCATAAAAATCGTTCTTATCATAGAAATGAAATCCGGCGTACCGGGAAAAGTCGTTATTGCCCAGTTCGGTTTGCCACACCGTTTTCGCATTGTCTGTCATGACTACGCCTACTGCCGACCACTGATCAGACAATTGCTGTAGTTTATCGAACAGCAGTTTTGCGTAAACAGCGCCGCTGGCGCCTGTAACAGCTATAACAATTTTTTGCATGCCGGGTGTTTATCTTGCGAATAACAAATGTACAATGCCTAAAATCATTCTGTGGGCCGGCCTTTTACTGTTTGCGCAAACAGCCCTGGCGCAATCGGGTATGAAATGGATGACGCTTGCCGAAGCCGAAGCCGCTGCTGCCGGCGACCCCCGGCCTATCCTGATCGACCTCTACACCGACTGGTGTGGCTGGTGTAAGGTAATGGATAAGAAAACGTATAAAAATAAAAATGTATATAACTACCTGAACAGTAAATTCTATGCCGTTAAACTCGACGCCGAGTCGCGGTCGAAACTGGCATGGAAGGGTAAATCGTATTCGTATAATGTGCGGTACCGGGTAAACGAGATCGCCCTGTTCCTGAGCCCTGCCCAGCTTTCTTATCCAACCACCGTTATTATTCCGCCGGGAACAAATGAACCCCAGCCCATTCCCGGCTTTCTGGAGCCGAAAGACATGGAGCTGCTGGTAAAATATTTTGGCGAAGGGGCTTATAAAACCAGCTCATTCCCCGAATACCAGCGAGGGTTTAAGGGTAACTGGTGAAAATTGGCCTGCCGTTAACATCCCTGCAACGTTTCCCGATCCCATATCGTCATACCACTGGTTTTTCATAGGATATTGGATAAAGAACGGACGGGATGTCGATCCCGTCCTTATTTTTTCCTAATCTGCCCAGACCTCATTTTTACCCCTTAATCTGCACAATCGACCAGCCGTCTGATCAAAAGAATGACGATGCTGGCCGAAACTCTATTTTTTACCCAAAAAAAATCTTTCTTACAACCGATGTTACGTCATTAACATCTTATATTTGATTTTTCATAGGATAAGGTTTAATGGTTAATGGTATTTGATTAGTGCATCCCGCCGTAAGGCGGGATTTTTTTTGCCCCCGGGCCAAAAAAAACCCGCTGTTTGTGGTTTAGGGTTGGTGGTTTATGGTTGCTCCGCGTTCGGGGATATCTAACTAAAAAGGACCTGCATTCAGTGCAAGTCCTTTTTAATTAGGAAGTTAGGTTTGCGGAGCAACCATAAACCACCAACCCAAAACCACAAACCGTAAAAATGGCCCCGCCATTTTTACATCGCTTCGGCCATATCGGGTATTTCGGCCACCTTGTAGGCGCCGGCATCGAGTTTGGCCTTGGTTTCGGTAAACGCTTTGAGGGTGAGCTCGATGTCTTCCATCGAGTGGGCCGCCGTGGGAATGAGGCGATAGATGATCTGTCCTTTGGGTATCACCGGGTACACCACAATCGAACAGAAAATATTATAGTTCTCGCGAAGATCCAGCACCATGGCGGTTGCTTCGGGAACATCCCCTTTCATATAAACGGGTGTAACCATGGTATTGGTGTTGCCGAGGTCAAACCCGCGGTCGCGCAATCCCTGCTGAAGGGTGCGGGTAACCGTCCACAGTTCGGAACGCAACTCAGGCATGGTTTTCAGCATCTCCATCCGTTTCAGCATGCCTTCCACCACAATCATTGGCAGGCTCTTGGCAAAGATCTGTGAACGGGTATTGTACCGTAGATAGGCGAGTACATCTTTGGGGCCGGCGATAAAAGCGCCGATGCTGCCCATCGATTTTACGAAGGTTGAAAAATAAAGGTCGATGCCATCCTGTACACCCTGTTCTTCATCGGTACCGGCGCCGGTAGGGCCCATGGCGCCAAAGCCATGCGCATCGTCGATCAGTATGCGAAAATCATATTTCGATTTCAGCGCCACGATCTCTTTCAGCTTACCCTGGTCGCCGCTCATGCCGTACACCCCTTCGGTTACCAGCAAAATGCCGCCGCCTGTTTTCTCGGCCATTTTCACGGCACGCTGTAATTGTTTTTCGCAGTCTTCTATATCATTGTGCTTGTAAGTATAGCTGTATCCCAGGTGCATGCGGATGCCGTCAACGATACAGGCATGGCATTCGGCATCGTACACCACTACATCGCGGCGGTTGAGCAGGGCGTCGATGCAGCTCATAATACCCTGGTAGCCGAAATTCAGCAGCATGGCATCTTCACGGCGCACAAAATCGCTGATCACTTTTTCGAGCTGGTCGTGGTACTGGCTGTTGCCGCTCATCATGCGGGCGCCCATGGGATAACCCATGCCCCAGCGTACTGCTGCATCGGCGTCGGCCTTTCGGGTTTCGGGGTGATTGGCCAGCCCCAGGTAATTATTCAAACTCCAAACAATCCTTTCTTTTCCCCTGAAAGTCATCCGGCTTCCCAGTTCTCCCTCCAGTTTGGGGAAGGCAAAATAACCATGCGCTCTTTTCATGTGCTGGCCGATAGGGCCGCCATTATTCACCAGTTTTTCGAAAATATCTGCCATATCAAAGATTAATTGTGCATTTAAAAATTGCTGCAAAGGTAAAATATTTAAGCTGCTAAGGCTATATTTGCCAAAAAGCCCGATGATGCAACGAATTTTAGCTACGTTTATATGCGCGTTATTTGTAATAACAGCGTGGTCGCAGTCAAAACCTTCACCGTCGGCGCGTCCCAAACTGGTAGTGGGCATGGTGGTGGACCAGATGCGGTGGGATTACCTGTACCGCTATGCCGACCGCTATAAGGCCAATGGCGGCTTCAAACGCCTTACCAGCCAGGGCTTTTCGAATGAGAACTGTTTTATTCCCTACACGCCTACCTATACTGCCTGCGGACATACCTGTATCTACACGGGATCGGTACCGGCCGTGCACGGCATTACCGGCAATAACTGGATCGACCGCGTGAAGAATAAAAGCGTGTATTGCACCGAAGACGGTTCAGCTGAAACCGTGGGCAGCACTTCAGCCGCCGGCAGGATGAGCCCGGCGAATATGCTTACCAGCACCATTACCGACGAGCTGCGTATCAGCTCCAACTACCGTTCAAAAGTGATCGGTATCGCCCTTAAAGACCGTGGCGCCATCCTGCCTGCCGGTCATGCCGCCAATGCCGCCTACTGGTTCGATAACAAAACCGGCAACTGGATCAGCTCTACCTTTTACATGAAGAGCCTGCCTGCCTGGCTCACCCAATACAACGAAGAAAAGCATGCAGACCAGTATTATGAAAAAGGCTGGTCTACCCTTTACCCGATCGGCACCTATGTGAACAGCAGCGCCGACGATATGCCCTGGGAAGGAAAACCTTTCGGCAGCGAAGCAAGGAACTTTCCGTACGACCTGAAAAAATTTGTAGGTAAAAACTACAACAGCATCGCCTCCACGCCCTGGGGCAATACCATGACCCTGGAGCTCGCCAAACTGGCGGTGGCGCAGGAAAAAATGGGGAAGGGTGAGTTTACCGATTTCCTGGCGGTGAGCCTGTCGTCGACCGATTATGTAGGCCATGCTTTTGGTCCCAATTCCATAGAAATAGAAGATACCTACCTGCGGCTTGACCAGGATCTGGGCGCTTTTTTTGATTACCTCGACCAAACCGTCGGCAAAGGCCAGTGGCTGTTCTTCATTTCGGCCGACCATGGCGTGGCGCACGTTCCCGGCTTTCTGCAGGCACACCACCAGCCCGGCGGCCTTTTTGATGATGTGGCTGCCATGCGCGACCTGAATGCGAAGCTGAACAGCGTTTTCGGCGTTCAGCAACTGGCGATGGGTTCGATGTACAATAACCAGGTGCACATCAACCGCGAGCGGGCCGACAGTGCCGGCATCAGCCGCGACAAGCTGGTTGACCAGGTGGTATCGTTCATGGGCGAAAGAGAAGGTGTGCTGCGCGCTTTCGACCTGGCCAAAACAGCACAAACCACCCTGCCTGCAATGATCAGGGACATGGTTTCGAACGGCTATATGCCCAACCGTACCGGCGACGTGCAGGTGGTGCTGAACCCCCAGGTCATGGACAATGGCCCCACCGGCACCACCCATGGCCTGTGGAATGCCTATGACGCCCATATCCCGCTGGTATGGTACGGCTGGCGTATCAAACCCGGCAGGTCGAATACCGAAGTGTATATGACCGACATAGCGCCCACGGTGGCCGCCCTGTTGCAGATCCAGATGCCGAACGGCTGCGTGGGCAAACCGATTGAAGCGGTTACCCGTTAATCGGGCTATATTCGTTTTTCAATTTTTTGTATGAAAAATACCAATGGCAAACCTTATCTGCCCGCACTCTTTTTGTGCTTTCTTTTCCTGTTTACTAACGGTCAGGCACAAACGAAGTTGGACGATCCATTGCCGAAAGATTCGGTGGTAACGATCGGCAAGCTCAGTAACGGACTGACCTATTATATCAGAAAGAACCG
>JASGFZ010000219.1:0-5608 GCA_047605345.1 Flavihumibacter sp. | reverse complement strand
GAACATCGTAGCCGATGCGCACATTCTTAAAGATGATCGCGTTTATGATATAGCAGCGATCGCCGATGCCCAGCGTAGGATGCCCGCTTTCCCGGGCTGCTCTCATTTCGGCAATGGTTTCGAAAAAGTCGTTGCCCATCAGGTAACAGCTTACCACCGTGGTGCCATGGCCTATACGCGAACGGATGCCGACAACGGTGTTCTCCACCCGCGAGGCGTTGATGATACAGCCTTCTGCAATCACCGTTTTTTCGAGCGTGGAACCGCTGATCTTACCGGGCGGCAGCATGCGCGCGCGGGTATAGATCGCATTGTTGTTATCGAAGAGGTTGAAATCGGGAATATCCTGGCAGAGGTTGAGGTTCGATTCAAAGAATGAGTAAATGTTCCCGATATCGGTCCAGTAGCCGTCGTACTGGTAGCTGGCCACTTTGTATTTGTCGATCGATTCGGGAATGATCTCCTTGCCAAAATCGGTAGCGTCTTTCTTTTCATTTTCCAGCAGGTCGAACAACAGCTTCCTGTTGAAAATATAGATGCCCATGCTTGCCAGGTAGATCCGGCCGTGGTTGCGCATATCGTCGCCCGTTTCGCTGACCCATTCGGGCAGCTGCTCTTTTTTGGGTTTCTCTACGAAAGAAGTGATCATTCCCTCGCTTGCTTTCAGAATACCGAACTCAGGCGCTTCTCTTTCGGCCACGGGAATGGTGGCGATGGGAATATCGGCGCCGTGCTTTCTATGGTTCCGCAGCATTTCGCTGAAATCCATCTGGTACAGCTGGTCGCCGCTGAGGATCAGTATGTATTCGCTGTCGAACGGATTGATATGCCGAAGGCTTTGCCGTACGGCGTCGGCCGTTCCCTGGAACCAGGTAGGGTTGTCGGGCGTTTGCTCGGCCGCCAGGATATCAACAAAGGCCGAGCTGAAATTACTGAAGTGGTAGGTGTTCTTGATGTGCCGGTTGAGCGACGCAGAATTGAATTGCGTCAGCACAAACATCCGGTTGATATTCGAGTTGATGCAGTTGGAAATGGGAATATCCACCAGGCGGTATTTACCGGCAATGGGAACAGCGGGCTTACTTCTGGCGGCTGTGAGCGGATAGAGGCGGGTTCCGGCTCCACCACCCAAAATAACGGCAAGGACTTCTTTACTGATTGACATATGGCTTGCTTTGAATTCTTGTTTAAGATACTAAAGATTTATACAGGTCGATATATTGCGTTGCACTGATATCCCAGCTGAAATCCTTCTCCATCAGCTGTCTGCGGATGCGATCAAACAATACCTGGTTCTCGTACAGCTCCACGCCGCGGTAAATCGCCTGCGTGATATCGCCCACCGTGGCGGCATTGAAGCAGATGCCGTATCCCTGCGGTTCGCCGAAATCCACTACCGTGTCTTTCAGGCCGCCGGTTCGGCGCACCACCGGAACGGTGCCGTAGCGCATCGAGTACAACTGGTTGAGGCCGCAGGGCTCCACGCGGCTGGGCATCAGCAAAAAGTCGGCGCCGGCATACATGCGGTGGCTGAGCTGTTCGTTATAGCCGATCCGGGCATTATACGCCCCCGGCCAGTAATGTGTCATATTCCCAGCTCCGATTCAATATCGGGCTCGCCGCTGCCCAGCACGAGGAAATTCATGCGCTGGTTGATATAGAAAAGTGAATCACCGATGGCCCTGGGCAACAGGTCGGCCGCCTTCTCTCCACCAGCCGGCCGATGAATACAAACAGCGGCTTGTCCTTCTGCAGGCCGAATTCGCTGCAAAGCCATTCTTTATTGGCGCGTTTGCCGCTGGCCAGGGTTTCGATATCGTAATGGTGTTCGAGGTATTTGTCGGTCGACGGATCCCAGACTTTCGTATCGATCCCGTTCAGAATACCTACCGACTTTCCGCGCTCGTATTCGAACAGCGCCTCGAGCCCGTTGCTTTCCACGCGCATTTCTTCCAGGTAGCTCCAGCTTACGGTGGTCACTTTCCAGGCGCAGCGGATGCCGGCCGCCAGCGGGTTGATCATATTGTTCCAGTCGAGCATACCCCACTGCCATCCGTCCCAATGCGGAATGTAATTGCTGCGGCTCCAGTCCATCTGCCCCTGGTACTGCGCATTGTGGATGGTGAGTACGGTGGGGATATGGTCAAGTTGCTGGTAGCTGTAGCAATACTTGATCATAAAGGGAATCATGGCCGTATGGTGGTCGTGCACATGTATTACATCGGGATAGTGCTGCCAGGAAGATATCCAGTCTACCACGGCGATCTGGAAGGCCATGAACCGCTCGGTATCGTCGGCATACCCGTACACTTTCTCGCGGTCGGTAAGGCCATTGATGTCAATCAGGTAAAGATCGAATCCCAGCACATTGTCCCTCTCCTTGATAACCGTATAGTCGAACCAGGTGGGGCCGAGGTAAGCACTCGACTTATGTACTACATCCCACTTGTTTTCATACAGGAATTTTGTTCTGTACATGGGCAAAACCACTTTGGCTATATGCCCTGCGGTTGTCTGGTATTTGGGAAGAGCGCCTACTACATCGCCCAGCCCGCCGGCTTTGGCCACCGGGTAACATTCTGCTGAAACATGAATAATCTCCATGGAAAACAATTGGTGTTCAATATAACAAGAAAAAGCAATGACTTGATTGTCAGCTGAAAAAATTTCAAACAAATAAAATTCTTGTTATTTTCACCACCCATTGGAATTTTCCCCATTTTGCGGAACCTACCACCAAAACCAAACGATGCGCTCATGGCCCAATCAAAACAACCTACCAATACCAGCGCCCTGGCGACACTGGTTATTGTATTTTTCTTCTGGGGATTTATCGCTGCCTCCAATAGTATATTCATTCCTTTCTGCAAGAGCCATTTCGGGCTGAGCCAGTTCCAGAGCCAGCTGATAGGATCGGCTTTTTACGGGGCCTATTTTGCCGGCTCTTTGCTGCTGTTTATTATTTCCAACGTATTCGGCTATGATATCCTCAACCGGATCGGGTTTAAGAAGGGAATTATTTACGGTTTGTGGATTTCGGTAATCGGCGCCCTGCTGATCATTCCTTCGGCGCATGCGAACTCTTTTCCGGCCATCCTGGCTTCCTTTTTTGTGGTGGCCCTGGGTTTTTCACTGCAACAAACGGCGGCGCAGCCTTTTGCCATCAGCCTGGGCGATCCGGCTACGGGATCGCACCGCCTGAGCCTTGCCGGGGGCGTGAACTCGCTTGGCACCACCCTGGGGCCGATCATCGTCAGCCTTTTCCTGTTCGGATCGGTTGGCGGCGAGCACACCGAGGTGACGGTTACCAACGTCAATAAGCTTTACCTGATCGTGGCAGGTTTTTTTGCCGTTGTAGCCCTGTTTTTCACTTTCTCCAAGCTGCCCGATGGGAAAAACGACGAAAAATTTGAAAAAGCCAATAAGGCATCGCAGTCGCTCCTGATCATGACGGGGCTTATCGGCGGTGTGATCGTAATAGGCCAGCTGACGAATATCAGCAAGGTCAGCCTGCTGTTAATGACGTTGATTATAGTAGTTGGCATTCTCTTCTATTCCAACAGCCAGGCGAAGGCGCGGCCCGACGGCTGGGGCGCCATGCGTTACCAGCAGCTCATCCTGGGCATGCTGGGTATTTTGGTGTATGTAGGTGCAGAAGTAACCATCGACAATAATTTCGGCGCCCTGCTGATGCAGCCCGATTACCTTACCGCCGCCGGCCTGCAGGAAAGTGAAATCTCAAAATACATTTCCCTGTACTGGGGCAGCCTGATGATCGGCCGGTGGACCGGTGCGATCGGCGCCTTCGACATGTCGCCGTCTACCAAAAAGATAGCCACCTTCGTGGTGCCTTTTGTTGCCTTTGGGATCATTTTGCTGGTGAACCACCTGTACGGCAACGATGTGAGCGACCTCTATGCGTATGCCATCGTGGTATTGATCGGGATCATGGCCTTTCTTTTCGGCCAGGAAAAACCGGTTAAAACCCTGCTGACGGTCGCCACCCTGGGCACCGTTGCCATGCTGACAGGTGTGTTTACCAAAGGCATTGTAAGCGTATATGCGTTTATGGCCGGCGGCCTCTGCTGCTCGGTAATGTGGCCCAGCATTTTTGCGCTGGCCGTTGCCGGTTTGGGAAAATATACCAGCCAGGGTTCAGCCTTCCTGATCATGATGATACTGGGTGGTGCGGTTATTCCGCCGCTGCAGGGCTCGCTCGGCGATATGAAAGATATTGTCGGCATTCATCATTCTTACCTGCTGGCTGCCATCTGTTTTGCCTTCCTCGCTTATCTTGCACTGAAACTGAGAAGTGTGCTGGTGGCGCAGGGGCTCGATTTCGACAACCAGGTTTCAGGAGGTCACTAAACAAGTAATCATTACCAACTCGAATATGACTAAAATACCTTTGGAGCACGCCGTGGGCGTTGATATAGGCGGTACCAATACGAAATGCGGTATTGTGAACCGGCGAGGTGAAGTATTGCAATACGAACAATTGTCGACACCGGAATACGAATCGGCTGAGTTGTTTGTTGACGCTTTGTGCGTGCGGCTGAACCTTATGATCGAAAAAGTGGGCGGTCACGAACATATCAAGGGTATTGGTATCGGCGCGCCCAATGGCAACTACTATACGGGCACCATCGAATACGCACCAAACCTGCGCTGGCAGGGTGTTATCCCGCTGGCCGATATGGTATCGGCAAAAACGGGGCTGCCTACAGCGCTTACCAACGATGCCAATGCCGCCGCGGTGGGCGAAATGCAATATGGCGCGGCCCGTGGTATGCGTGATTTCATTACCATCACACTGGGTACGGGTGTGGGCTCGGGTATTGTGGCCAACGGACAGCTGATCTATGGCCACGACGGCTTTGCCGGTGAGCTGGGGCATACCATCATCCGCCCCGGCGGAAGGCCCCACTGGTCCACCGAAATTGCCGGTTCGCTCGAAGCCTATGCCTCTGCAACAGGTGTAACGCTCACCGCCCGTGAAATGCTTGCTGAAAATCCCGGCAAGGACAGTCTGCTGCGTAAATACAACCTCGAAGAAATCACCAGCAAACAGGTGTTTGAATGCGCCATGCTGGGCGATGCCATTTCGCAGGAAGTGTACCGTTTTACCGGACAGATACTCGGCGAATCGCTCGCCAACTTTGTAATGTTTTCATCACCGGAGGCGATTATCCTGTTCGGCGGACTGATCAAGGCCGGCAAGCTGATCTTTGACCCCACCATCGAGCACATGGAGAAAAACCTGCTGCCGATTTTCAAAAACAAGGTGAAGGTGATCAAGAGCGATTTGCATGAAGCCGATGCTGCGATACTGGGTGCGAGCGCGCTGGTATGGGAAATGAAGCAGAGCCACGCGAGCCTCTGACCCGTTGTCAGAACGATACATTCACCCCCAGGGTGTTATGCCCCGCAAAGCAGGAAGCCGTAAAATCGAGCTTGTATTTTTTGTTGTGCGCCGTTGCTTTTTCTTCCCTGTACCGGTTGTGTGAAATGGTTTTACCAATCAGGTAACCCATAAACAGGGCCAGCGGATAGTCGCTTACCCAGTGCACCTCGCTTTGCACCATCTGGAAAGACAGTGCGCCCACCA
>JASGFZ010000218.1:0-5608 GCA_047605345.1 Flavihumibacter sp. | reverse complement strand
ACGTACGGAGTCGTCCGGCTTCGCCGTGAACATCGACGCATCAAAAAGCGGGAACAGCTTCAGCGATCCATCTTTTGTTTTCACCTGGATGGCGCCTTTCTGCAGATAGAAATATTCATCTTTTTTCAGCTGCCAGGTAAAAATGCGAAAGCTGCTGTCGGGCGCGTACAGGCGCGATACCGGTTGCAGCGAATCGAACGGATAGTAAAATGAGTTCGGCACCCGCAGGGCGCGAACCAATCCACGCACAAAGAGGCTGTCGTTCAAAAAACGACGGCCTGCCTGATCGGCATTGATCATGCTGTCGGCAAACAGCTTCAGGCTGTCTTCTTTCTGCCGCAGGGTGTTAAGATCAGCCGGTTTGATACGCTGCGCAGAAGCTGTTGCCGCGAAAGCCGTCAACAGCAAAAAAAACAAAACTGCTTTGTTGTTCATCGCGGTGAAGTTACCGATTTCGGGCAGCCCGCAGCGCAAGGGCAAAATTTAACAGGTCGTTGAAAGCCAGGTCGATGGCCGGGTGGGGAAGCGCTATGCCGGGTTTGGTCGTTTTCACAAATACGGTGTGCATACCGGCATTGCGGCCGAAAAACATATCGCTGAGGTTATTGCCCACCATGAGGCTTTTGCTGAAGCAGATATCAGGGAAATCAGCCTGTGCACGGAGCGCCATTCCCGTTTGCGGCTTCCGGTCGGGATGATCATTCAGCAGCGAGGTATTGTAGTAAATACCATCCAGCGGTTTTATACCGTGGCCGGCCAGCTGTTCCTGTAAATGACGGTGGATATCGAGCAGGGCTTCTTCTGTCATCAGTCCCTTTTCCACCCCCCGCTGGTTGGTAACAAGCACACTGTGCCCGAAAACAGGCTGTAAAATGGCCAGGGCTTCCAGGGTGTTTTCGTAGAGCCTGAACTCACCGCGGTGATAGATATAATCATCTATCTTTTCGATGTTCAGCACGCCATCCCGGTCCAGGAAAAGGGTCCAGTTGCTATTGATCGCTGCCAGGTCGAGCATATCAGGCAAAATAAGCTTCTTCCACCAGCTGGCAGATGATGTGACCGATCATGATATGGCTTTCCTGGATGCGCGGCGTATCGTTTGAAGGCACATCAAACAACAGGTCGCTCAGGGCGCAGAGCCGGCCGCCATTGGCGCCGGTGAAGCCAATGGTGCGTACGCCTTTTTTACGGGCCATTTCAAAGGCAGATACAATATTCGGTGAGTTGCCGCTGGTAGAAAAGCCGAAGAGTATATCACCGGCGGGCATGATTCCTTCTACCAGGCGGGCATAAATTTCGTTATAGCCGAAGTCGTTGGCAACAGCCGTTAAATAAGAGCTGTTGCAGTGTAATGCTTCTGCAGGCAGGGCCAGCCTGTTTTTATAGAAACGGCCGCTGAGCTCGGCAGCCAGGTGCTGGGCATCGGCTGCGCTGCCACCATTGCCGCAAAACCAAACGCGGTTGCCGTTTTTGAAGGCTGCTGTGGTCCATTCGGTCGCTTCCTGCATGCGGCTGATCATGGCCGGATCCTGCACGATCTTTTCTTTGGTTTCAATGGATGCCCGGATAATGGAGCGGATGGTTTGTTCCATATTATTTTCTTTCCAGTTCAGTATATAATTCAAGCAGGCCCGACGCGAAAACCTGCCAGCTGAATCGTTGCTTCTCCCTGCGAAGTTCAGGGGTAAAATGGGATTCTCCTAATGCAAAATAGCGGCTGATGGCGGCGGCAATGGCGGCGGGTTCGGGGCTGGTAACCAGTCCTGTTCTTTCATGGATAACATAATCGGGCAAACCGCCTACATTGGTGACGATCATCGGCAGGTCGAAATGATAGGCGAGGGGGGTGACCCCGCTCTGCGTTGCCGAACGATAGGGCTGTATCAGTCCGTCGGCCGCACTGAAATAATACCTGATCTCCTCATTGGGTATAAAATTCTTTTGCAGGATCAGCTTACGGGCTGCCTGCAGGTTACCCAGCAGCGGCTCATAGGCAGATGCCTGCTCATAAAATTCACCGGCAACCAGCAGCACCACCTCATCGTTTTGCAGCTGTTGCATGGCCGCCAGCAGGAGATCCAATCCCTTGTATTTACGGATAAATCCGAAAAACAACAGTATCCGCTTATCAGCTGGCAGGTTCAGCTTTTTTCTTGCTTCTTCCTTGCTCACTTTGTCGCCAAAGGCATCGTATAAAGGGTGCTCTAGCTGTCTAACGGGGCCGCTCACCCGAAAGGAGCGCAGGTCGTCGTACACTTTTTTGCTCATGCAAACGAAGGCATCGCAGGCGCGCAGAAAATAGCGGGTCAGCCATTTGTCGCCGGGCCTTTTTTCGTGCGGCAGTACATTGTCGGTGATGGCGATGATGCGGGTGTGGCCGTTGCGGCGAACGATCCTGAGCAGGGTGCCGAAGGCCGGCGCCATCAGCGGCAGCCAGAAGCGGATGACCACGAGGTCGGGGCATTCCTTTTTCAGGAAACGCCCGGTGCGCAACCAGTTGAAAAGGTTGAATGCATGCAGCATCCGCACAATCTTCAGGTTGGCCGGCGGCGGGTCGCCGGTAAACTGTGTTTACCCGGAAAAAGAAAAGCGGGGTACTGGGTGGTGAAGTTGAGTATATAGATGTCATGGCCCAGGCGCTGCAGCTCGGCCGTAAGCCGCTCGTTGAAGCTGGTCATGCCACCACCGCGAAATGGATGCGCAGAGCCGATGAGGACGATTTTCATCAGAGACCGGTTTTATCTTCTATCAGGTAGGCGTTTCTGCCCGGCGCATTCCGGGCGATCAGTTCACCCAAAAAACCAGAAAGGAACATCTGCGAACCGATGATCATCGCCGTGAGGGCAATATAAAATACCGGCTTGTTACTGAGGCTGACGTCGGGATCGGCAATTTTTGAGATGGCCAGGTACACAATGGCAATAAATCCCAGGAAAAAGCAGAAAGTGCCCCACACGCCGAAAAAATGCATCGGTTTTTTGGCATACTTTCCCACGAAAGTGATAGACGCGAGGTCAAGAAATCCATTGATGAAGCGGTCGAGGCCGAATTTGGTTACACCGTATTTCCGGGCCCGGTGTTCAACCACTTTCTCACCGATCTTGCGAAAGCCCGCCCACTTGGCGATCACGGGGATGTACCGGTGCATTTCACCGTACACCTCAATACTTTTTATCGTTTTCAGCCGGTAGGCTTTTAGCCCGCAGTTGAAATCATGCAGGCGAATACCGCTCACCCGGCGGGTAGCGGCATTGAATAATTTGGAAGGCAGGTTTTTGGTAAGGGTGTTATCGTACCGCTTTTTCTTCCAGCCGCTTACCAGGTCAAAGCCCTCGTCGAGCACCATGGCACGCAGTCCCGGTATTTCATCGGGCGAATCCTGCAGGTCGGCATCCATGGTGATCACCACAGTGCCCTGTGCAGCGCGGAAGGCAACGTTGAGTGCGGCGGACTTCCCATAATTGCGCTGGAATTTGATGCCCTTTATATGCGGGTTTTCGGCGCGCAGGCCGAGGATCACCTGCCAGGAATCATCGGTGCTGCCGTCGTCGACAAAGATCACTTCATAGCTATAGCCATTTGCCTGCATAACGCGGGTGATCCAGGCCGTTAGTTCGGGCAAAGATTCAGCTTCATTGAGCAATGGTATAACGATCGACAAATCCATTTATGGCCGCGGTTGAATGGTTCTTTTGGTAATAGTAGCAATAAACAACGACTTGAGAAAATCGATGATCAGGTCCTGGCCCATGCCGATCAGCACCTGGATATAGGTCATCGGGCCCTTCACCGAATCGGCTATTTTTTTGATCTCCTCCAGTTTTTCGGCGCTGCCCTGTCCGTTTTTAAGCTTTTCTTCCGTTTGCCGGTATAGAAAATTCGCCAGGTTTTCGCTGGCGGCGGGATCCATCCATCGAAAAACCGTGAGACTGGAAAGGGCATAACAGAGCTCAAACACGGTATAGGCCAGGAAAGCGTATTTCAACAGGTCTTTTACTTCAGGGGCGGGCTTTTCGTTACGGCGCAGCCAAACGGCGCCGAGACCAATGATCACTATTACCAGCGGTAAAAAAGTATAAGCGCTGCGGAAAGCGGCAAGCGCTGCTGTACCCGACTGGTGACTGATAATCAGGCCGGCAGCGTATAAGGCGCCTGCGCCGAGCCCCGTGAGCAGCGACAATTTCAACCTCATGAGCCGGCATTGATTTGAACCTTCTTACCGGAAACGGTGCCGATGATTTTTCCTGTCAGCTCTTGGCCGGCAAAAGCCGAGTTGCGCGATTTGGAAAGGATATCGGCCGTAGAAAAAACAGCGGATGTATGCGGATCGATCAGTGTCAGCTCAGCCGGTTGCGCCACATCAATGCGGGCGGAAGGCAGCTTGAAAATAGCGCGGGCCTGCAGCGAAAACAGGTTCGCCAGCTGGGTATCGGTCAGCTCGGGAATCGCCGTTCTGACGGCGGCATAGGCCGATTCCAGGCCGATCATGCCGAATTTTGCGTATTCAAACTCCAGCACTTTGGCATCATAGTTATGCGGAAGGTGGTGGGAAGCGATACAATCGACCGTTCCGTCCAGCACGGCCTTGCGCAAAAGCAGCATATCGTCTTTGGATCGGAGGGGCGGGTTCACCTTCAGATTGGTATCGTAGCCGAGCAGGTCTTCATCGTGGAAGAACAGGTGATAGGGTGTTACGGAGCAGGTGATTTTGAGTCCGCCGTCTTTCGCGCGCCTGATATACTCGATCGATTTCGGCGAGCTGACGGCGGTAAAATGCAGCCGGCTGTCGGTATAACGCGCCAGTTTGATATCGCGCGCCACCATCAGCTCTTCGGCCATCATGGGTTTTCCCGGCAGCCCCAGGCGGGTGGAAACAATGCCTTCGTTGATGAGCCCATGGGGGGCGATGCTGGTATCGTCGGGTACCTGTATCAATACCGCGTCGATCGCTTTGATGTATTGCAGCGCTTTCAGCAGCAGCCCCGCGCTTTGAACGGGCTGGATACCATCGCTGAAAGCGACGGCGCCGTTGGCGAACATATCGTACATCTCGGCCAGTTCTTTGCCCTCGGTGCCACGGGTAACGGCGCCGATGGGAAGCACTTTTGCAGGCAGGTGGGCGTTTTTGGCGGTGATATATTCAATGGCCGATTTGGTATCGGTAACGGGCCTGGTATTGGGAATAACCATCACGGTGGTATAACCGCCGGCGGCCGCTGCGGCGGCGCCTGTTTCGATGGTTTCGCGGTACTCCATGCCCGGGTCGTTAAAATGGGCGAATACATCTGCAAAACCGGGCATCACCTGCCAGCCCTTGCGGGTGTAAACGGTTGCATCGCTGGCGTCGAGTCCATTTCCAATTTGAATAATTTTTCCCTCGTCAATGATGATGTCCTGAACGGAACCTGCAAAAGGAGAGAGGGGATCGCTGATCAGCACCTGCCGGAGTAATACTTTCATCGCAGTAAAGTTCCGCGAAATTAGCACTGTTATTTGATTTTTGTGTATTGAAATTTTGCCTTAGCTTTGCCGACCGCGAAAGAGATCATCTTTTGCATGGCGGGACGTAGCGCAGCCCGGTAGCGCGTTTGCATGGGGTGCAAGAGGT
>JASGFZ010000217.1:0-5615 GCA_047605345.1 Flavihumibacter sp. | reverse complement strand
GGCGCTGAAGTGCCTATCCTCAATTACCGCATGCACCAGCGCCGGCTGATGCCGAAGCTGGCCACTGCTTATGCCCTGCATAGCGCCCTGCAATACCTGACCCAACGGTTTTTGCGTCGTTCCGAAGCAGATATGCAGGAGATCGAAGCGCTGGCGGCGGGGCTCAAGGCCTATACTACCTGGTTCACGCGCGATACGCTGCAGGAATGCCGCGAGGCAACCGGCGGCAAGGGCTATTTATCGGAGAACCGGATCGATGATTTGAAAAATGACACCGAGATCTATACCACTTTCGAAGGCGACAATACCGTGTTGATGCAACTGGTGGCCAAGAACCGGCTGGCTGAATTCCGGAAAGCTTTCGGCAAGATGGATGCCCGCGGTATCATCGGGTATGTTTTCGAGAATGCAAAAACAATGGTAACGGAAAAGAACCCGGTGATCACGCGCAGAACCGAAGAAGCCCACCTGCTCGATTACCATTTTCACCTGCAGGCTTTTGAGCACCGCGAAAAAACCATACTGGCTTCCGCCGCCAGGCGGTTAAAAAAACTGGTAGATGGCGGCATGGATGCTTTCGACGCCGGGAATGTGGTGCAGCACCAGTTGATGGATGTGGCTGGTGCCTATCTCGAGCGGGTGATCCTGGAACAGTTTCATTTGTCGATTGAAAGCGTAACAGACCCGCGTGTGGCGGCTTCACTTACCCGGCTCTGCCAGTTGTTCGCGCTGGCGGCATTGGAAAAAGACAAGGGCTGGTTCCTGGAAGATGGTTATATGGAACCGGTTAAAACGAAAGCCATACGCAAACTGGTGAACCAGCTGTGCTGGGACATAAGGCAGGAAGCCGTTCCGCTGGTGCTGGCCTTCGATATACCTGCGCAGTGTTTGGCGGCGCCGATAGTGGGTTAAGGTCTTATCAGCCGCTACCGGATTATTTTCAAATAGCCTTCCTTGTGCGGCAGGAAGGCATTACAGGCTGCCAGGTATTTTTCCATAGTGTCGAAACTTTCCTGGTGTATGTGGCTGCTAAACTCCCAGGCACGAAGCATCATTCTTATGTACGCACCGGCATCCCGCTGCTTGGTGAGCTTTTTGAGTGCGCCCATATAGTCTTCCCGGTACACTGTTGGTATAATAATCTTAGATAAGCCCTTTGAGCTCAGTTCTGCATTCATCATCACCCGGGCGGTTCTTCCATTTCCATCCAGGAAAGGATGTACCTCACTCACCAGAAACATCATATACACTGCTTTGGCAAAGGGATGCTGTAGCAGGCTATACCAATCAAATCCTTTTTTGAGGGTACCCGGCACCAGTTCCATATCTACAAACTCAGTATGGTAAAATAGGAATTTTTTCTCCCAAAAAAACTTAAAGGGCTGAAATCAATTACATCCCAGCAACTCGCACAACTTGCTCTGCAATTCTTCACCCCGCAGGTTTTTACCCACGATGATACCATTGGGATCTACCAGCAGGTTCTGGGGAATGGATTGAATACGGTATTGCAGGGCCACTTCATTCTGCCAGTATTTAAGGTCACTGACCTGGGTCCAGAACAGACGGTCGTCACTAATGGCCTTGAGCCAGCGCTCGCGGTTATTGTCGAGCGACACCCCCAGCACCGTGAAATTCTTTTGCTTAAATTTTTCATGGGCTGCCACTACGTTGGGGTTTTCCTGGCGGCAGGGACCACACCAGGAAGCCCAGAAATCGATTAATACGTATTTTCCACGGAAGGAAGACAAGGCAACCGCTTTACCGCTGGTATCGGCCTGGCTGAATTCCAGCGCCGGCGATCCGATGCGGCCGATCTTGCTGTCGGCAATCCGTTCGGCCAGGAATTTACCGTAGAACCCGTTCTGCACCGCAGGCGTAAAGCTGTTGAAGCTGGCCTCAACCCTTGCAGGATCATCTATCACCTGCAGCAAAGTAGCCCACATAAACGGCGCCACCTGCTGGTCGCGGTGCGCGGCGGCAAAATGGTCGGCCGAATCGGCGATCTCGGCCGTCAGCTGGTGATACACTTTCATCAGCGAGTCATTCACGCCACTTCGGTTAGCCGTTTCCGTTAGCTGGCCAAAACGCTTGAACAGCGGATCAAATTGCTGCTGAAATGCACGGAAACCATTGTGCGCCGCAGAGCCGGTGATCGTGAAATCCTGTATGGAGTTGATATTACCGTTCAGAACGGCCGGCTTTTCGTCGAGGAAAATAAGGGCCTTTTTGCCGGAAGGCATAAAGCTGAGGTTATACAGCTTGGCCGATCCCATTTTGCCCGACAGCTCGAACTTGTCTTTCTTCGATACCGCCCTGGCCAGGGTATCTTCGGGTTTGTCGGGGTCGGTCAGGTATATGTTGCTTTTATCGGCAAGCCCGGTAACGGTGCCGCTGATTTTCACCGGTATATCCTGGGCAAACAATGCACCCGCATTCATTATCATCAAAACACCTGTTACAATTTTCCGCATGGTTATAATTTTTATTTGGAATGCCTTTCCTGCAAAACAGCGATCACATCTTTCAATGCATATCCTTTGGCATTCAGTAAGATCAGGTAATGAAACAGCAGATCGGCCGATTCGTTCAGAAAAAGAGCATCGTTATTGTCTTTTGCTTCGATAACGGTTTCCACCGCTTCCTCACCCACTTTCTGCACAATTTTATTCAATCCTTTGCTGAACAGGCTGGCCACATACGATGTTTCCGGCGAAGCCTGTTTGCGCAAACGGATGATATCTTCCAGGTAGAACAAAAAATTATCGGCGTGATTGCGCTCGCTCCAGCAGGTATCAGCGCCGGTATGGCAAACAGGACCCAGTGGATGCGCTTTGATCAGGAGGGTGTCATGGTCGCAATCGACCGCAAGCGATCGCAGTTCCAGGAAATGGCCGCTCTCCTCTCCTTTGGTCCATAACCGCTGTTTGCTGCGGCTGTAAAAAGTGACTTTACCCGTTTCTTCCGTTTTCTGCAAAGCCGCTGCATTCATAAAACCCAGCATCAGCACTTTCTGTGTTTGGTCGTCCTGCACAATAGCAGGTACCAGCTGATCGGGGTATTTGGCAAAATCAACTTTCATGGCGCAAAATTAATCAAATCCGCACATGAATGCCCTGTGCTTTCAGTACCTGCTTCAAATCGGGAATAGCCACTTCCTTGAAATGGAAGATACTGGCCGCCAGGGCTGCATCGGCGCCTGCTTTCTCAAACACGTCGGCGAAATGCGCCGCATTACCACCGCCGCCGCTGGCGATCACCGGCACGGGCAATTGCTGCGCCAGCAGTGCGGTAATATCGAGTGCAAAGCCATTTTTGGTGCCGTCGTGGTTCATGGAGGTGAGCAATATTTCACCCGCCCCGCGCGATACCCCTTCGAGGGCCCATTCCAGGCATTTGCGGCCAGTGGGCGTACGCCCCCCATTCAGGTACACATACCACTCGCCATCGTCTTCGCAACGGGTATCGATGGCCAGCACCACACACTGGCTGCCGAAATGCTGCTCCAGCTCCGAAATGAGCGCAGGGCGTTTGAAAGCGGCCGTATTGACCGAAATCTTATCGGCCCCGTTCTGCAGCAACAACGATACATCTTCCACACTGTTGATGCCGCCGCCTACCGTAAAAGGAATATTGATCTGGTGGCTGATCCGGTTTACCAGCTCGCTCAGGGTTCTTCTTTTTTCTACGGTAGCGGTAATATCCAGAAACACCAGTTCGTCGGCCCCCTGTTCGGCATAGAGCCGGCCCAGTTCAACGGGATCGCCGGCATCGCGCAGGTCAACGAAGTTGGTACCTTTCACCGTTCTGCCGTCTTTTATATCCAGGCAGGGAATAATTCTTTTGGTTAACATTTTATGCGTTGAACCGGATCAGTTCCGGCAGTGAAATACGGTTTTCATAAATGGCTTTTCCTACAATGGCACCTTTGCAGCCGATCGAAGCCAACGCTTCAAGGTCCTGTATAGAGCTAACCCCACCCGATGCGATAAAATGCAGTGTAGGAAATTCCTGCAAAATATTTTTGTACAAAATGAGAGAGGGCCCTTCCAGTTTTCCGTCTTTGCTTACATCGGTGCAAAACACCTGGCCTATACCACGGCTGATATAATCGCGCAGGAAATCATAGATCCAGATATCTGTTTTCTCCAGCCAACCGCTTACCGCAATCTTCTCTTCTTTTACATCGGCGCCGAGTAAGAATTTCTCTGCGCCGAAGGAAGATAACCACGCGGTAAACTGCGCCGGCTCTTTCACGGCCAGGCTACCGACCGTTGCCCACTGCGCGCCCGAATCAAACACGATTGCCAGGTCTTTTTCCTGTTTGATGCCGCCGCCGAAATCGACCTGCAACGCCGTTTTACCGGCCAGCGCTTCCAGCACTTTCCAGTTGACGACACGGCCGGCCTTGGCGCCGTCGAGGTCTACCAGGTGCAGTCGCTGCAACCCGGCGTCTTCAAATGCCTTCGCCACTTCCAGCGGATGCTCGTTGTATACCGTTTTCTGCGAATAATCGCCCTGCGTCAGGCGAACACATTTTCCCTCTATTACATCAATCGCCGGAATAATCTCCACTTATGCTATTGTTTTTTTCATGATCGTATAGTCATACCCGTTAGCCGACCATCGTTCACCGGCCGGTTCCATGCCAAATTTCTCGTACAGCCTTACGGCATTTACCCGCGCATTGCACCATACCTGCGAGCAACCCTGTTCGGCCGCATAATCGAATACCGCTTTCAACAGGTAGCTGGCGAGCCCGCGGCCGCGTTCGGATGGATCGGTGGCCAGTTTCCGGAACTGCACGGTGCCGTCTTTTTCGAAAACACTCACCGTGCTGACCAGCCGGCCGGCATGTGAAATACCGAAATGCAGCGCCTGGTTATCGCCTTTCAGGTGAACAAATGCTATTTCTTTTTCAGGATACAATACATCGTGCCGCAATTGCCACACAGCATCCAGGGGAAGATGGGCCTGGAAGCAATAGGTGATACCGGGTAACTTGCTCATAGCCTATATTTTTTCGATGAAATTGCGCAATATCCGCTCACCCACGCCGGCCGATTTTTCGGGATGGAACTGTACCCCGTAAAAATTACCCGTATGCAGCGCCGAACTGTAAGGCAGCACATAATCGGTCACCGCAATGGTATGCTGGCCGAGGGCGGCATAATATCCATGTACAAAATAACAATAACTGTTACCAGGAACCCCTTCAAAAAGCGCCGTTTTCAGCGAATGGATGGTATTCCAGCCGATCTGCGGCACTTTCAATACGCCTCCCGGCATTTCGGCAACAGGGGCAAGAGAACCGTAGAGAGGGGCCTGCGGGCCAGTCAGCATGCCAAACGGATCGGCAGACACAGGCAATGGCGGTGTTACGGGTTTGAACCGGCGCACTTTCTCGGCGAAAATGCCCAGGCATTCGGTATCGTTCTCTTCCGACCAGCTGCACATCAGCTGCATGCCCAGGCAAATGCCCAGCACCGGTTGCCGGAGCGACAACAGCACGGCGTCGAGCCCGCGGGCGCAAAGGTACTCCATTGCCGACCGCGCTTCGCCCACCCCGGGAAAGATCACCTTATCTGCTGCGTGCAACACCGCCGGGTCGTCGG
>JASGFZ010000216.1:0-5640 GCA_047605345.1 Flavihumibacter sp. | reverse complement strand
CTTCGAAAGAAGGAAAGCAGCCATCGTGTACCTGCTGCCGGCGCGAAGCGGCTGAAAGAACAACCGTCTTTACCATCTGAGGGTCATCGAAACGGGCGATGTGCGGGTCGTTGAAAGCAATGTGCCCGTTCTCGCCGATTCCCATGCACACGATGTCAACCGGGTACTCGCGTAATAGTTCCGCATAACGTTTGCATTCCTCTTCGGCATCCACTGCTTGTCCGTCGATATAAAATACCTTTCTGAAAGGCAGCATGCCAAAGAGCCGGCTATGCAGAAAATAGCCAAACGACTGCGGTGCGCCTTCGGGAAGACCGATATACTCATCCATGTGGAATGCATTCACTTTTGTCCAGTCGACCTTTGCATTCTTCGACAATGCTTCAAGCAGCTCATTTTGCGAAGGCGCTGCCGCAAAAATGATGTTTACTGTTTCTTTCCCTTTCAGCAGGGAACATATTGCATCCGCTACATCCTGTGCCGCAGCCGCGCCCATGTCTAACCGGGTCGCATAGGTTTTTACTGTCAGTTTTCCGGCATTCACGGAATGTTATTTAAAGGTTAGTGTTACTGTGCAACTCCATCGGATTGCCGGTGCGGGCACTTTCATAGATGGCAGTCACGATTTCGACGGCTTTACGGCCTTCCGTTCCGTCTACCAACGGCAAACGGTCTTTTTCAATGGCATCGATGAAATCAGCCAACTGTTTTTGGTGCGCCCAATAGCCTATGTCGGCCGGGTTCGCGGCGCCGCCCAATATCGCTGCGCGGCTATTCTCCGCAGGGCCGGGTGCAGGCTCGCGGAACTGCCATTTTACAAATGAAGTTTCTTCCAGCACTGCCGTGCCGCCGGTGCCCAGTATTTCGATGCGCCGGGGAGATCCGGGGAATACAGCCGTCGAGCATTCCAGGGCGCCCAGGGCGCCATTGACAAAATGCATGATGGCCACCAGGGTATCTTCTGCCTCTATTTCTTTATGCAGTCTGCGTGTTGCAAATGCCTGTACTTTTTGCACAGGCCCCATATACCACTGTAACAAATCCACTGAATGAATACCCTGGTTCATCAACGCGCCGCCGCCGTCAAATTGCCAGGTGCCGCGCCATTTGCCCGACTGGTAGTATTCATGCGTCCGGCTCCATTTTACATAAGCGCTGCCGAGGCAGAGTGTTCCAAACCGGCCCTCCCCGATCGCCTGTTTTAAACGCCTGGATTCATCATAGTACCGGGACGGAAACACCACGCCCAGTTGCACATGCGCGCGGCGAGCGGCGGCAATGATGCGGTCGCAGCGATCGGGTGTGATTTCCAGCGGCTTCTCCACCAGGCAGTGTTTGCCGGCGCCGATGGCGGCAAGGGCCGGCTCGAGGTGACTGCCGGAAGGCGTACAAACACAGATAATATCGATTTCGGGGTCGGCCAGCAGGCTTTCCAGCGCGGGGTGGGCCTTACAGCCATGTGTTTCTGCGAAGGCCGCAGCCTTCGCCGTACCGGTATTGTATATGCCTTTCAATTCCGCACCGGGTATGGCGCGGATGGCCTGTGCATGGATATGGGCAATGATGCCTGCACCTACAATTCCGAATCCGTATCTTTTTTCCATTATACTAAATTCGTTTTTCATTTTAGTTCGGGTTGCTGTAAGGCCGAGATCAGGTTGGCAACTTTCGGCGGAACCGATTTTGTAAACATTCCTGCAACCACATAAACAGAACCGGCAACCATGGTGGGCAAACCGATTTCGAGTGCCAGGCTGCCGACGTGAATATTCTTTGTAATGGCAAAGCTGATAATGCCGGCAACCATCGAGCTGATGGCCGCTGCCGGTCCGCAAAACCTGAATGCCGGTAACAATCCAAACAGCAGTGGCAGGGCTGTGGGGCCAATCAAGGCGCCAAACCAGTTGACGATCAGCCCCAGCACACCACCAAAACGCTCGTAGTTCAGGGCCACCAGGATGGTTGCCAGGGTAAAACAAAAAGTGGCGATGCGGGCCGTTCGCAGGGCATTTTTATCGGCGGCCAGCCGGCGGGAAACCACCGGCAGGATATCTCTCGTAATGACGGCCGCGACCGTATTGACATCGGAAGAGGTCATGCCCATCGTTGCAGCGAACAGCGAGGCTGTCACCAGGCCGATCATGCCCTGGGGCAGAATCTCCAGCATCAACCGGCCATAGGCCGTACCGGGATCGTCAAGGCCGGGCACCAGCAGCGGCGCCGCCCACATCGGGAAGAACAGCAGCAACGGCCATATATAATAAAGAGCCCCGGACAAACGCGCTGCTTTCGACGCTTCTTTTTCTGAGGGCGAAGAAATATACCGCGTGGCAAGGCTCCAACTGCCACCGTTATAGCTCAGGAAATACAAAACAGAAATAACCACTACAAAGCCGGCGGTATAAGGGTCGCTGAACAGGCGGCTGTGCCCGGGCGGCAACTGTTTCCATATTCCTGTGATCGACGCCGGGCCGCCCAAACGATTCATAACCAGCAGAAACATTACTACGCTTCCCAGTACCTGTACAATAAACTGTATCAGATCTGTTATAATCACACCCCAAAGTCCGCCAAATGTAACGTATACCAATGTCACAATACCCGACACCAGTATACCCTGCGTCATAGGAATACCGGCAACCACGTTCAGCAATATGCCGATGGCCGCCCATTTGGCGCCCACATCAAAAACCTTGAGCAAAGCGCCGCTCCAGGCGATGATTTGCTGGGTAGCGAGATTGTACCTGATTTGTAGATATTCCAGGGGCGACTGGATACGGAGATGCCTGCGCAGCCGCACCCAATAAACGGGAAAGATTTTTGCGCTGCCGACAATCACGGTAGCCACCGGAAAAGCCCACCACATGTACATAGTGAATCCATGTGTATAGGCAACGGCTGCATACGCAACAAAAACGGCGCCGCTGTGGCCCGACACATGATGTGATATACCGGCCAGCCACCAGGGCAGCCTTCCACCGGCTACAAAATAATCTTCGGCATTCCTGCTTTTAAAATAAGACAGTATGCCAATGATAATCATACAGGCAAAAAACAGCAGAACAACAACCAGGTCGATGCGGTGAAGTGTCATGGCAGCGGGTTGAGTATAGTTATTATACGAGAGACTGTTTCTCCAAAATACGATGGGCTTCACCCAGCGCCTTGTTATAGACCTCTTCTATCGATACGGGCGCTCCGTCTCTTTGTTTACTGAGGTCGGCAGCTTCCATGAAGGCAAGCACTTCCAGCGATTCATCAGGCTGAACGTGTGCCATGCCTGTTTGAAAGAACCCGGCGATTTCCGCTAACAATACCCGGTAACCTTCTTCGGGCCCGATGATCGCATTGTTCTTCTCCCCGAAAACCGTTCCGCCATAAGCATGAATGCCTGTTCGCGTTCCCCTGAAAGTGCCCGTTCGCCCGTCTGCCCACTGCCCTACGGCGATATCGGTATATGGGCTGTGCGTTCGCGATACCATTTTACATCCTTTGCCCATTACCGCATACAGCAATTCAACGCCATGGATACCATACCAGAAAAAATCAGGATGTGTTTTCTCCAGTTCACAGGGACTGTAGGCATCTGCGCCCAGCACCTTACCCACTTTACCGCTTATTACTTCTTTTACGGTGGATATAAAACGCAACGACGACGCAGAGAACACAGGCGTGCGGAAGCGGCGGGAAAGTTCAACGATGGCAATACCATCTGCCAGGGAAGCCGCCAGCGGCTTGTCGATAAACACCCGTTTGCCCGATTTCAGCACCGGGATAACCTGCTCCAGGTGACGCCGGCCGTCGTTGGTCTCCAACAACACGACGTCAACGCGGGTCAGCAGTTCTTCTATGCTATTCACTATCGTTATACCCATCGCTTCCATGCCGGCTACATATCCCGGAATACGGCTTACGGAAGATTCAATATCCAGGCTGCCCGGCGGGTAGGCTGCCACAACGCGGTATTCGTGGTAAACAGACGGCGCTGCTGCATTCAGGGCCTCCGCAAAAGCAACGCTGTGCGAGGTATCAAGACCGATAATACCCACGCGTTTACCCATACCGGCGGGGGCTGCGAAAGCCCGTTCCATACCCAGTAGCTGCCAGCCGCCCAGCAGGGTGGCAGTGTTTCCCAAAAACCGGCGACGTCCGTACTTATTGGTCATACATCAACTGTTTGCGCAATAATGCAAAACAAGGCCCTTAACAATAAAATATGTTCAACAAAAAGTTCATATTATTAGAAAAAATACATCAATTGCTTGATTTTTATAGAAATAATTTATTCGTGTACGCTAATCAACAAAAACATATTCAATAAATATAATAAAACGAGATTAATTCTGAGTGTTTTCCCTATAAGAATATCTTTGCCTGCATACTCTAATCACCCGAAAGGTTTTTGACAAGCAAATAATGTAATTTACATTATAATAAATTTAATTTGTATATAACACATTTATAGTATTTTAGTTACGGTAACGTACACATTGCAAAACAATCATGAAAAAGGCCAAAAACGAGTCAGTAGGTATGCGGGAGATCGCCCGGAAAGCCAATGTATCGATTGCCACAGTAGACCGGGTGGTCAACGGCCGTGGCGGCGTGTCCGCCGCCACACATGAAAAAGTCAACGCACTTATTGAAGCCCTGGATTACAAACCCAATCCCCTGGCCAGCCGGTTGGCATCCCGCAGAACATATCGTTTCGCCGTACTTATTCCAAAAGTTTCCGGTGAAACGGATTTCTGGGCGGTTCCGCTTGCAGGTATTCAAAAGGCCGGGGAGACCATCAGTGCACAGGGGATACTTATCGACTACCACCTGTTCGATCTCAACAGCCGGAAATCATTCGAAAAACAATACAAACAAATATTACAGAAAAAGCCCGACGGCGTACTGCTGGCTCCTTCGTTCGCAACAGAAGCCACTGATTTTGTCAGGCAATGCGATGAGGTCAACATTCCGTACGTGCTGATCGATTCAACGCTTACAGCTCACCAGGCGCTGTGTTATGTCGGTCCGCATTTATTTCGCAGCGGCTATTTATGTGCGCAGCTCATCCAGTTTTACCTCCATGGCAGCGGCACAATCGCACTGGTGAATATCTCGGCGGAACCCGGCGAATGGAGCTGTCTTTCACAAATCAAAGATGGATTCATCGCTTACCACCAATATCATAGCCTTGGTAATGAGATCGTGCAACTGAACATACCGTCAATAGATTCAAAACCTGCTCAACGGCAACTCGACCAAATATTGGAACAACAGGCTGTCAAAGCTATATTCGTCACGAATTCCCGCGTATTCGCTGTTGCCGGCTACCTGGAACAAAAAGGCTATACTGATGTATTCCTGGCCGGGTATGATTTTCTTCCCAGAAATATAGACTACCTGAAAAAAAATATTATCGACTTATTGCTCTGCCACCGTCCGGGCGCCCAGGGCTACCTGGGTTTACTGAAACTGTACCAGCATACTGTACTGAAAAAAGCAGTAGACCCCATCCTCTATATGCCCATCGATATAATAACACGCGAAAACCATGCTTTTTACAATGATCACATCAGCGCATGACCTCTTTTACCTTTTGACTTTTGATTTTTGACTTTTCTCTTATTTTTACCCCTGAACAAACCA
>JASGFZ010000215.1:0-5652 GCA_047605345.1 Flavihumibacter sp. | reverse complement strand
CTGAATCCACTTTTATTTTTATTCCGTCTTTACCGGATGCTGTTATCCGCTAAAGTGGCTTTTTAAGGGCCGACTAGTTAGCCAGTGAAACGCAAAGCCGGTTGCTGAAAAGCGACCGGCTTGTTGCCTGGTAGAATGTGGGGTTCAGGGTAGCCGCCTGCTCGATTCGCGGATTATGAGTTCAGGCTCAAGCACCATCTTTCGCGGATGCAGGTGATTACCGCCCTTCCTCAAGCTGTCGAAATACAGCTTTGCCGCTTCTTCACCCATTTTTACGGTTTGCTGGTTCACTGTACTCAGTGACGGTGTAATGAACTCTCCAAATGCTTCGTTGGCAAAACCGATAAGAGCTACCTCTTCGGGCATCTTTACAGTGGCAGCTTTCAGGGCCTGCATGGCACCCAGCGCCGTAAAATCTTCTACGGCAAAAACGCCGTCGGGCCGCTGCTTTTTTTCCAGCAGGGCATTCATACAGGCACGGCCCGATTCGATGCTGACCTTGCCATGCAAGACCAGGTCGTTGTTTACCGGTATCTGGTGCGCCCGCAAAGCATCTACATAACCTTTCAGGCGCTGGTTGAAAATAGTAACGTGCTGCTGGCCGCCGATATGGGCAATGTGCCGGCAACCCTGTTGTATCAAATGCCGGGTGGCTTCAAAAGCACCTGCATAGTCATTGACCACCACCGACGACACGCCGAGCTCATCACTGGCCCGGTCAAAGAGGATCAGGGGAACACCTCTTTTTTTGATCTCTGCAAAATGATCGAGATTGGTGGTTTCTTTTGATATGGAAGCAAGCACCGCATCCACGCGCGACTGCATGAATGTTTGCACGCCTTTTTTTTCGTAATCGGATTGTTCGTTGGTTTGGTAAATGACAACGTTGTAATTGTTTTCGTTGGCAACTTTCTCTATACCATGCACCACCGAGCCGAAGAAACTGATCTCGGCGCTCGGAATAATAACGCCCAGGATATTGGAGCGGCCCAGGCGCAGCGAAGAAGCAATCTTGTTCGGCTGGTAATTCAGGCGAACTGCCGTTTCCCGCACCCGCTTCTTGGTTTCGCTTTTTATACCGGGATGGTTGTTCAGGGCACGGCTTACGGTAGCAGGCGTAATGTTCAGCACGCGTGCTATATCAGCAATGGTTACTTTTGAAATCAACTCACTCATTGATCAGCCTGAATAATTCCAACATATCTTTCCGGTTTTTAAAATCCAGCTTCTTTGTCTTCACCGCCTCATTGATCACCTGCTTTTTAGCGGAGATCAGTTTTGCGAGCGCATTAAAGCTGCTGAATTTTTCCCAATCGACGTTGCTTCCCGTTGCATACTGTTCCATCAGGCATACCTGGAAACCATCCGGTAATTTCATACCGTAGGACGAACCATTTTGCACCATGGTCTTGAGGGCCTGGCTGGCGCCTGCCTGCGAGCTGATACCAAAACCGATATCTTCGCCCTGCTCAACCACCCGGCCTTCATACACAATAACCAACGGGTATTTGCCCAGGTAAACCAGTTCGGCAAAACCCTTTCGCGATGGTATGAATTTCCGATCGCCCAGGTATACCGTGTCAACACTGGCGGGATCGGCGATAGCCATGTATTTTTCACCGCCGGCATCAAAGATCATTTCACTGGTAAGAACATTATAATTCAGCATTTGCTGGCTTACCGACCCGTTTTTCAACAATACTTTACCTGCGGTAAAAGCCGGTAACACATAATGGGTAAGGCGGGTTGCTTCCTGGTCGATCTGCGACCGGCAGGGCAGGTACATCAACCCTGCAAACAACCACAAAAGCCAGCTGTGCTTTTTCATTTTCTGAGTTTGTTTTCAAGCACTTTTATGAAATACCCGCCCACCACGCTGC
Source organism: Flavihumibacter sp. (assembly GCA_047605345.1). Lineage (GTDB taxonomy): Bacteria > Bacteroidota > Bacteroidia > Chitinophagales > Chitinophagaceae > Flavihumibacter. Next base: position 3,772 of record JASGFZ010000215.1, on the reverse strand, counting down.
GGGCCCGAAAGCCAACCATTCTGCCATCGGTCGTTTCATACCAGTCGCTCATCGGAACCCGCGATGCTGTTTCGGTCGCAAACCGATATACAGGTTGTACCAAAGCATTGAATTTAGCGGGGTCGTCGGTCAGCGCAGAAGTCCACATGATCCAGTCGGCCTTGGTGTACGACCGGCGGCTGTCTAACGGCAATCCATACGTGTTCTGTTTGGTAAGATAGTAATCAATTTCCTTTTGGTACACTTCCTGCGGAAAAAGATCCAGCTTAAGCAGCTTGTCCCAAACCAGGTTGTATTTCTGGCTCCAGGTTCCTTTTCCGTCAAATGTCAGCGCATAATGATCGCCGTCATCGGCCAGCTGCATCCACTTTTTCGCCAGCTCGCGGGCGATGCCGAAATATTTATCGGCAACATCTTTTTTACCCATGCTGGCCGCCATCTGCGCATAACTGCCGATACCCACAATCGCTTTGACCGAAAGGTTGGCATTGCGCGCCAGGTGACCGGCAAAATCATCGGTGCAAAGCTGGTTGGCCGGGTCAAAGCCATCTTTAACAAGGAACTCCACCCAGGTGCTCAGGGTTTTCCAGTGTTTGGCGGCATAGCTGCTGTTGCCTTCCGCCTTCGTAAGGGCACCGAAAAGAATGACCATATTGCCACACTCTTCCACCGGCATGTCTTCACCATAAGTTTGGCCATTGGCCAGCGGGTAAGTGCCGATATCGTGCGATGGATAGGGTTTGTTCCATTTGCCGCTTTCGCTGTAATAAATAATACCGTTCATCATTCCTTTCATCAATTCGGTATTATAGGCGAGGTAGAGCGGCGCCGACGGATAGGTAATATCTACCGTGTTGATGGATCCGTTGCTGAAATTTTCTTTTGACAGCCAGAGCGTGGTTCCCTGCGGACTTTTCACCAGCTTGTGGGCGGCAAGGCTCTGGCGATACGCCAGTACACAGAGTTTCGCGTATTCCTCGCCGCCTGCTTTCAGCGCATCATCATGGATCATTTTGTCGATTCCGTCACATTTGTTCAGCACGGTTTTGTATTCTTTCCAGGCCAGCGAAAGCTGCTCGTGCATCGAGGTGTTTCGGCCTTCGCGCCACCAGGGCTTCAGGTTGGTGCCGAAATACTGGATGGATTCCAGGTCGTCGTATCCCAGCAGGAAAACCTGCTCGGTAGCGGTTTTGCCCACTTTGCCCAGGTCAAGGCTGGTGTTCAGCAGCAGGTGCTTACCGCTTGCAGTTGATTTTCCGGTGCCGAAAAAAGCCTGCGACCCTTTCAGGTTTTCGTTTATGAATTGCCTGGGTGCATGTTCATTGGCGGGAACGGCCACATAGAAATAGCCCCAGTCGATGCGCAGGTCATCGCCTTTTTTCTTGAGCACCGGCTGTTCTATGGTACCCGTTTTCAGGATTTGCAACCCATTGGCGGTATAGGCTTCGGCCTTCACCGGCTGGGTGGGCGTGTTGGCGGCAATATCGGTACTGGCGCCCAGGTATAGCTGAACCGGGTGTGCAACGTCATCGGCCGAAGTGACTTTGGCGGTAATATACGATACGGGCCGGGCCAACAGGTTGAGATCGGTAATAACCAGCGGCGACGTGAAGACCAGCTCCAGGCGCGCGGCGCCGCAATTGAAACGGTAGGTTGTTTGGGTAGCTGTCACTGTTACCCCTGTTTGTTCCGCAGGCTGCACATTCGGATCGGCCGGATCGATCACTTCTTCTACGATACCTGCGTCGAGCCAGGCTTCTCCACCAGTATTCGTTACATGAATGGCCAGCAGGTTGCCCGTCTTTTTTAATTTGCCGGTTACCGCATCGGTAAGCGGCAGGTAAAAATACTTGCCGGCAACACCCTTGGTGGCATATACCTGGTCGCCATTGATAAACACTTCCACATCATCGTCGTGCCTGAGCTTCAGGTACAGCTTTCCCACGCCAGCAGCGTCTGTATCAAAAGAGCGGCGTACCCAGATATCGCGTGATTTCCATTCGGTATAAGGCGCCCTGGACGCTGCCCATCCGCTGGTATTGTAGCCGGGCTGCATCCAGTCGCCGCCGGGAGCGGTTTCGGTTGACAGTGCCGTATAAGCCACTTCATCGGCCGCAGGCACCAGTGTTTTATAGATTTTTTCTTTTTCGCCCATGAACCGGTAGGTGTTGCCATCTACCCTGATCAGCCCCAGCAGCGAATGGCTGGCGCCCGTCCAGTGCTTGGTAGGCGATGCCGCCAGCTCATCGGTGGTTGACCAGATACTGAAATAAGGATCATGCGTAATCAGCGGGTAAGCGGGTGCCCGCATTTCCTGCGCGGTTCCGCCCAGTTGTGTGATGGCGAAACAAAAAGCAACAATTATTTTCTTCATCTTACTGTTTTTATTTTGATCCCGAAGGCAGGGGCAGGGGGTGCCCTTCTTTTACCGGCTCTCCAAAATGGGGCGTTCCATCTGCATTCCAGCTGAATGGCTGTGCGCGCGGTGAACGTTTGTTGCCGCACCCGTCGCCGGGGTTTGGATTGGCGTGATAGAGTATCCAGTCTTCTTTCCCATCAGGCGACTTGAAAAAAGAATTATGCCCCGGAGCATACACGCCATTGGCCACCGATCCTTTAAAAACAGGCTGGGGATGTTTTGTCCAATGCGCCGCATTCAGCGGATCGGTACCGGTAAGGCGCAATAAGCCAAGCGCATAAAAATCGGTCCAGCAGCCGCTGGCTGAAAAAACAATAAACAGGTCTTTGTTGTGCTGCAGGAACTGCGGCCCCTCATTGACGTTGACATGGGACGGATTTTCCTTCGACCCCAGGTCGCCGTGGGTTTCCCAGTCGTATTGCGGATGGGAGATACGCACCCGGTCGCCTTCGATGGTATAGGGATCACGCATCGCCGCAATGCAGATGTCCTGCTGACCGTTCGTATCGCCTTCCCAGCCCGACCAGGTCATGTATAATTTTCCGTTGTATTCGAAAACATCACCGTCGATGGCCCATTTGTTGGACGGATCGGTGAGCTGTCCTTTTAACACCCACTCCCCTTTCATCGGATCAGCGCTTGCGTTTTCTGCCACATACATCCGATGGTGGTTATTATCACCGTCGTCGGCCGCAAAATAAGCGTACCATTTACCACGCAGGAACATTACCTCAGGTGCCCATAGTTGCTTCGACCACATGGTACCGGCAGGCGGCGTATAAATGGTTTTCTTTTCGGCTGTTTTAAGATCGGTGATGTTCTTCGTTTTCCACAACACGAGCCGGTCGCCCGATGTGCTGGTATAATAATAAAAACCGTCTTTATAAAAACTGTAAGGATCCGGGCCCGACGGCAACAATGGATTGGTAAAGGTTTTTCCCGGCTGCGCTTTCGAGCAACCTACCGTCATCACGGCCGCCAGTACCAGTATCATTCTGCTCATACCATCAGTTTACAACAGGAAATGCGGATATACGTAACCGTGAGCCGCCCATCGGCACCAGGGTTAATTCTGTAACCGGTTCGCTGGTGGTAACGGGGCTTTGCGGCAATACGCCGCAGAGCTTGTACTGGTCAAGCGTCCATGAGGGGATCGCCTTTCCTTTCACCGTCAGCTCGACAGGCGCGTTGACGTTCGTAAACGGATTATTGTCTTTGGGCCAGGCATGGCGCCTGATGCTGAATGATTTCATCGCATCGTACTTATCGATATACAACCCGTAATTCCAGGCATTGGCGGGGAATATCTCAAACGAAGGCCATTTGTTTTCGTCGGCCGTCGGTTGCCAGCGG
>JASGFZ010000214.1:0-5659 GCA_047605345.1 Flavihumibacter sp. | reverse complement strand
GACGATACTATCGTTACGACCTGGCATCGGGAAAGGAAATCATCTGGGCATCTGAACGCGACGGCTGGAACCACCTGTACCTGTACAACGACCAGGGGCAGGTGAAAAACCAGATCACCTCCGGCAACTGGCTGGTGCGGCGCGTAGTGAATGTAGATGAAAAAGCAAGGCAGATATGGTTTGAGGGAAGTGGCCGCGAACCCGGTATGGATCCTTATTTTATCCAGTATTACCGCGTGCATTTTGATGGCAGCGGTCTCACTGCGCTGACCTCCGAAAATGCCAATCACCGCGGCTGGTTTTCGCCCGATTACAAGTGGCTGGTAGACCAGTACTCGCGTATCGATATGGCGCCGTTAACCGTTTTACGCGATGCACAAACGGGGAAAGTGGTACAAAACATTGAAAAAGCAAATATCGATAAGGTGCTTGCCACCGGCTGGAAATGGCCTGCTGTTTTTACCGCGCCCGGCCGCGACGGAAAAACGCCCATCTGGGGCATGATCGTTTTCCCGTCCAATTACAATCCCAAAAAGAAATATCCTGTTATCGAATATATCTATGCCGGTCCGCACGACTCGTTTGTTCCCAAAAGCTTTGTGACCGACTCACGGGGATCCTTACACGAACTGGCCGAGCTCGGTTTTATAGTAGTGCAGTGCGACGGTATGGGCACAGCCAACCGCTCGAAGGCTTTTCACGATGTGTGCTGGCAGAACCTGAAAGACGCCGGCTTTCCCGATCGCATCGCCTGGATGAAAGCGGCCGCGCAGAAATATCCTGCGATGTATCTTGAGCGGGTGGGCATTTTCGGTAATTCGGCCGGCGGACAAAGCTCCATGGGAGCGTTGTTGTTTCACCCGGAATTTTATAAAGTCGCGGTTTCTTCGTCGGGTTGCCACGACAACCGGATGGATAAGATGTGGTGGAATGAACAGTGGATGGGTTATCCCATTGGAGAACACTATGCCGCTTCTTCAAATGTTACCCATGCAGGCAACCTGCAGGGCAAGCTGTTGCTGATACTGGGCGAACTGGATGATAATGTGGATCCTTCTTCTACCATGCAGCTGATCAATGCGCTGGTGAAGAAGAATAAGGAATTCGATTTTCTCTATGTGCCGGGCATGGGCCATTCGCTTGGCGGCGATTATGGAGAGCACAAGCGGCGCGACTTTTTTGTGCGGCATCTGATAGGAGTGGAGCCGCCGGCCTGGGGATGGAAGCAGGTGGTGGGCGTGCCGAAACCGTAGAGGGCCTCCACCCGTCGGGTGCCACCCGACGGGTGGAGAGCTTACCAACCGCCTATCTACGAAAAGAGCCGTACATTTAGGGCTTGGCCTGCCTGTAACTATTTGCCTCGTTTGTTCGTTTCAGTGCTGTTATTTCATTCTACAAACGGCAGGCATGATCAGGAACTATTTAACGATCGGGTTGCGCAACCTGAAAAAGAGCATCGGGTACAGTACTATCAACATCCTGGGGCTGGCGGTAGGGCTGGCGGTTACCATTTTAATCGGTTTGTGGATAGGGGATGAGCTCAGCTTTGATCATGTACACGACCGGCATGAGCGCCTGGCCCAGGTGAAAAGCATCCAGACGTTTAACGGCGAAACCTCGGTGGGCAATGCCGTTTCCCTGCCGGTATCAACGGCCCTGAAAACAGAATACGGGTCGGATTTCACCCATATAACACGCACCTCGTGGAATTTCGGGCACAATCTCGCCTATGGCGATAAAAAACTATCTGCATCCGGCATGTGGGTGCAGCCTGCCTTCCCGGAAATGTTATCGTTGCAGATGGTAGAAGGAAAGGCGGATGCCTTGTCTGATCCGCGCTCGGTGCTGGTGACGGCATCGCTGGCGAAAAGCATTTTCGGCAACGAAAAAGCCCTGGGGAAAACCATCCGCTTCAATAGCGTCGACGATTTTAAAGTGGGAGGCGTATTCAAAGACCTGCCCCGCAACAGCAGCTTTTACGATGCGAAATTATTTCTGCCCTGGGATGCCTATATAGTTACGGAGCCATGGGTAAAAAATGCGGAAGATGAATGGATGAATCATTCCTGGCAGCTTTTTGTGCAGATGGCGCCGGGTACCGATATGGCGGCCGTTACGAAAAAGATCCGCTACCTGCCGCGTAAACACGCGAAAGAAGGTGAGGAAGAATTGCTCATTCACCCGATGGATAAATGGCATTTGTACAGCGAATTCAGGAACGGCAAAGAGGTAGGCGGCAGAATTTCTTTTGTATGGCTGTTCGCCATCATCGGGCTTTTTGTTTTGCTGCTGGCCTGCATCAATTTTATGAACCTGAGTACGGCGCGGTCGGAAAAAAGGGCGCGTGAAGTAGGTGTTCGCAAAGCCATCGGTTCGCACCGCCGCCAGTTGGTGTACCAGTTCCTGGCCGAATCGGTGCTGGTGAGCTGGTTTGCTTTTTTGTTATCGATTGGATTTGTTTTACTGTCGCTGCCTTTCTTCAATGCCATTTCCAATAAAGAGATGCACCTGCCCTGGGGCAATGGCATTTTCTGGTTGTCGGCCGTTGCGGTAACGCTGTTCACCGGGATTGTAGCCGGCAGCTATCCTGCTTTTTATCTCTCCGGGTTTCAGCCGGTGAAAGTATTGAAAGGCACTTTCAAAGCCGGCCGGCTAGCGGCTTTGCCGAGAAAGGTGCTGGTGGTGGTGCAGTTCACGGTGTCCATTGCCCTGATCATCGGCGTGATCATCGTATTCAGGCAAATACAGTTTGCACGCGACCGGCCCGTGGGTTATTCGCGCGAAAGCTTGTTTACGGTAATGATCAATACGCCCGACCTGGCGGGCAAATACAATAGCCTGCGGGATGACCTCCTGAAAACAGGTGCCGTTGAAGATATGTCGGAGTCGAGCAGCCCGTCGACGGGTGTCTGGTCGAACCAGATCGGGTTCGAGTGGAAGGGCAAGGATCCCAACGCCGTTCCGCTGTTCGGCACCGTCGCCGTAACACATGAATTCGGAAAAGTGCATCAGTGGCAGATCAAAGAAGGAAGAGATTTCTCCAGGACCTTTCCGACCGATACAGGAGCGCTGATCCTGAACGAGGCGGCTGTTAAGCTGGTAGGTCTGCAAGCGATCGTGGGGCAAATAATTAGATGGAATGGAAAAGAGCGGCCGGTGGTGGGTGTGGTAAAAGACATGGTGATGGAGTCGCCCTATGAACCCGTTCAGCCGACCATATTTTTTCTCGACTACGGATGGGCCAGTGTGATCACCGTGCGTGTGAAAGCCGGCATGTCCATGCGTGCGGCGCTCGATAAGATCGAGCCGGTATTCCTGAAATACGATCCGGCCAGTCCCTTCAATTACAAGTTTACCGATGAAGAATATGCGCAGAAGTTCAGCAGTGAAAAAAGGATCGGCAACCTCGCCAGTTTTTTTGCCGTGCTCGCTGTTTTTATTTCCTGCCTGGGTCTTTTTGGTCTTGCTTCATTCGTGGCGGAGCAGCGTACGCGCGAGATCGGCCTCCGCAAAGTGCTGGGTGCCACGGTTTTCCAGTTGTGGCAAACAATGAGTTTCGATTTTCTCAAACTGGTGCTGATCTCTGTCGTAATAGCGATACCGATCGCCTGGTATTTCCTGCAGGGCTGGCTCGATAAATATGCATACCGCGCTTCCATTTCGGGATGGATATTTCTTTTTGCCGGGCTGGGCGCTGTCGTGATCAGCCTGCTCACGGTCAGTTTTCATTCGTTGAAAGCTGCTTTCGCAAACCCGGTGAATAACCTGCGCAGCGAATAGGCTCAGAACAAAGCCATCTGGCGGTTAGCCCTCACCGTTAGTATCGGCATTTCGTGGTAGCGCGAAGCAATCGTTATCAGGGTTGATTTCCGCTGTGCGGAAAACAAGCGGCTGACCAGCTCGGGATCATTGTTGTTTTTCGAGAGATGTGATAAAACCAGGTGTGACAACTGGGCATGGCGGTGTTTGACAAAAAGGTCGAGCGCCTGGGTATTGCTGAGATGGCCCCTGCCGCCACTGATCCGCTTTTTTAAATAAAATGGATAAGAACCGTTCTCCAGTAACTGCTCGCAGTAATTTGCTTCCAGGAATGCTGCATGGCAATCTTTGAAATGCTTGATGAGGTTGCTGCAAACCCGGCCGATATCGGTGAATACACCCACTTTCACCAGTCCATCAGTAATGGTAAAACTGTACGGATCGGCGGCATCGTGCAGTTTTTGAAAGGCCAGCACTTGCAGGCTGCCTGCTTCGATGCAGTCATTGTGTGCAAAATGGAAACAAAAGCCTTCATCGATGGGGAGCTTTGCCGCCTCATGCGTGCCGGCGCTGATATATACCGGTATCCGGAATTTCCGGGACAATCCCACGATGCCGGTAATATGGTCGCCATGCTCATGGGAAACGAAAATCGCCTTCAGCTTTTCGGGCGCCAGTCCCAGCCTTTGCATCCTGCGTTGGGTTCCCCGGGCCGATATGCCCACATCGACCAGCACGGCATCGGTATCGTTGCCGATATAGTAACAATTGCCGTTGCTGCCCGAGTTTAAAGAAGTAATGGTAAGCGACATCGGTTCAAATGTACTTTATCGTAAATTACAAGTAATAAAAATGCTGGGTCATGACGGGTAAAATCGCTTCGCTGACAAAGCTTCAACAGGAAGGAAAAAATATTGCTGCTTTACCGTTTTCCATCCGGATTTTACTGGAAAATGTGCTGCGCAACCACGACGGATTCGCTGTTACCGATGAACACCTCGATACACTGGTCAATTGGGCGCCGGGAGGAACCGACAAGGAAATCCCTTTTAAACCGGCCCGGGTGCTGATGCAGGATTTTACCGGCGTGCCGGCCGTGGTAGATATGGCTTCGATTCGCGCCGAGGTGGTACGCCGCGGGAAAAACGGCAGTAAGATCAATCCGCTGATCCCGGTCGACCTGGTGGTGGACCATTCGGTACAGGTGGATTTTTTCGGTACCGACTATGCCTTTGCCAAGAATGTGGCGTATGAATACGAGCGGAACATGGAACGCTACCAGCTGCTCAAATGGGCGCAGCAGGCTTTCGATAATTTTACGGTGGTGCCGCCGGGTATGGGCATCTGCCACCAGGTGAACCTGGAGTACCTCGCCAAGGCGGTGATTGAACGCGACGGATGGATTTTTCCCGACTCGCTGGTAGGCACCGATTCGCATACGCCTATGGTGAACGGCATCGGTGTAATTGCCTGGGGCGTGGGTGGTATTGAAGCGGAAGCGGCCCTGCTGGGGCAACCGGTTTATTTTACCTGTCCGCAGGTGATCGGCCTCGAGCTCAGGGGCAAACTCAATGAAGGCATCACGGCGACCGACCTGGTGCTCGCCATCACCGAGCTATTGCGCAAATACGGCGTGGTGGGCAAATTCGTGGAAGTATTCGGCGATGCGCTCGACTACTTGTCGGTACCCGACCGTGCGACCATTTCCAATATGTCGCCCGAGTTCGGGTGTACGGTTACCTATTTCCCCGTCGATGCGCAAACCCTCGATTATATGCGGCGCACCAACCGGTCGGAAGCGCAGGTGAAGCTGGTGGAAGACTATTGCAAGGAAAACATGCTGTGGCGTACAGGAAGTGAAAAGATCACCTACTCGGATGTGCTGCGACTCGACTGCAGC
>JASGFZ010000213.1:0-5703 GCA_047605345.1 Flavihumibacter sp. | reverse complement strand
ATATTCCTCAGACCCATACCGGGTGAAATGCCGGCCTGGTCAAATCCCCTGCCATCATCCTGCAGCAGAAGCGAAATGTCTTTTGCCGTCCACTCCATTTTAAACCGGATCCTCTTTGCCTCGCCATGGCGGATGGCATTACTGATGAATTCCTGTACAATACGGTAGAGATCGATTTCCAGTTTCGCGGGCAGGCGGGGCCAGCCACCCGCAGGAACCACCTGGCACCGCACACCGGGCGGCAGCCGGTTATACCGGCAGGCTTCCCTGACGGCTTCATACAAACCGAATTCATCGAGCGTTTTCGGCATCAGGTCAAAACAAATATTCCGCATTTCGTCCATAACCTCGATGAGCGCTTTTTTTGACCTTGCCACCAGCTTACTGCGCCTGGCGGTTTCGGCTTCTTTCTGGGTACTGGCGAGGTAAAACCGGATCGCGCTCAACTGTTGTACCAGGCTGTCGTGCAGGTCGCGCGCCAGCCGGCTTCTTTCCTTCTCCTGGGTATCAATCACGGCCCGCAGCAGCGCATTCTCCGCCTCGATCTTGGTAGACATATCCCGGGCGGCTACCAGTATCTGTTTGGGCGACCGGGCACCATTCTGCCGCATATACCTTACACTCATCAACACCGGCAACGGCCGGGCTGCATTTCCTGAAAGCTGGTATTCAAAACCCGTATGGGAATACGGTTGCAGCAGCTGCCGCCGGATAACAGCCAGCAGGGACCGGTTTGTTTTTTGCGACAGGTAATTGATGGAGCGGCCCACAAGCTGTGAAGCAGGGATCAGCAATTGTTCCGACACCGACTGGTTGATCTCTACAATGGTGCCGCGGCCGTTCAGCAGAAAAACCATATCGGATACCGCATGAAAAATACTGTTGGAATAATCGCGCGATATCATCATTTCACGCAACTCCTCACCCAGCATATTGATGCCTGCCTTGATAGCGTCAAAGTCTTCATCCTCGCCCGACAGCCGCAAGGGGCGATCGAAATGGCCCCGGCCATAAGCGGCTATCCGCTGGCTTATTTCCTGGATTTCTTTCTTCATGGCCTATAGAAATTGTCGTACCCATTTGTCTGCCTTGCCGGGCTGTTCGAATATCCTGACGGGAATAGGTGTTTCATTGACCTGCAGCAGAAGTTACCCAGCACATATTGCATGGTTGACCGGCTTACCATGGCAACGGCAACCAGCCCGTGGATGCCTTCTTCGGAAGACAGGTAGCGTCTTGCGCCGGCTGTGATCTTCTTTATACCGTCGATAAAAATAATAGCGGGGTAATGGTTGTCGCCAAAAAAACATTTACGGGCATCCACTATGTTCCGGGCAGCCGCTTCATCGATAACAGCACCCTGCTGATAAGTGGCGTGTATCACGCCCTCTACCAGGTTGAATTCTATATCGGGATGGGGGATCGACATCACATAGTAATAACTATGCGAAAATACAAACTGTAAAGGGATCAGGTATTGCATTCGTTAAAATAGGGTGTATTCACCTACGTGATTTACTTAGTTCGCTTTAGTTTTTTTCATGGTTTACTACAGGTTTTTTGCTCTTTTCTTTCCGCAAGTTTGAAAAAGAAACCTGTCATATGAGTAAGCACCATTCATTTACCAATACGGTTGACCAGGTATTGACCCATGGTGTAAACAAAGGGATTCTTCATCTCTATACCGACGACGAATACCTGGAAACCACCCGGATACGGTTAAACACCCGGCTGGTGACCAATTTCGGCTCCTGCAGCTACCTGGGGCTTGAGTTCGACAGCAGGATGCGGGTAGCAGCGAAAGAGGCGATAGATCGTTACGGAACGCAGTTCGCGGAATCGAGGGCTTATGTATCGATCGGCATGTACAGGCAGCTGGAGGACATGATGAACAGGATATTCGAGGCCCACTGTATTGTAACGCCCACCACTACCCTCGGTCATATCGCCAACGTGCCGATCATGGTGAAAGATGAAGATGCGGTGATCATGGACCACCAGCTGCACAATTGCGTGCAAACATCGGTGCAGCTGCTGAAAGCGCGGGGCGTGCATACGGAACTGATCCGCCATAACCGGCTCGACATACTGGAAGAGCGGGTGATGATCTTGCGGAACAAATACCGGCACATCTGGTATATGGTCGATGGCATCTACTCCATGTACGGCGATGCCTGCCCCGTAGATGACATCATCCGGTTGCTGGACCGCTACCCGCAGCTGCATTTTTATGCCGACGACGCACACGGCATGAGCATATATGGTGAGAACGGGCGCGGATTTGTATTGAACGGCCGCCGGATCCATCCCAAGATGGCCATGGCGACTTCACTGAATAAGGCTTTCGCATCGGGCGGAGGGGTATTGGTTTTTCCGGATAAAGAAGCAGCCCGGAAGATCAGAACCTGTGGCGGACCGCTACTTAGCTCCGGCCCGATGCAGCCTTCCTGTCTCGGTGCGGCCCTGGTAGCCGCACAGCTGCACCTGAGCCCGGAAATCCACGAAATGCAAACAGCCCTGCGGGCGCGCACCCAGTTTACGCGCGATATGCTGCGCAAATACAACCTGCCTGTTTTCTCTGAGCCGGAGGCTTCTATTTTCTTTGTGGGTGTTTCCCTGCCCCGTCTGGGTTATAATATGATCGAAAGAATGCTGCGGGCGGGCTATTACCTGAACCTGGCCATCTTCCCCACCGTGCCGATGAAAAATACCGGCATCCGCTTTACCGTAACCCGCCTGCACAGCTTTCAGCAGATAGAAGAAATGATCGCCGTTCTTGCCGAAGAATTCCGCCAGGCCCTCCGGGAAGAAGCAACAGGGCTCGAAGAAATCTACAAAGCATTTAACCGGCCGCTGCCCGAAGCGCCGGTTGCGCCCCAAAGCCGGCAGCCGCTTCCGCAAACGGTTGGCAGTAAAGCGCCGCGTGTGAAGGGGTTTCACTACAAAAGCATTACAGCGATAGATGAAAGGGTATGGAACCGCCTTTTTGAAAGCAGGGGCGCTTTCGACTACGGCGCGCTGGTAACGCTGGAAAACGCGTTTAAAAACAATACCCGGCCCGAAGACCGCTGGGATTTCGACTATATCGTCATCAACGACAGGGAGGGCAGCCCGGTAGTGGCCTGTTGCTGCAGCACCGCCCTGTGGAAAGACGATATGTTATCGCCTGCCAGCGCTTCCAGGAAAATAGAAACCGATCGTGAAACCAATCCCTATTACCTGACCACCCGGGTGTTATCGGCCGGTACGCTGTTAACCGAAGGCGAACATATGTATATCAATTTCGGGCACCCCGACTGGAAAGACGCCTTTCATACATGCATCGAAATGCTGTACCAGTTACAGGAGCAAAACCAGGCTGAAAATATTGTGCTGCGTGACTTTCATGCTATTCACCCCGAACTGGACGACCTGCTGGTGGAGAATGGTTTCTTCCGCATCAGCATGCCCGACAAGCACGATGTTCCGGTTCGGTTCAGCGATACGGAGAGCTATCTTCATTTCCTGCCCAAGAAAGCAAGAAATCAATTGCGCAGCTCGGTGCTGCGTTATGAAGCGGAATTTACCCGGAAGCATTATGAACAGGTCGCCGATAAAAAGCAGGTGGCCGAATGGTACCAGCTGTACCTGAATGTAAAAGACCGCGGACTGGAGCTGAACACGTTTGCGCTTCCGGAGCATCTTTTTTATGCGCTGGCAGCCGATGCATCGTGGGACAAGCTGGAGTTGTACCTCCCTGAGTGGTCGAACGGCCCGGTGGCGATTCTGTTCAGCTATATCGGCAAAGACCACTTTACACCGGCCATTATCGGTATCGACTACACGTACAACAGCGCTTTCAACATCTACCGTCAAACGGCTTACCATGCGATCATGCGCGGGGCTGCGCTCGGAAAGGAAAGAATAAAACTCGGATTTACCGCCGATATGGAAAAGAAAAAGCTCGGCGCCGAAACCATCACCTGTTATGCGTATGTACACAGCCGGGATGGTTTCAATATGCAGGTGGTGGAGAATGAAAGATAAAACCAGGCTTATGAAACACGACACGTTGAAAACAGCCGTCGTCTTTGTTTTTATTTTCCTGTTTGTATATACGGCAGGCAGCAAATGGATGGACTATGCGCGGTTCAAATGGGTATTGGAAGATTCACCCTTGCTGGCGCCCTTCTCCAGTATTATTGCCCGTGGCCTGCCGGCGGTGGAGTTGCTGGTAGCCGGGCTCCTGCTATTTCCCCGAACCCGTAAGCAAGGCCTGTTGTTTACAACCATTCTGATGGGGCTGTTCAGCTTTTACATTGGCTATATGCTGCTGACCGCTTCTTCCCTGCCCTGTAGCTGCGGCGGAGTGCTGCGCTCAATGAACTGGTCGCAGCACCTGGTCTTCAATCTCTTTTTGTTTCTGCTTGCCCTATGGAGTTATTGTTCTTACCACCCGGTCCGATCACTGTTGCGCAATAGCAGGGAGTAAGCCGAAAACCTGTAACAGAGTAGGCATTATTGTTCATCCAAATCCCGCTTTCGGGCGGGATGCCGACACTTATTTAATACTCAAAAGTTTTTCCGGTGTTTTTAAGATTATAAAATGCCGCTTTATTATGAAACAGACATTTATGGGACTGGCGGTGATAGCCATCGCACTGGCTGCAGCCGCGTTCACCACGCCGAAAAACGAAAGTCCGGGCGGGCCTTATTTTTTCAGAGTTGATGCCTCAGGCAATACGATAAACTCATCAGGTATACCGCCCACAGACAACTTCTCTGATTGCACGAACTCAGGAGAGGTCAATTGTTCACGTACTTACACAGACTACGTTCTTTTATCCGGCGGGCTTTGCGGACCAGCCGGCACCGCCAGCCCAATTATCAAAAAACCCTGATTCTTAAAATGGTGGCCCGTAACATCGGGCCACCTTATTTACTGCCTCGGATTCTGTTCCATACCGGGATGCAAATCAATGATCTGATCTGGTATGGGCATCGTGTACAAGGGGCTGTTCGGTAGCAATTCAAACTGTTCCCCCTCAAAACTTCTGCGGACGATAATATTCCTACCTTCTTTGTTCAGTCGCCAGAGATCAAGTTGCCGAAGCCCCCGGAACAGTAGTTCTTTTCGCCTTTCCAGGATCACCATGTCGAGTACTTCTGCCGCATTGTTTGCCGTGACCGGCTGAAACGTGCCGGTTAGAAACCGGTGTTCCAGCAGAAAGTTAAGATCGTCCAACGCTGCCTGCCATCGGCCCAGGCGGGTCAATGCTTCGGCACGCATGAGATACACTTCGTCGGTTGCCAGTCCTCCAAATCGTAAGTAAATCCCCGTATAGTTACCCCAAAAAGCCTTGGTCCCATTAAGCGGATAGATGTACAACTCCGTATTGCGAAGGTCATTTTCTGGATAAGCGGCTAATATTTCGGGATGAATAGTCCCTACTGCACTCAAAACGCTATAGAGCAGCGATGAATGGAAGATCACCTCCCTGTTAAATTGTGGGATACTTGTAAGCCCATTATAGTCCATCAACTCATGCCGTAGCAAAAGGCAACTGTCTGAATAGCGATATACCTTCTCATAGTTACCCAACACCAGGTAAAACCTCGCCAGAAAGGCATAGGCTGCAGGCAGCGTAGGGCGAGTAGGAATGGGTTCTGCTTCAGGTAATAACGGAAGGGCTTCCAACATATCGGCTTCGATAGAGGAATAGG
>JASGFZ010000212.1:0-5709 GCA_047605345.1 Flavihumibacter sp. | reverse complement strand
GCCACCGGCAGACAGCACACAGCTCCGCCAGCTGATCGCTGCGCTGCCACCTGAACCAGGGCAGCGGAGTGGGGTAGCGGAGGCCCGGAAAGAGGCAGGGTTCGCGGTAACCGGAAAAGGGGCGCTGTTTTTCTTCGATCCCAATACAATTGCTGCCGAGGAGTGGGTGCGGCTGGGGCTCAATACGCCCCTGGCGGAACGGATCAGGCATTACGTTGAAAAGGGCGGACGGTTCAGGAAGCCAGCCGATATCCGTAAAATATACGGTATGGCGCCGGAGATGGCCGACCGCCTGGCGCCCTATGTCCGGTTGCCGGAGACGGATAGGGTTAAACAGGCCGGTTTTCCAAACGACAGGAAACCGGCTCGGCGGCAACAGCCGGCTGTGCAAATCAACCTGGCCGACAGCACAGACTGGGAGGCCCTGCCGGGCATTGGGGCGGTACTCGCCGGCCGGATCGTGCGGTTCAGGGAAAAGCTGGGTGGTTTTTATGCGGCAACCCAGCTGCTGGAGGTATTTGGCCTGCGCGATTCCACTTACCGGCTGATCGAACCCCTGTTGCGTACGGACCAGCTGCACTGGAAACGGATACCCCTTAACCAGGCAACGGAAGCGACCCTGGCGGCCCATCCCTATATCAGGTGGAAGCTGGCCAAAATAATTGTGGCCTATCGCACTGCCCACGGCCCCTTTTTGCAGGTGGATGAATTAAAAGATATCCACCTGGTAACGCCGTTGGTATTTGAAAAAATAGCGCCTTATTGCCAGCTGGAGGAAGATCCGTAGATTACTATCGAGGTGATTAAAAAAATAACTTACTAACGAACAATTGTTAGTAAAAATATGTACCTTGCATATACAATAGCATGGATTTCCGAACCGACGAAATAACAGAACAGATCGCCCTGACAGCTCGTGACTTTGCGCGGCAGCATATTGCGCCGCACGTGATGGAATGGGATGAGGCGCAGGTATTTCCCATCGAGGTGTTCAAAAAAATGGGTGAATTGGGGTTGATGGGGGTGCTGGTGCCTGAACAATATGGCGGATCGGGGCTGGGTTACCTTGAGTACGTGGCCATTATCAGGGAAATTGCCCGGGTTTGTGGCTCTGTCGGGTTGAGCCTTGCTGCACACAACAGTTTGTGCACCGGTCATATTCTGAGTTTCGGCAACGAGGCGCAGAAGCAGCAATACCTGCCCCGGCTGGCTTCGGGCGAATGCCTGGGCGCCTGGGGGCTTACAGAAGCAAATACCGGCAGCGATGCGGGTAATATGCGAACAACGGCAAAAAAGGACGGTAACAACTGGATACTTAACGGCACCAAGTGCTGGATCACACATGGGAAGTCCGGCGATATTGCAGTGGTCATTGCCCGCACGGGCGAGGTCCGCGCGAAGAACAATGCCACTGCGTTCATCGTCGAGCGGGGTACGCCGGGATTTGCCGCCGGCAAGAAAGAAAACAAGCTGGGGATGCGGGCCAGTGAAACCACTGAAATGATCTTCAGTGATTGCAGGATACCCGATGAAAACAGGCTGGGTGATGTGGGAGAAGGATTCAAACAGGCGATGAAAATACTCGACGGGGGTCGCATCAGCATTGCCGCCCTGTCGCTCGGTATTGCTGAAGGCGCTTACGACGCCGCCAGAAAATATTCGAAAGAAAGGTACCAGTTCGATCAGCCGATTGCCAATTTCCAGGGCATATCGTTCAAGCTGGCCGATATGGCCACCGAAATCGCCGCCGCCACCTTACTGGTGAACCAGGCGGCCGACCGCAAGAACCGGAAGCTCAACATGACCATGGAAGCGGCAATGGCGAAATATTATGCCAGCGAAGTGGCGGTGAAAGTAGCGAACGATGCGTTGCAGATCTTTGGGGGTTATGGTTACACCAAAGATTTCCCGGCAGAGAAATATTATCGCGATAGTAAATTGTGTACAATTGGTGAAGGCACTTCAGAAATACAGAAGATCGTGATTGCGCGTGAAGCGCTGCACATCCGTTAGGAGGTGACTTTTAGTGGTTCTCTGGGTTAGTTTATTCGTTTGCTTGCTATAGTAAGCCGGATCATTCCTGATTCGGCTTTTTTTTTGCAGTTGCTTCGTTTACCGCTTATTTTCGGTGATTCCATGCTGAAATACTTTCTCCTGTTATGTTGTTTGCCAATGACGCTGCCCGGCCGCACCCAAAGCGCGGCCAGCCAGGCCGACAGTCTTATCAAAAGACTGCACATAACCAGTTCGTACGATGATAAAATTGAGCTGCTGGGTAATATCTCGGATATCTATTCTTATACGGATTCGGCAAAAGCGGTTTACTATGCCATGCAGCTCCTGCAACTGGCGGAAGAAAAAAAAGACGAACGCGGCAAGGGCATTGCCAGCTACCGGCTGGGCGGCGCTTACCTCGAAACGGTTGACCTGGACAAGGCGGAACAGTATTACCAGGCGGCCGAAAACATACTGGCGAAAGACAGCAGTGATATGGCGCAGGGTATTCTGGCGCGCACCTGGGCCAACCACGGGCTGATCTACCAGCGCAGGGGGAACAATGACAGGCAACTGAAGATATTGCTGGAGAAAGTGATCCCCATTAACCAGCGCCTGAACGACTCTGCGCGGCTCGGGAAAAACTACCATTCCATCGGCCTCATTCTCCAGAATATAAAAGAATACCGGAAGGCGATCGACTATTTCCAGCAATCAAGGGCTGTGCTGCAGCAGGCGCCCTGGGTACCCGAGGTCAAAGACAATTACGTAAAAATTGCCGAATCGATGATCTACATTGATGCCGGTATGCAAATGCGCGATTCGGTATTGCATTTGCTGGAAATGGCCCGCGCGCTCCTGCAGCAGTACCCCGATCCGCTTTCTGAAACCATGTACCTGCAAACCATGGGAATAGCCGCTGAATATTTCGACAGCGATGTGGAACGCGCAGGCAGGTTTTATGAAAAAGCGATTGAACTGGCCGACAAATACAATCTCCGGAACCTGAAAGCCATGCTGCTGTCAAGGCAATACTATGTGAAAGAAAAGCAGGAGAAATATGGCGAAGCACTGGCTGTTTCCCGCTTGTTGCATGATACTTACAAAGACATTCTTACACCGAGCGACAAACTGCTGCAGCTGAAACATATGATGGAGATGGAAGAACGCCTGGGGAACACTGGCGCGTCGCTGGCCCTGCACAAGGCCTATATCGTTTTCAACGACAGCATACAGACCGCGAATACCTCGGTGAAAGTGCAGGAGCTGGAACAGCAATATGCGGCGAAAGAAAAAGAAACACAGATCATCAGGCTGAACCAGGTGGCGCAGGAACAGCAATTGCAGATACAGAAAAACAGGTTGTGGATGTACCTGCTTGCGGCAGCCGTACTTTTTCTGATCGGCTTCTATATTGCCCGCCAGATCATTGCCCGCAATAAACACAAAATTGCGGTGCAGGAGTCTGAACTGCTGCAGCAACGCATCGAAAAAATGAAACAGGAACAGCAGATCAGTCATTTTGCCGCTATGCTTGAAGGGCAGGAGCAGGAGCGCAAGCGGCTCGCCATCGACCTGCACGACGGGCTGGGCGGCTCGTTATCGGCCATACGATTGAAGATGTCTAAAATAATCGGCGAAGAAACACAGGCGACCGGCAGCCATAACCTGGCCGCCCTGAAAGCCATTGCCGGTGAAATGGATCGCTCTATCAACGACCTGCGGCATATCGCCCGTAATATGATGCCCGAGGCACTGCTGAAATATGGCTTGGTCGCCGCCATTAAAGATTTTTGCAAAAGAATGGAATCAGATGCGGTAGCCATTACTTTTCAATCGTATGATGTGCCTGACGACCTGCCGCAGCCGGTGCAGATCATGGTATTTCGTATTTTCCAGGAAGCGATCACCAACGCGGTGAAACACGCCAACGCCCGCCATATTCATGCGCAATGCCTGCAGCAGAACGACCTGGTATCTATTACGATCGAAGATGATGGCAGGGGGTTCGATACAAATGCCGTTTCGGGCGGTGTGGGGCTAAGTACGCTTCGCAGCCGGGTTAATTTTTTAGGCGGACGGCTCGATATCCAGTCTGAACCGGGCGTGGGCACAACTGTAAACATTGAATTTATTACCAGGAATGAGTAATCGTATAGAAGTGGTTATTGTAGACGATCATCTTATGGTGATCGAGGGACTGAAAGCCTTGTTGTCGGGCTACGACGAACTGACTGTAACCAACAGTTTCACCCTTGGCATGGATGCCTATACCTACCTGCTACAACATCCGGGCGCTGTGGTGCTGATGGATATTAACCTGCCCGATATAAATGGCATTGAACTTTGCGAAAAGCTTGCAGCAGCCGATCCTCGGTTGAAGATCATCGGTATGAGTACCTACAACGATGCATCGGTTATCAGGCAAATGGTACAGAAAGGCGCCAGGGGATACCTGATCAAAAATGCAACTGCCGATGAACTGCACGACGCGATAGAAAACGTTTATTATGGCCGCTCTTATTTCGCCGCCGATGTACAACGGGTATTGGCCGTGTCGTCTCTCAAAAATATACCTCACCTTACGCGCCGCGAGAAAGAGATTCTGCAGCTGATCGCCGCCGGCGAAACTACCCAGCAGATTGCCGACAAGCTGTTTGTAAGCCCGCTGACCGTAGAAACACACCGGCGCAACCTCATGCAGAAATTCGGCGTTAACAATGCGCCGGCGCTGATAAAAATGGCCATCGACCACAAGCTGTTGTAAAGGGCTGCCTTGCTGTTGAAGACACCCCCTTTTGTTTGACCGTCCTGCTGCCTGCCTGTTTTTTCTGATTGAAACCGTTGGATGGCTTCCCTGTGTTTGCCGTTTTGCTTTAAGGTTTTGATCATGCCGCCGATCTCTGCCGGTGTATAGGCGTTTTTGTTGCCCGTTATATCAGCCGGCTTTATGCCTTTAATCCTGCTGCCTGCCTCCGGTTTGCGCATCATTTGTATCTTTTGCCCGATGCGGCTGCTTACCACACCGTTTTCAATTTTCAGCGGCCACCCGTTGGGATCGGTGATGAAGTAATAGTTGTTGGCTTCGTTGCGGATATTGTTAAGCACTTCTGCCGCCCTGATGGTTTTTGATTTAACCGGGCCGGTACCGGCACAACCCGCAGCGGGCGCGCTGGTGCAGAAGGTTAACAACAGCAGGTGGCCGGCAAATAATTTAATGATACAGTTGCTTTAAGGCGATGAACGACTGTGTGAAATTATTTTAGCGATGAAAGACAGACAATCGCAGGATGACGGTATTCTTTTCTAATGGTTAACCGGTAGGTTTTAGTCGAGAAAGTCGTCGTCGGCGTTCTTCGGACCGTATTTATCGAATAATTTATCGATGGCTCCGCCAAAGAGGGGGAATTTTGCTTTCGCGAAATTTTTGATGACATCGATGGCTTTATAAGCCTGTGCTTCGGTAAGCCCTTCGGCCATGAGCTGATCAACCAGTTCTTTCATATGTGGAAGATATGTGCCGGTAAGGTACAACGAAAAGCCGGTGTCAGCGCCAAATAAGTGAGCTGCTGCAGGCGATGCCGTTTTGGCTGCTGCCGGGTTCACGCAGCCAGATGGCGCCGCTGTCTTCGTTGTCAAGATCATACAGCTTTCCGTCGGCCGGAACAACAATGATATAACCGTATTTGCCGCCGGTGGCAACCACCCAGGAAC
>JASGFZ010000211.1:0-5741 GCA_047605345.1 Flavihumibacter sp. | reverse complement strand
CATGGTCGTTTTTATTGTTGCGAAGATCAAAACAGAGCTTTTTCAGGGAATCGGCATTGCCCACTTCTACGATATCGCCAATGAAATTCACCCCGTTCACGATCTCGTCTTTTTGCAGCAGCTCATTGCGAATTCCAACCAGCGCACGGTTCTCGAAATGTTCCACCTGCCGGCGCAGTTGCGTATTTTCCGCCAAAACCTGCTCGACCGATTTCTGTACATCTGCAGGTTGTTTCAATACCTCTTTCACCGCCTGCAACTGCTGCAGCTGGGTCTGCAGCCATTCTTCGGCAGCAGCACCTGCCAGGGCTTCCACCCGGCGCACACCGGCAGCCACTGCAGTTTCGTGCGTAAGCTTAAAATAGCCCAGCTCGCCGGTGCTGGCTACATGGGTTCCGCCGCAAAGCTCTATACTATAAGAAGGATCAATGGTCACCACCCGCACGATATCATGGTATTTTTCGCCGAACAAAGCCATCGCACCCAAGGCAATGGCTTCCTCTTTCGGCATTTCGCGGATCAGCACCGGAATATTTTCGCGTATTTTTTTGTTCACAAGGGCTTCCACCTGGCGCAGCTCCTCTTCACTCACCTTCGCGAAATGCGAAAAATCGAACCGTAACTGCTCGTTGTTCACCAGCGACCCTTTCTGTGTTACATGAGCGCCCAGCACCTGGCGCAAAGCCGCATGCAGCAAATGCGTAGCCGAATGATGCGCTTCGGTTTGCAACCGCTTTTCGCGGTTAACCGTTGCCGTTAGCGGCGCCGTGATGTTCACGGGCAGCTTATTCACAAAATGAACCACCAGGTCGTTTTCTTTTTTGGTATCGACCACCTCCACCAGCTCTCCTTCAAAGCTGAGCCGGCCCGTATCGCCTACCTGGCCGCCGCTTTCGGCGTAAAAAGGCGTAGCCGCCAGCACCAGCTGAAACGATTCCTTGCCCTTCGCCTTTATTTTCCGGTATTTCACCACTTTGGTAACCACCTCCAGCACGTCATATCCCACAAACCCGGTGAGGCTCCTGCTGTCGAACACCACCCAGTCTTCGGTATCAACCGCCGTGGCAGTGCGGCTCCGGTCTTTCTGCAACTGCAGCTCTTTTTTAAAACCTTCCTCATCAACCCGAACCTGGTTCTCGGCTGCAATTAGTGTGGTAAGATCTACCGGGAAACCGAAAGTATCGTACAATTCAAAAGCCGCAGCGCCTTTGATAAGGGCGTTTTCTTTCCGGGCAAGGGCAATCACGTCATCCATTTTCCGCAAGCCTTTTTCAAGCGTACGCAAAAACGCCTCTTCTTCTTCCCGCACTACCTTGCTTACAAATTCCAGCTGGTTGAACAATTCGGGGAATACCGTTCTGAACTGTTCGGCCAGTACCGGCATCAGCTGGTACAACAAGGCTTGTTTGTAATCGAGGTAAGAATAATAATAACGCACCGCCCGCCGAAGGATACGCCTGATCACATAACCGGCGTCTTTATTGGAAGGCAGCTGCCCGTCGGCAATGGTAAAACCAATTGCCCGGATATGATCGGCCAGTACCCGGAAAGCCACATCGGGCTTGCCATTGCCGAAACCATATTGCCGGCCGGTGATCTTTTCGGTAGCGGCAATGGTGCCGGTAAATATATCGGTGTCGTAATTCGAGGTTTTTCCCTGCAGCACCCGCACCAGCCTTTCGAAACCCATGCCTGTATCCACATGCTTCGCGGGAAGCGGCACCAGCGATTTGTCTTTCTGCCGGTTGAACTGCATGAATACATTGTTCCATATCTCGATCACCTGGGGATGGTCATTGTTGACCAGGGTCTTACCATCTACCGCCGCCCGCTCGCTGTCGGGCCTGCAATCCACATGTATTTCAGAGCAGGGACCACAGGGGCCGGTATCGCCCATCTCCCAGAAATTGTCTTTTTTATTACCCGGCAGGATCCGGTCGGGTGCAATCCATTTTTCCCATTCCGCTTCGGCTTCGGTATCCCGGGGCAGGTTCTCACTGTCGTCGCCCTGGAAAACGGTCACGTATAACCGGTCTTTATCGATGCCGTACACTTCGGTAAGCAGTTCCCAGCTCCAGGCGATGGCTTCTTTCTTGAAATAATCGCCGAAGCTCCAGTTACCCAGCATCTCGAACATGGTGTGGTGGTAGGTGTCTACCCCCACTTCTTCCAGGTCGTTGTGTTTTCCGCTCACCCGTAAACACTTTTGGGTGTCGGCCGCGCGTTTATAGGGCGCCTGCTGGTTCCCGAGAAAATAGTCTTTGAACTGGTTCATGCCGGCGTTGGTAAACAAAAGGGTCGGGTCGTTCTTCACTGCAATAGGTGCAGAGGGCACGATAACATGTTGCTTACCGGCGAAAAAATCTAAGAACGTCTGTCTTATATCAGCACTCAGGCGCATAAATTCGGAATGATTCTTGGTGTTGTTGGGCCTTCTCCCCCTATATTTGAAGTTGCCAGGGAAGGCCAGCAAAGCTAAGGAAATGAGTCCGGGTAGCTATATATGAAAAAAATCAAATACTACTACAATCCCAATACGCTCCGCTACGAAAAGCTGGAGACCCCCTTGCGGGTCAAGCTGCTGCGGGCGCTCGGATTTGCAGCAGCCTCTTTGGTTACGGCCCTGATCATTGTGTCGATCGCGTTCCAGTACCTGGATTCGCCCAAAGAAAAAATGCTGCGTATGCAGTATGAAAAAGCGACCGACAACTACGAGGTCATTGCCGGCGAGGTCACCAAGCTGCGCAGGCAGATGGCTGTACTGGAAAAACGCGACAACGACATTTACCGCTCCATTTTTGAAGCCAGCCCCATACCCGACAGTGCCCGGGTAAAAGAAATGGAAAAGATGAAAGAGATCCAGCTGGTCCAGGCCATGGGGGCGGGCGATCTTTATGCCGACATCGTCAAAACCGTCAATATACTGTCAAAACAACTGGCTTTCCAGAACAAATCTTACGACGATATTGAGGGCTTCATCAAAGACAAGGAAGTGCTGCTGGCCTGCACCCCCGCCATTCAGCCGGTGAGCAACAAAGACCTGAACCGCATCGCCTCGGGTTTCGGTTACCGGATCGACCCGGTTTACAAAACCGTGAAGATGCACCAGGGGCTTGATTTTGCGGCGCCGCAGGGTACGCCCATCTATGCCACCGCCAACGGCACCATAAAGCTGGCCGGCAATACGGGCAACGGTTACGGCAACCACGTAGTGATCAACCACGGCTATGGTTACGAAACCCTGTATGGCCATATGTTTAAAGTGAAAGCAACCGTAGGCCAACGCGTTAAACGCGGCGAAATCATCGGTTATGTAGGCAGTACAGGCAAATCGACCGGCCCGCACCTGCATTATGAAGTGCACAAGAATGCGAAACGCACCGATCCGGCCTATTTCTTCTTTAACGATCTTAGTCCCGAGCAATACGACCGGCTGTTAAAAATGGCAGCCGCGAGCAACCAAAGCTTTGATTAGTTTGAGGTTTGAAGTTTGAGGTTTGAGGTGCTGCCGCGGCTTGAACAAACAAAATAAAGGGGCACTTACCCATATTGCAGGTTTCCTTTTGTCAGGAATGCGCGATTTGCGGCAGCACCTCAAACCTCAAACTTCAAACCCCAAACTTTTTTTTATTTTGTAGCGTGAAAAAGCCCTTTCAACAAATAACCATGGATTTCGGCGCAGCGCCGGATGCGGAACCGGCAGAAGGTTCGGCGGAAGAGGCTGCGCGGGAAGGGGTGATGCCTGGGCCGGCAGCTTTGACCTCCGGGTCTGATGACGAAGGCGTTATGGAAGACGCTGCGGACTATGCTGGCGTGAAGGCAGAAGAGCCGGCAGCGGAGATTCCTGAAGCCCATACCGAGCCATCGGCTTCCTATAATGAGGAGGCGCCGGTTGCGGGCGGCCGGGCTTCTTCCGAAAAAACAAAAACGCCGTCTTCCGGCAAAACAAAAACGGCGCGTATCAGCCGGCAGGCCGACGAACCCGGCACGATTACCATCCGCAAAAAGCCGGGCAGGAAGGAAAAAGAGAAAGTCTGGAAATCAGAAGCGCAGCCGAAACGGGGACGGAAATCATTAAAGGAAATTGCGGCCGAAGCCGACCTGATCGAGATCCCGGCCGACGAAATCCTGTTCAGCAAACAGTATTACAGCATCGGTGATGTGGCCAATATGTTTCGCATGAACCCCACCCTGATCCGTACCTGGAGCAACGAATTTGAACAGCTCCTGCAGCCGAAGAAAAACAAAAAAGGCGACCGGTATTTCCGCCCGCTGGATGTTAAAACCCTGCATCTCATCTACCACCTCATCCGCGTGCGCAAGTTCACGCTCGAAGGCGCCAAAGAACACCTGAAATCACAAAAGAAAAAAACGGAAAATCATTTTGCCGTGATCCGCTCGCTCGATGCCTTTAAGGCTTTTCTGCTGGAGCTGAAGCAGAATTTATAGGCTGTTGCCGCACCAGCACTTCTTTGGTTTCCCCTGCCAGGTCAATATGCATATCATCGAGCAATCGCAAAATTGCCAGGTTTACCTTCTGTTTCACCAGGTTGAAATCGGCAACCGGAATGGTAGCTGTATAATATTCAACATTCACCACGAAGGCGGCAGAACCGATATCGCTTAAGAACGCCGCATAACTGGTTATCGCGGGTTCCGACAAAATCGCTTTGATACCCGCAATGGCTTTATCAATGCCGTCGGGTGGTGTTTGCAGCGACAGCTCCAGCTTCAGGTCGGCGCGCCGCATGGATCGTAACGACAGGTTGTCCATAATAGAATCCACCATCTGCTTATTGGGCACCGTTACATAGGTTTTCTGCTCGGTACGGATGCGGGTGCTGCGTAACCCGATGCGTTCTACCGTACCGGTGATGCTTTGCACTTTAACGAGGTCGCCTACCTGGAAAGGCTTGTCGAAAAAAATGATGAACGACGCGATCAGGTTCTCCAGGCTTTCGCGGGCAGCGAGCGCCAGCGCACCGGCAACGATACTCAAACCGGCCAGGTAGGTGGTGATGTCTTTATTGAAAGAAAACCGGATCACCAGCAGGATACCCACCACCACCAGCATCGCTTTAAAAAAGTCTTTAAAGAAAACGACCATCTGGTTATCGCTTACATCGGCCGTAAGATTGGCCCGCTGCTCCAGCAGCATCGCAATAAAATCGATGATCCGCCGCAGCAGCCGGATAAATACAATTACAAAAATCGCTTTGCCGATGCTGTCGATGATCTGGCGGATACTCACATGGTACACTTCAAAATCAAGTATTTTCGGAAACGTCAGCTTATCGAGGGCCAGCAAAGTGATGGTGATGATGAGAAAAAACTGCATGGGCTGGAGCAGCAGCTCCACAAAGGCCTTCTGGTCTATCTTCCACGAACGGTGCTTGATCAGTTTGAACAATAACCGCGACACCACCCGGCTGATGTATTTTTTCAAACCAAAAACCACTGCAATCACCGCGGCACAAACCAGCCAGGCCATCACCGTATTGTCCAATACCACATATTGTAAAATCTCTTTCATTCTTTCTCAGCTACCTTATTCGAATATATATACAACACGCCGTTACGAAGGCAGTAAATTTTATCGATCATCACCTGCAGCTTCTGCAAACCCTTCCAGCCGGCAGGCAAAGGCTGCTCTTCCAGGCGCAGCGAGCCCGGCACATAACTTTCCAACATAAGGTCTTTGCGGCCGATCACCCGTTTACCAATCACATGCATTTCCTGCC
>JASGFZ010000210.1:0-5764 GCA_047605345.1 Flavihumibacter sp. | reverse complement strand
ACCGTGTTCATATTCGTTTTCCCAATCAAAATACCGATTATTAAAAAAGAACCTTCCAGATCAACGGCACCGACCTGGTGGGCAAGGCAACGCATACGCTGAACGGCGAAAGCAAAGAGTGGCTGCTGGAGCATATCCACCGTTTGAAGAAAGACAAACTCAGCGTAGCCCTCCAGTCGTACCTCTCGGAGCGCAACAACAAATACGGCATTACCGAACTCCAGACATCCGACCTCACCGACAGAAACACGCCCCTCGATATCAGCTACCAGGTGGCGCACAAAGATGCCGTGGCCGGGTTCGGCAACGATTTGTATGTAGACCTGGATTTACGCAAAGACCTCGGCAATGCGGCCATCGATACCGGCAAACGAAAAGCCGACTGGCTGTTTCCGTATAAGCAGCACCTCGTGTATGAAACAGAGCTGACCATTCCCGCCGATTACAAAATAGCCAGCTTACCCGACGGATTAAGTGTTGAAGACCCCGCTTATTTGTTCAGGGTATCGTACAAACAGGAAGGCGCAAAGCTGATCTACCGGAAAGAGATCAGCATCAAAGAAACCCGCCTGAAAAAAAATGCTTTCGAAAAATGGAACAAAAGCATCGAACAATTGAAAAAATGCTACAACGAGCAGGTTACCCTGGTCAAAAAATAACCACCTACACCCACCTTAACCAGTCGCAATGAAATATCCTGGCATTGTTATGTTGTTCAGCCTGTCGGTTCTTCATTCCACCCTTGTTTTTTCGCAGGAAGATGCCGACACCAAAAAACTGGCGGAAGAGGTGCGCAAAGAAGTATGGAGCTGGAATATCCCGGCTTTCAATAACCGGGAAATACCCGCTGCCTATGCTACGGAACCGGCAGTGGTGATGGCCCGGCACCATGAGATAAAAGCCATCAGCAAAAACAAATTCAAGTTTCGCGGGCTCAGCGCGGCCAAATACAAGGAGATCTATTTTACGAATACTTTCCGGGAAATGGTCAAGATCAACGACAAGGCCACGCTCGAAGAGTTTTCCGAATTCAGCTACCAGAAATCCAAAAAGCTGGCCAAGTTCTTTTCGCCCAAATTAAAAGGGCGGCTGGTTTTCCTGGGCGTCAGGATCATCAAACCAGACGGCAGCATAAAGGAGGTAAATGTTGATGAAGAGGTGCTGACGAAAGATGAAAACAGCGAGCAGCGAAGCAAAGTAGCCATACCGGGGCTGGAAGTGGGCGACATCATCGATTATTTCTTTTGCCAGCAGGAAGAGGAAGCCATTGCAGGGTACAAAACCGAACCTTATCTTTTTATTTTCGGCGACGATAAACCGGTTCTTCACTATTCGGTGCATTGCGAAGCCGGCCCCACCTGCGCCGTTGAATACCGTGCCATGAACGGTGCGCCCGAGTTCAGTGTAAAGAAAGATGCCGACGATGACAATATCCTGGATGCCGAATACAAAAACATCGCCAAGGCGCCGGTCGGGCTGTGGATGTCTGCCGCCCGCCAGCTGCCCATACTTCGTTTGAACATCCGCGTTGGCGGTCCCCGGAAGATCAGGCGGAAAGAGGGTGAAGTGTACAGGAACCAGCCCTACCAGCAGATCATTGAAGATGTGAAGGTGGATATGAAAGAAGACTTTTACGGCTCTTCACTGGGCCTGATGGCAGATGCGCTGACCGACGAAATCAAATCGATGATCAGGCGCGCCCGGAAAAACGACGACCTGCCGAAAGACAGCCTGCCTTATTACGCCTATTATGCCTTCCGTTATATCGCTTTCTACCGGGTTACGGCCAACAGCCAGATCAATGTGGGCATAGAGCGCAATTACCAAACGCCGAACAAGAAAAAATTCCTGGAACTGCTGAGCCTGGTATTGAACAACCTGCATATCGAAAACAAGATCATACTGGCCACTTCGCGGTATGGCCCCGACACCAAACAGGTATTGCTGGTAGATGACTTTGAATATATCATTAAAACGCTCGGTAACCAGCCGGTATATATGTGTGCAGAGGGTGTATTCACCAATGCCAATTTTGTTCCGGCAGAATACGAGGGGCAGGACAACCAGGCCCTCACCACCCACGGTTCGGGCAAGGCCGTTATGAAGCTGAACGATGAATTGCCCGAAAAGATAGCGACCACAAAAGCCGGGAGCAACATGCAGCGGGAGCACATCGAAGCCGCCATCGACAGCGACATGGAAAAGCTCAATATCGACCGGCAGAGCACCCTTACCGGCGAGCTGCGCTATGGCGCGCAACGGGCACTGCTTTTATTTGAGGATTATTATGAAGAAGAGCGGAAAGCCCTGAGCATAAAGGAATCGTTTATGGAAACTTTTGCAGACAGCCGCAGGAACCGGTCGCTTGCCGACGAATACAAGGTGGCTTTTGCCAAAGCCCGTACAGCATGGAAAGACCAGTTCATGAACGAAATTGAAACGGAATACGGCGAAAAGCCAAAAGAGCTGAGCCTGTACCGCGTTGACAATATGGGGCTGCGCCATACCCGCCCCGACCTGGTGTACAGCACCCGGTTCCAGATGGAAGGCTGGGTTAAAAAAGGAGGCGCCAATTATATTGTGGATATCGGCAAGCTGATCGGTACGCAAACCAGCTTAAAGCCCGATCAGAAAGAAAGAAAGGTGGATATCTACATGTCGTGCGCCCGCAGCTTCCAGTACACGATCCGCTTTGAGGTGCCGCAGGGATACAAGGCCGAGGGCGTTGACAAGCTGCCTGTTCAGAAAGTGAATGCCGCCGGTGCTTTCCAGGTGGATGCAAAGCAGGAAGGCAACAGTATTTTACTTACCGTAACAAAAACCTATAACGCTGCCTATGAGCCGGTGAGCCATTGGCCGCAGCTGGTAGAGATCATCGAGGCCGCCCATGATTTTGAGGCTGCGAAGATCCTGCTGCGTAAGGGGTGAGTGGCCTGGGGCTGTTTCGCACAGAGATAAACAGAGGAACGGAAAGGAGCAAAGCTATGGGGGAAGTCAAAAGTTAAAAATCAAAAGTTAAAATGGTGGTTCATTGTGCAGGTGTTATCAGGTGTAAGGAATGGCTGCAGTACAGCAGCCGATAGCAAGCATCTTCAACAAATCAGGTTTGCATTTGCCCGTTAGCGGTTTGTTATACCACTACATGCAGTATGTTGACAGTTACCTGTTCCCGGCGATAACCGGGTTTCGCACAGCGCGCGCAGCGGAACAGAGAGATGTAGACCGGAGCGATTTGTTCCCGGAATAGCAGCACGCTGCTATCGGCGAAGTATGTTTACTTCGAAAGCATTTCTCCGTTCCTCCGTGATCTTTGTGGGAAACAGCGTAAAATACCCCGCGCTTTTTCAGTTATTTCCTGCTTCAACTGAAGCCCCTTCTTATTTACCCGGTTTGAAACTGATCCTAACCGGCGCTTCACCTCCGGGAACCTTTTTTGACTTTTGATTTTTGACTTTTGACTTTGCCCATCGCGTCATTGCTCCTTTGCGTTCCTGGCGTGAAACAAAAACCAGCACCCAATCCCGCCGGCAAATACAAAACACTGCGCGCCCGCGGCAGCAACCTCCAACCTCCAACTAACCATAAACCAAAAACTATAAACCCCAAACCATCACCAGCTTCCCCCGGCGCCGCCACCGCCAAAACTACCGCCGCCGAAGCCACCAAATCCGCCGCCACCGCCTCCGCCTGATGACCAGCCACCACCATCGCCACGGCCCCATCCACCGGGAATGATAACCGGCGGACCCGAATTCCATCCGCGATAGCCACGGCGGCTCATCATGCCGCCGCCGCCACCGCCTCTCCTGCTGAAAACGATGATGATAATGATGACGATCAGGATGATCAGTCCCACGGGTATGGGCGATTCCTGGTTACGCCGGTTATAGCCTTCAGGCGCTTTGTATTCACCTGCGGCAGCCTGTATGATGGCAGTGGTTGCTTCGTCGAAAGCCCGGTAATAATTGCCCGATTTGAGGTTCGGGATCATTTCACGGTCAACGATTCCTTTCAGGATAATATCGGGCAAAGCGCCTTCCAGTCCGTAGCCGGCAGTGATATAAACCTGCCGCTTTTCACCGCTGCCTTCAGCAGGAACTGATACCAGGATAACAACACCGTTATTGAATTCACGGCCGCCTACGCCCCAGGAACGGCCTAACTGCGTGGCATATTCGTTGGGCTCCCTATCACCCAGCGTGGTCACCGTTACAATGACCACCTGGTTGGAGGTACTGTCGTCGTATGCAACCAGCTTGCTTTCGAGCGCGGCCACCTGGTCGGGTGTGAGCAGGTGCGCGGCGTCGTTCACCAGGCGGGCCGGCGAAGGCTTGGGCAATACCTGGGCGAATGCGCCGGCAGCCAGCAGCAGCCAAGACAGTAACAGGCGTACGTGTTTCATGGTTATCCCCTCCAGTGCTTATTGCCCAAAAACAATATCATCCGGCAGTTCGTTTTTATCGGTTTTCTCTTCGTAGGGAAAATGCTGTTGCAGCACGCTGCCCAGGTCGTCTACGATCAGCTTTATGCCGTCGGCATAGGCGTTTCCGTGGAAGTGATGCAGCAGCTTGGCAACCTCTTCAGTCCAGAACCTTTCACCGGTTTTCCCGTGAATGCCGTCGTCGCCCCAGATAGCCACCTGGTGGTCGAGCGAGGCTACATAGATCAGGATGCCGTTGCGGTGCTGGGTATGATCCATCTGGAGGTTCCAGAAGATTTCGGCAGCACGGTCAACAGGGCTTACATACCTGCACCGGCTTTCGATGAAGACCCTGATCTCACCGCTGGTTCTTTTTTCAGCCACCCGAATGGCTTCTACGATTTTCGCCGCTTCGTCGTGCGTCAGGAACCGCTGCCTTTTCCCCATGGAGAGAAATGCCATAGCCAGGTTTAAAATTGAACGTTCGGTGCTTTTTCGGCGCCGGGATCGGCAGCAAAGCCATTTTTCACCTGGAAGCCGAACATTTTGGCGAACAGGTTATTGGGGAAGGTGCGAACAGAGGTATTATAGCTTTGTACCGCTTCGTTGAAGTCGTTACGGGACACCTTGATCCTGTTTTCGGTTCCTTCCAGCTGCGCCTGCAGGTCGCGGAAATTCTGGTTGGCCTTGAGGTCGGGATAGTTTTCAACCACCGCCATCAAACGGCCCAGTGCGCCGGATACGCCCGCCTGTGCCTGCTGGTATTCGGCCAGCTTCTCGGGGGTGATATTGGAAGGATCGATGGTTACCGAAGTGGCTTTTGCTCTTGCCTCCATCACCTTGGTGAGGGTTTCCTGTTCAAAGTTGGCAGCGCCTTTCACGGTATTCACGAGGTTCGGAATCAGATCGGCACGACGCTGGTAGTCGCTTTGCACGTTCGACCATTTATTATTCACTGTTTCGTCAAGGCCCACCATTTTGTTGTAACCGGTGCAGCCGCAACCGCCCAGCAAAAGAATGGCACCTACGATAACAATGAGAAGGAGGTTTTTAGAATTCATCTCAAAAAGATTTAGTTGATATTTAAAATTAAGCTATGATATGTAACCAAACCGAAAAATATGAGACATTAAAAAAGGCCACCCGGTTGGATGGCCTTTAAGAAATTTCATTACTCAGGCTTTCACCGCAGCGATACCGGGCAATTCCTTTCCTTCGAAATACTCCAGCATGGCGCCACCGCCGGTGGAAACATAGCTGACTTTATCGGAAAAACCGAACTGGTTTACCGCCGCCACCGAGTCGCCGCCGCCAACCAGTGAAAAGGCACCGGCTGCCGTGGCT
>JASGFZ010000209.1:0-5803 GCA_047605345.1 Flavihumibacter sp. | reverse complement strand
TATCATTTGGAGCAAATGGCAGGAAACACTGGAGCCTTTGCGCAAGGGCCTCAACAAGGAACTGAAGCAATCCTGGGAAGAGTGGGAAATTCCGCGTGACGCAGGCAGCAAATGGAGCCCTGCCGCCATAGACCTGCATCGCCAATGGTGGGAAGCACGCATCGGTCGTCAGAAAGAAATCGATGCCAGCATCGCCGCCAAAGCAGAATACGAATATCTCTACGACAAGCCTTATGAAGACAAAAAGAAAATCCGCGTGGCGGGCCCTTTCACCGTCGAAAGCCTTTCACCCCATCGTACGATGGGCGTAGACGAGAACGACAATCTCATCGACCCGGCGAAGCAGTTATCTGTAACAGAAACGAAAAGCTTTGCAGAAATGGTGCTTGATAACCTGGCGACCGCCGGTGTGCAACAGGCGCATAAGGAAGACAAGATCAGTTTCAGCAGCCTGCAACCCTGGCCGGGTGACCTGGTATGTGCAGAAGGCCGTTACCGGGAAGGTGATAAAGAAAAACGGGCCGCCATTTTTATCGGTCCCGAATTTGGCACGCTGCGCCGGGCCGATATTGTGGAAGCAGCGAAAGAAGCGGCTGAATCAGGCTTCGACGTGCTGATCACCTGCGCTTTCAGCTACGAAGCTTATACCACCGACTTTACCAAACTCGCTTCCATGCGTGCTCAAGGCACGCATGAATGCCGACCTGCACATGGCCGACGACCTGAAAAACACCGGCAAGGGCAACCTGTTCGTGATATTCGGTGAGCCTGATATTGAATGGTTTCGCCCAACGGCCGGCACCGTTCAGGTCAAAGTGAATGGCGTAGATGTATTCCATCCCTCCACGGGTGAAGTGCGCAGCGACAACACCGATGGCATTGCCTGCTGGTTTATTGATACCGACTATAACAACGAAAGCTTTTTTGTACGGCATGCTTATTTCCTGGGCGCCAATGATCCGTACAATGCACTTAAAACCAGCCTGAAGGCAGAGATCAGTGCCGATGTGTGGGAAGGCCTGAACAGTGATATTTCGCGGCCCTTCCCCCAACCCCAAACCGGCCGGATAGCCGTGAAAGTGATCAACCACCTGGGTGATGAAGTAATGAAGGTGTTTAAAATAAGCTGATGGTAAAAACCTGTTATGAACCAGTTTGGCGGCAATTGGACGGAGAACAAAATCGAGATCATCGTTGAATACGCAAAGGCGTATCTGGCGATCATGAATGTTCATGCTGCGAAAAACAACTGGAAATTGCTTTATTTCGACGGGTTTGCGGGTTCAGGATTTATAAAAAACACGAACAAAGAAAACCAAAAGACCATCGTGGGCGCAGCGAAACGTGTTCTTGACATTACAGCGCCAAGATCATTCGACGAATACTATTTTGTTGAAAAGGACGTAGCGAATGCAGATAGTTTAAAAGATAATACCCAACAGGCTTTTCCCGATAAAAAAATACATATTGCCAACACCGACTGCAACGAAAAAATCCTGTCGATGAGCCGGTTTTTGTTGAGCGATAAGGGTAAAAATTACAAAGTGCTCGCTTTTATAGACCCCTGCGGCATGCAGTTGAACTGGCATTCGCTGGAAGCGTTGCAACAACGATCGGTAGATGTGTGGGTATTGGTGCCTACGGGGATGGGCGTAAACAGGCTGCTGAAAAAAGACTCAAAGATTTCAGATGCCTGGGTGGCTAAGCTGGAAACTTTCCTGGGTATGACAAAGGAGGAAATTCTTGCTTATTTTTATAAGGAGAAAGTAAGCCATACACTTTTTGGTGAAGAACTGTCCACTTCGAAAGAAGAAAAGGCTGTTGAAAAGTCGGCGCTGCTGTACAAAGAGCGATTGGCCGAATTGTTCAAATTTGTGTCTGAACCCTATGTGCTGAAAAACAAATCTAATGCAGTATTGTTTCACTTCTTTATGGCCTCCAATAACCAGAGTGCCGTAAAGATTGCAAACGATATTATTAAGAAATTCAATAAACTGGATTAAGATGGCACAATCAAGTATCGAATGGACGGAAATGACCTGGAATCCGACTACTGGCTGTGACAAGATTTCAGCCGGCTGCAAATATTGCTATGCAGAGGTAATGTCCCGCAGATTGCAGGCAATGGGTATTGAAAAGTATAAAGATAATTTTGAGCTGCGCACCCACGACGAAGCACTGGATATTCCTTATACCTGGAAGGGCTCCCGGGTGGTTTTTGTAAACTCAATGAGCGATCTGTTCCACCGGGAAGTGCCGCTGCCATTTATACAGAAAGTATTCAGGGTGATGAATGAGAATCCGCAACATGTTTTTCAGGTATTGACCAAAAGAGCCGACCGGTTATTCGAACTGCACGGCGAATTGAAATGGACACATAATATCTGGATGGGCGTTTCGGTGGAGAATGAAAAGGTGAGGGGGCGCATAGATTATCTGCGCCAAACGAATGCCCGGGTCAAATTTTTGTCGCTTGAGCCCCTGATAGGCCCCCTGCCGGGGCTCGATCTGGCCAATATCGATTGGGTTATTGTGGGCGGCGAGAGCGGTCATAAACCCAGGCCCATGCGGCCCGAGTGGGTGTTGGATATACAGGAGCAGTGCGAAACGAACGGGGTTGCCTTCTTTTTTAAGCAATGGGGAGGCAGGAACAAAAAGGCCGCCGGCCGGGTGCTGAATGGCAGAACCTATGACGAAATGCCCGAGATAGAATTACAGCAAAGTGTATAGTGTAAGACAATATGGAATTCAGGATTGCAGATACTTTCACAGCCAGTTTGGGGCGACTTACCGGTGATGAGCAAAAAGCGGTAAAAACAACCGCCTTTGACCTGCAGATGAACCCCGATAATCCCGGATTACGGTACCACAAGCTGGACAAGGCAAAAGACAGGAATTTCTGGTCGGTAAGTGCCAATATGGATATTCGACTTATTGTGCACAAGACGGGCGATAGCCTGTTGCTGTGTTACGTAGATCACCATGCTAAAGCCTACGCCTGGGCAGAGCGGCGGAAACTGGAAGTGCATCCTAAAACCGGTGCGGCACAATTGATCGAAATTCGGGAAACGGTGCAGGAAATTCGCGTACCGGTATATATTGAAGAAACGAAAAAGGTTCCGGCCAAAGCCTTGTTTGACGCAGTGACTGCCGACGAATTGTTAAGCTACGGTGTGCCGGAACAATGGCTGGCCGATGTGCAGGCAGCCACGGAAGAAACCCTGCTGCTGCTGGCCGATCACCTGCCCGCTGAAGCTGCCGAAGCATTGCTGGAACTGGCCACCGGTGGCAAACCGGTTATGCGGGAACAGGCGGCAGCTATGGCTGATCCGTTCGATCATCCAGACGCAAAACGGCGATTCCGCGTACTACGCAACCAGGACGAGTTGGAGCGTGCGCTCGACTACCCCTGGGATAAATGGAGTATTTTTTTACACCCCGAGCAGCAGGCCCTGGTGGAGAAAGTATTCAATGGCCCCGCTAAAGTCAGCGGCTCGGCCGGAACGGGAAAAACCATAGTTGCCTTACACCGCGCGGTTCATCTTGCCCGCAGGAACGATGATAACCGCGTATTACTGACTACTTTTTCGCCGATACTGGCCAATGCCCTGAAGATCAAATTGCGCCGGCTGATTGCGCATGAGCCTCTGTTGGCAGAGCGAATCGAAATATACCCGATTCAGGCAATAGCCATCCGCCTTTATACGGCTCATTTTGGTAAACCCCTGGTGGCAGACAAAACGATGGTGCGAAAACTGATGAGTGACCTGTTACAGGAGGTCGGACCTGCTAATTTCAGTGAAGCATTTCTTTTGTCAGAATGGTGGGAAATAGTTGATGCCTGGCAGATAAATGACTGGGTCGCTTATCGTGACGCGCCGCGACTGGGAAGAAAAACCAGGTTAAATGAAAACCATCGACTACAGCTCTGGAAAATATTTGAACAGGTAAATCAACGGCTGGCTGCCGAAAATAAAAAAACAATAGCCGGCATCTTTAGTGCCTTAGCGGAGAAAATGCAGCTTCTGCACAACAAGCCATTCTCGCACGTAGTGGTAGATGAGGCGCAGGATATTTCCATCAGTCAGTTAAAATGGCTGGCAGCGCTTACATCACCACAGCCGGAAGGGTTGTTTTTTGCCGGAGATACCGGCCAGCGAATATTTCAATTGCCGTTTTCCTGGAAATCGGCCGGCGTGGAATTAAGGGGAAGAAGTAAAACCTTGCAGGTGAACTACAGGACTTCTCATCAAATACGCGAACAGGCCGACAGGTTGCTGGAGCCAATGCTGCAGGATGCAGATGGCAATACTGAACAGCGTAACCATACGGTTTCTGTTTTTAACGGCCCTGACCCGGTTATTCATCGCTTTGATAAGGAAGATGATGAAATAACTTCCGTTGCAGCCTGGCTGGCCGACAAGCAAAAACAGGGAATAGCCTTGCATGAGATCGGCGTCTTTGTTCGTTCTGATGCAGAGATGCCCCGGATACTTGGGGTTATGGATATACTGAAAGTCCCATTTGTGGTGCTCGATGAGAAAGTAGAAGCGATCAGTGGTTCGCTGGCAGTAAGCACCATGCACTACGCCAAGGGTTTGGAGTTTAAAGTGG
Source organism: Flavihumibacter sp. (assembly GCA_047605345.1). Taxonomy (GTDB): domain Bacteria; phylum Bacteroidota; class Bacteroidia; order Chitinophagales; family Chitinophagaceae; genus Flavihumibacter. Next base: position 1,189 of record JASGFZ010000209.1, on the reverse strand, counting down.
TTGTAGTCGTGGCTTGTGACGATGATGTGATTCCCTTACAGGAAAGGATTGAGTCAATTGCCGATCACGCCGATTTGCAGGAAACCTATAGAACGGAGCGCCATCTTTTATACGTGGCATGCACCCGTGCAAGGTAATATTTGCTCGTAACAGCCACAAATCCCGCCAGTGAATTTTTGGATGATCTTGTGTTGAAGAGTTAGGCTAAAACAAAGAACCAAGCAGCGCAGCCAGTTTATTTGCTATTACCTCATTGCCTTTGTCTGATGGATGCAATGCATCGTAGGTCATCCTGACGGCTTTTTTGGGATAGGGATACTCGTCGGTGGCGGGGTTAAAAGGGATGTCATTGGATGCGGGATAACGATATTTTTTATACTTCCCGGTTTGCGGATTTTTAAGTCGTTTGAATTTTACGGCATGCTCAATGCTGAACGAAGGCTCATGGTAAAGGTCGATCACCGGGATATGTTCATAATCGCCGATGGCTTTGATGGCTGCAGCAACCGACTCCAGCGTTTGCCCGTCTTTTTCTTTATAGGAACCCCAGGCATTGTTGGTGTAGTTGAACAGCGAAACGAAGTCCATTCGTTGCATCGGGGTAATAAGAATGATCTTCGCCTGCGGATTGAGGCGCCTGATCTTGTCGATAATGATGCCGAACGAGCTGTTGATGGTTTTGTTGTCGCGGTTATTGCGGTAGTCTTCCAATGTGCCGATGGGCCGCCCCTGCCACCAGTCGTTTGTTCCAAGAAAGATGCTGTACACATCGCCGGTCTCCATGTTCAGCTCATCGAATTTTTCGGCAATACCGCCGGAGGTCCAGCCATTGTGCCCCTGGTTGAAATAGGTGAAAAACGGGAGCTTTTCGGCCACCCTTGTCATATAACCCTTTTTAACGCGGTTGCCGGTTTCATTGGGGTGCTCGTTCAGGTAAGTGATGGAGTCGCCAATAGCTACCCAGGTTGTTTTTCTGATGGTGGAAAAACTGAGCAGAAGAACAGCTAAAGCGGTGAGGGCTGTTAAGCGCATGAAAGATGGTTTGGTCTAAACTACGATAAAAGGTTTATCAGGCCTATTCGTGCAGGATTTTCCAAATCATGTTTTCATAAGCGGTCTTTTTCTATGGTGCCAACCAGTTATTTTGCCATGGTTAACCGCGAAAACTCAGAGCCGTTGAACAGGCGGC
>JASGFZ010000208.1:0-5824 GCA_047605345.1 Flavihumibacter sp. | reverse complement strand
GGCCGGAACTGGCTGGTATGGAATACCTCTTTCCAGCGGGAGAAGATCGGTGAAATGCCAACGGAAATGTTCTTTCATTTCTTCAAGTCGTTCAGCGATGCAGCCAAATGCAATCTCAACATTGAATGCAAAGGGGAGAACGAACACCATAAGATCGAAGCCATCTTCAAGGCATTTGCCAAAGCCATCCGCATGGCAGTGAAACGTGATCCGATCAGCAATTACCTGCCTTCTACAAAGGGGGTATTATAAAAAAGATGACCGGCTACAGAAAAAAAATTTTGTGCTTTCAACTCCCTTTCCCAAATTTGTGCATCATGAACGCAAAGATCAACAACAATCAGTGGTGGTGGCATACAAAACTCTACGGGGTGCTGTAATGCTACGCTATGTTGTTTAACCATATGCAGGCCCCGGTGAATTTCATCGGGGCTTTTTGATTTTTTAAATGGAATTATTTTGAAAAAGATCAGGATTGAAACGGAAGTGAAACAGATGCTGGCGGATGTGTTTACGCCGGTAAGCATCTACCTGCGGCTGCGCGATAAGTTCCGCGATACCGTATTGCTGGAGGGCTCCGACCACCACGCGGCCGATAACAGCTATTCTTTCATCGGCATCAATGCCATTGCCGGCATGGAGATCAGCGACCTGCAAAGCATTGAATACAAGCTGCCCGGCCTGCCGCCTGAGAAAACGGCATCGCCCGGAAAGAAGAAGTGCCCGACCAATTGTGGAACTTTATGCAACGTTTCGAGGCAGCGCCGGCCAAACACCCGGCTGCGCGGTTTGCGCAGGGCCTCTACGGTTATACCACCTATGACGCGATCCAGTTTTTCGACAGCGTGCAGTTCAACAGCAGCAAGGAAAACGCCGGCATTCCCCTGATGCGTTACCGGTTATACCAGTACGTTATTGCCATCAACCATTTCAAAGACGAGCTGTATCTGTGCGAGAATAAAATAAACGGGATCGACTCAGACATTGCCGTGGTGGAGTCGCTGATACGAAGCAAGGATGTGCCGGTATATCCGTTTAAAATAAACGGAGCGGAAAAAAGCAACCTGCTGCCCGAAGCATACGAAGAGATGGTAAGCAAGGGCATCGCCAGTTGCCTGCGCGGCGATGTATTCCAGATCGTACTGAGCCGCCGTTTTCAACAGGGGTTCACCGGTGATGAATTCAATGTGTACCGCGCGCTGCGGTCGATTAACCCTTCGCCTTACCTGTTCTACTTCGATTACGGCGATTATCGCCTGCTGGGCTCATCGCCCGAATCACAACTGATCATCCAGAAAGGCAAAGCGGTGGTGCATCCCATCGCCGGCACCTACCGCCGCACGGGCGATGACGACATCGACCAGCAGGCAACCGAAAAACTGCTCAGCGACGCCAAGGAAAATGCCGAGCATGTGATGCTGGTCGACCTGGCCCGCAATGACCTCAGCCGCCTGTGCGATACAGTGGAAGTGGCGCATTACCGCCAGGTGCAGTATTTCAGCCATGTTATCCACCTGGTAAGCGAAGTGCGCGGCGTGGTGAAACCCGGCACCAACCCCTTCCTGTTGATTGCCAAAACTTTTCCGGCCGGTACCCTGAGCGGGGCGCCGAAGATCAGGGCCATGCAGCTCATCGACACGTATGAAAAAACAGCCCGTTCTTCTATGGCGGCGCCATCGGTTTCGTGGGGTTCGACGGTTCCTGCAACCACGCGATCATGATCCGCACTTTCCTTAGCAAAGACAATGTGCTGACTTACCAGGCCGGCGCCGGCGTGGTAGCCGCCAGCCAGCCGGCGATGGAGCTGGCCGAAGTAAATAACAAACTTGGTGCGCTCACCAAAGCCATCGAACTCGCCCAAACCCTGTAATATGAACATTCTTGTTTTCGATAACTACGACTCTTTTACGTACAACCTGGTGCATATGGTGGAGAAGATCACCGGTACACCGGTGGAAGTGCATCGCAATGACCAATTGACACTCGGCGAAGTGGAGCGCTTTGATAAAATTATTTTGTCGCCCGGGCCCGGCATACCCAGTGAAGCCGGGCTGCTGCTGCCACTGATCAAAAGATTTGCACCCTCCAAGTCGATACTCGGCGTTTGCCTCGGCCACCAGGCCATCGGTGAAGCTTTCGGTGGTAAGCTGGTCAATCTCGATAAGGTATTTCATGGATTGTCTACCCCCATCACCGTTAAGACCGATCGTATCAAACCGCCCAACGATGTTTTCGGTACAATGCCTGCCACCCTCGAAGTGGGGCGCTATCATTCCTGGGTTATCAGTGACGAAGGGTTTCCTGCTGTGCTCGAAATCACCGCCCGCGATGCCGAAGGGCAAATCATGGCGCTGCGCCATACCACCTATGATGTGCAGGGCGTGCAGTTCCATCCCGAAAGTGTGCTGACCCCCCTGGGCGAAACCATCATACGTAACTGGTTACAAATCCCCGCCTGAACAACATGAAAAAGATACTTTTATACCTGTTTGAACACAAAACATTGCCGCGCGGCCTGGCCCGCGAAACCCTGCTGCAGATCGGCCGCGGCGCTTACAACGACCATGAGATCACCGCTTTTATGACGGTCTTCCTTATGCGAAGTGTAACGGTGGAGGAATTGCAGGGTTTCCGCGACGCATTGCTGGAGCTTTGCGTACCCGTTGACCTCGAGGGCGCCCGGGTGATCGATATTGTGGGTACGGGCGGCGATGGCAAAAACACCTTTAATATTTCCACGCTGGCCTGCTTTGTGGTAGCCGGCACCGGCGAAAAAGTGGCCAAACACGGCAACTACGGTGCTTCTACCGTAAGCGGCGCTTCGAATGTGATGGAGCAACTGGGTTATGTGTTCAAGAACGACGGCTCGCGCCTGCAGCGCGAGCTTGAGACCGCGAACATCTGTTTTTTACATGCACCGCAATTCCATCCGGCCCTGAAAGCGGTTGGGCCTATCCGTAAGAACCTGGGTATGCGTACTTTCTTCAACATGCTGGGGCCGATGGTGAATCCCGCCAATCCCTATTTCCAGCTGCTGGGTGTATACAATCTCGAAATGGCGCGGATCTATACCTACCTGTTGCAGGAGGATCAGCGCGATTTCTGCATCATCCATGGTATCGACGGGTATGATGAGATCAGCCTCACCAACGATACCAAGGTGATTTCGCGCGCCGGCGAAAAAATGTACACACCCGAACAGCTCGGTAAGCGGTCGGTACTCGCTACCGATCTGCTGGGCGGTGAAACCGTTGAAGGGGCAGCCAAATTGTTTCGCAGGATACTGGAAGGGAAGGGCACCTGGGCGCAGAACGCCGTGGTATTGGCCAATGCCGCAATGGCGTTGTATGGCACCGGCAAATACAATGATTATGACCACGCATACCATGCCGCAGTAGAGAGCCTGGAATCGGGTCGCGCATGCAGGAGTCTCGAAACACTGATCGCATCACAATAAGATTTACTTTGCAATAACATGAATATCCTTGATACCATCGTGGCCCGTAAGCGGCAGGAAGTGGCGGAAAGAAAATCGGTTATGCCGATAGCGGAACTGGAGCGGGCACCGGCTTTTGGGCGGGAAACCTTTTCACTGGCCAAATCCCTGCTCGACAAAGACCGCAACGGCATTATTGCCGAATTTAAACGCCGGTCGCCGTCGAAAGGCGTCATCAATGCCACCGCCAGCGTAGAAGATGTAACGCGCGCGTATGCGGGCAATGGCGCTGCGGCCTTGTCGGTGTTGACCGATACCGATTTTTTCGGCGGCAGCACGGCCGACCTGGTTGCTGCCCGCAGTAACCGGATACCCATCCTGCGGAAAGATTTCATGATCGATGAATACCAGCTTTATGAAGCGAAAGCCATGGGTGCCGACGTCATCCTGCTGATCGCCGCCTGTTTGTCGCCGGCAGCAGTATATGACCTGGCGCAGAAAGCGCGCGGGCTGGGTCTGGAAGTATTGCTGGAGCTTCATGCGGAAGAAGAGTTGCGGCATATCAATGAATTCACGGAAATTGTGGGCATCAACAACCGGGACCTGAAGACCTTCCAGGTTGATATCGACCGCAGTCTCCGCATGGCGGCGCAATTGCCCCAGGGCGTATTGAAAGTGGCCGAGAGCGGCATCGACAAAGTGGAGAATGTGCAACGGTTCCGGGAAAACGGTTTTCACGGGTTCCTGATCGGCGAACGGTTTATGAAGGCGCCTGATCCTGCGATTGCTTTCCAACAGTTTGTAGCGGCTTTGCACAAGGTCGCCGAATGATTAAACACGCAGGTATGAGAGTCAAAGTATGTGGCATGACCCAGCTCGATCAGGTAGACCAACTGGAAAAGTTGGGTGCCACTTTCGCGGGATTTATATTTTACCCGAAAAGTCCGCGGTACGTGCTGCGTTACATGACCACTACCCAACTGAAAAAAGAAAACAATATCAATAAAGTGGGCGTATTCGTGAATACAGGCGCAGAGGAAGTATTACAGTTGGTAGATGAATGCCGCCTTCATATGGTGCAATTGCACGGCGACGAAACCCCGAAATACTGCGAACGGATCGCCGATTACGTGTCGGTGGTGAAAGCGTTTCGTTTGAGCGACAACGATAGTATTGAATGGATGGTGAAACCGTATATGGATTGCTGCGACATGTTCCTTTTCGATACGATGGGGGTGGGATACGGCGGTACCGGGAAGAAATTCGACTGGCGTATGCTGAAAAACCAGCGTATCGGAAAACCTTATTTCCTGAGCGGCGGCATCGAGCCGGGCGATGAAGCGTCGTTACTGGAATTTGCCGGGCAGCCCGAAGCAAGGGGTTTGTTTGCGATCGATGTCAACAGCAAATTTGAAACGAGCCCCGGCGTAAAAGACCTCAACGCCGTACAGGCCTTTATCAAAAACCTGAACAAGTAACATGGAAACGAGCTATAAACAACCTTCTCCGGAAGGTTACTACGGAAAATTCGGCGGGGCTTATATTCCCGAGATGCTGCATCCGAATGTGGAAGAACTGCAATCGAGGTACCTGGAGATCATGCAGGAGCCTTCGTTCAAACAGGAATTTGAAGAGCTGCTGCGCGACTATGTGGGCCGTCCCTCACCGTTATACTATGCCAAACGGTTAAGCGCCCATTACCAGGCCGATATCTACCTCAAGCGCGAAGACCTGAACCATACCGGGGCGCATAAGATCAATAATACGATCGGCCAGATATTGCTGGCGCAGCGGCTGGGCAAAAAGCGGATCATCGCCGAAACCGGCGCCGGCCAGCACGGCGTAGCCACCGCTACCGTGTGCGCACTCAAAGGATTGGAATGCATTGTGTACATGGGTGAAAAAGACATCGAGCGCCAGGCGCCGAATGTGGCGCGTATGCACATGCTCGGCGCAAAGGTGGTAGCAGCTGCCAGTGGCAGCAAAACATTGAAAGATGCCACCAATGAGGCCATCCGCGACTGGATCAACCATCCCACCGATACACATTATATCATCGGCAGCGTAGTGGGTCCGCATCCCTATCCCGATATGGTGGCCCGTTTTCAAAGTATCATCAGCGAAGAAACGCGCAAACAGTTGCTGGAAAAGACAGGTAACGAATTGCCCACCAAAGTAGTGGCCTGTGTAGGCGGCGGCAGTAATGCAGCAGGTATGTTCTATCACTTTCTCGACGAACCTACGGTAGAACTGATTGCCGTAGAAGCGGCGGGCATGGGCATTAACAGCGGGTTGAGCGCCGCCACCACTGCGCTGGGCAAACCCGGCATATTACATGGCAGCAAAAGCATCGTGATGCAAACCGACGACGGGCAGGTAGTGGAGCCG
>JASGFZ010000207.1:0-5848 GCA_047605345.1 Flavihumibacter sp. | reverse complement strand
GTTATGCCGATCCGCGCGATAAATCGGTGATCGGCATCGAGATACACAGCGGCCGCAACCGCATCGTACGCCGCATTTTCGAGCACCTGCACTATGATGTACGCGGGCTCGACCGCGTGATGTTCGCGGGGCTCACCAAGAAAAATGTAAACCGCGGCAAATGGCGCCTGCTCACCGAAAAAGAGGTACGCTTACTCAAACACTTCAACAAGAAATGAAACCGGAAATATTGCTCGATACCGAAGGGTTTGTGGCCGTTAACAAACCAGCGGGCCTTTTGTCCATTCCCGACCGGGAGCAATCGGCCGTTTCATTGAAAGAAATGCTGCTGCAGCGATATGGCCAGATATTTACGGTACACCGCCTCGACCGCGATACCAGCGGCGTTATTGTATTTGCCAAAGACGAAGCAACGCACCGCTGGTTATCGAAGCAGTTTGAGAACAGGCATACCCAAAAAATTTACAACGGGCTGGTATTGGGAAGGGTATATGAGCAGGAAGGACTGATCGACCAGCCCATTGGTGAGCATACCGGCAAAAAGGGACAGATGACGGTTACCCGCCTGGGCAAGCCGGCGCAAACCCTTTACAAAACATTGCAGGCCTTTGCCAGATACAGCTGGATGGAATTCAATATTCTTACCGGCCGCACCCACCAGATCAGGGTGCACATGAAACATTTCGGTCACCCGATCGTTTGCGATCCGTATTACGGTGACGGACAACCGCTGTTCGTGTCCGCGCTCAAAAAAAATTACAAGCTGGCGAAAAACGAGCTGGAAGAAAAACCCCTTCTTGCCCGGCTCGCCCTGCACGCGCGCGCCTTACGCTTTACAGACGAGCATGAAAAAGAGGTGCTGATTGAAGCACCTCTTCCGAAAGATATGAGAGCCGCGCTGGCGCAGCTCGAAAAGCAGGAGCGTTAAACGCAGCAGGGTTTATTTATCCTGCCGGTACACAACCCCTTCTTTCATGACGAAGCGAACCTTGCCCATGGAGTGAATGTCTTTCAGCGGATCGCCTTCCACTGCAATGATATCGGCCATTTTACCCGTTTCAAGTGAGCCGAGCGATTCGCTGGCGCCCAGCAGATCGGCCGCGGCCACGGTAGCCGACTGGATGGCTTCCATGGCCGGCATACCTGCTTCGGTCATGTAAACAAATTCCAGCCAGTTCTTTCCATGCGCAAATACGCCGGCATCGGTACCGAAAGCGATCTTTACACCCGCCTTGTATGCCTTCGCAAAAGTGGCCTGCATTTTAGGGCCGGTCGACAGGGCCTTGGGAGTAACGATATCGGTATAATAGCCGGGGATTTTTGCGCTGTCGGCCGTTGATTTTGCCGGCAATGATGGTGGGTACGAAATAGGTGCCCATTTTTTTCATCAGTTCGATGGCTTCATCGTCCATAAAAGTGCCATGCTCGATAGAGCTTACACCGCCCCTGATGGCACGCTTGATGCCCTCCGTACCGTGTGCATGCGCTGCCACCTTGTAGCCGTAATCCTGCGCAGCGCTCACAATGGCCCTTATCTCCTCTTCGGTGAACTGCGGGTTGGCACCGTTTTTTGCCTGGCTCAGTACGCCGCCGGTGGCGGTGATCTTGATACAGTCGGAACCGTCTTTGTATCGCTGGCGAACGGCATGATAAGCATCGGCGGCACCATTGACAACACCTTCGTTCGGACCGGGATCACCCATCAGGTCTTTCCGGTAAGCATTGGTGGGGTCGGCGTGGCCTCCGGTGGTAGCGATCGATTTGCCGGCGGTGAAAACCCGCGGCCCCTGCACTTCGCCACGGGCGATGGCATTGCGCAAAGCCACGTTCACACCACTGCCGCCCAGGTCGCGCACGGTGGTAAAGCCCGACTGCAGGGTGATGCTGGCAAATTTGATGGAGCTGAAAGCTATATCGGCGGGATTCAATATAAAGCGGTCGGCAACGCCGCCTTTTTTCGTTTCACTTTCGAGGTGAACATGCATATCGATCAGGCCCGGCATAACGGTTTTGTTCTTCAGGTCGATAAGCTTATCGCCCGACGCCGGTTGTGCATAACCGTTAGTAACGGTGCTCACCTTTTTCCCTTCCACCACGATGGTCATCGAAGGCAAAACCTTACCCGTTTTCACATCGATCAACTGTCCGCAGTGGATAATCGTTTTCTGCGTGAAACCCGCCTGCACGCCCAGTAAGAGCGTAGCGGCAAAAAGCCATTTTTTCATAAACAGTAAAAAGTTAGTTGGCAACAAGCTACTAACCTTTTACTGTTTGAGGTGGTTAACGATTAACCTAGTTGAGGTCGGCTTCGGCCTGAACAAGTGAATCGGCGGTAACAACCTGTACCCGGAATCCCGTCAGTGTGGCCAGCGTGTCGTAGCTGATCGGTTCACTGGTGCCGTTCCATACCACGGGGCTTTTTGTTACCGTTCCTGTAGCGCCGTCGATAATACCCAGGTCGGCGTACGTGGAATCCCGTTGCAGCACACTATCGTATTTTACGATCGATGCCGGGTACTGATCGCCGGCCATCCTGAATGAATCTGCGAGCAAAACCTGCATCGAGATATTGCCATCGGTAAGCTCATTGATCATTACCGTTCCGGCGTTTTTTGCCACGCCGCTGGTATCATTGGTTAAAACCAATTCTGACGACCTCAACGCAGTTGTTGTATCATCATCTTTGGAACACGCCACTACACCTGTTGCCAGCCCTGCCAACAACAGATACGTTACTGCTTTTGCTTTCATGTACGATTCTATTTGGTTGTTACCGAAGCGTAACCAAAATGAGGCCGAACAGGGGTTGAAAATGTTAAAACATTTTTTGTTTATGGTTTGTGGTTTATAGTTTACAGTTGCTGCCGCGTGCGGGGTATGTAATAAAAAAGCAACTTACTTTTTATGCAAGTTGCTTTTTCGTGGAAATTGCTACACAGCGGCAGCAACTGTAAACTATAAACCACAAACTATAAACCGTTAATCAATTTTGGTTCGGCTGCGGCGTATAGCGCAAATACGGTTTTACCTCTTTCACGCCTTTGGGGAATTTTTTGATCGCGTCTTCGGTGCTGATGGAAGGTACTACGATAACATCGTCGCCCGCTTTCCAGTCGGCCGGTGTGGCCACACTGTAATTGGCGGTCAGCTGCAGTGAGTCGATCACGCGCAGCACTTCAAAAAAGTTACGGCCGGTAGATGCAGGATAAGTGATGATCAGCTTCACTTTCTTATCGGGACCGATGATGAACAGCGAACGAACGGTTGCTTTTTCAGAAGCGTTCGGGTGAATCATATCGTAGAGGGTAGCCACTTCGCGTTTGTCGTCGGCGATGATCGGGAAATCCACCGAGCAGCTTTGTGTTTCATTGATATCGTTGCGCCAGCCGAAATGACTATCGATCGGATCCACGCTCACTGCCAGCACTTTCACGCCCCGTTTGGCAAACTCGCCCTTGAGCAGGGCCGTTTTGCCGAGCTCGGTGGTACATACCGGCGTATAATCTGCCGGATGCGAAAACAGCACGCCCCAGCCATCGCCCAGGAACTCATAAAAATCAATCTCTCCTTCTGTTGTCACGGCTTTGAAGTTGGGTGCCGCGTCCCCCAGTCTTAAGCTCATATTGAACGTTTTTTCTGTGGACCGCTAATGTACGTATTTCCTACAAAATTGATAGGGATTAAATTTTCTTCCCGCCGGCCTTGTGGATGGCGGTTTTTCCGAAGCGGTCTTTCACTGCATCGATCGCCTTGTACAATTCGGCTTTTTTGCCCTGGTCGTGGAAGAGATTGGTTTGCCGGGCGTCGGCCGTTAACTCGCTGGCCCTCACGCCGATAAGCCGTACTGCTTGTCCTTTCCGGTACAGCTGCTGAAACAGTTGTTTGGCGAAAAGCAGTATTTCGTCGTCGTAGAAAGTATAGGGCACGCTGGCCTGTTTACTGGTGGTTTCGAAATCGTGGTAGCGGATCTTTACCGCGATGCAACCGGCCATCTTGTTGTCTTTGCGCAATTCGTAGCCGATCTTTTCGCTCATGCGGGCGATTTCGGCGAGCAGCAGCGCGGGATCGCTGATGTCTTCGTGAAAGGTATTCTCGTTAGAAACCGATTTCGACTCGTAATAGGGGCTTACCACGCCCTGGTGGAATCCGTTGGCTTTCTGCCAGAGGTCGCGCCCCCATTTGCCCAGCTGGCGGGCCAGCAGGTCGGGATTGCTGGTGCGCAGCTCACGGATGGTTTCAATACCGATCTGCAGCAGGTCGCGATAGGTCTGCGCGCCCACACCGGGAATTTTGTTTACCGTTAAAGGATCGAGAAAATCCTGCTCCTTACCCGGCTCTACAAAAAGGTAACCATTGGGTTTGGCGGCATCGGTCGCTATCTTGGCGATCATTTTATTGCTGCCCATGCCAAACGATATGGGCAGGCTGGTTTTATCGATGATCTGCTGCCGCAGCGCGATGGTCCATGCCAGCGGGTTGAAATACCTGTCCATGCCCGAGAGGTCAACATAAAATTCATCGATGCTGGCCTTTTCGAAAACCGGGGCATTTTCGGCGATCAGGTCGGTGACGAGGCGGGAATAGTGGCTGTAAGCGCCGCGGGTGGCGGGGATGATGGTCATGGCCGGGCAGAGCTGTTTTGCCTTGCGCATGGGCATGGCCGAGTGAACGCCGTATTTCCGCGCTTCGTAGCTGCAGGCGGCTACCACGCCGCGGTCGCTGTGCCCGCCTACGGCCAGGGGCAGGCCCTTCAGCGCGGGCTTCAGCAGTATTTCCACCGACACGAAAAAGGCGTCCAGGTCAAAATGCGCGATCATCCCGCCAAATATACACCCGTCGGGTGGCACCCGACGGGTAATACCTGACGGGTGCCACCCGACGGGTAAAAACCTACCTTCACCCCATGGAAACGCTGAAAAGCCATTTGCAGGCAATATACCCGCTGACCGAGGAGGCCTGGGCCGCCATGCAATTGATCTGGACGCCTGTTAGCCACAAGCGCAAGGAGATATTGACGGCAGCCGGCGAAACGGAGAAATACCTGTACTGGGTGCTGGAGGGTATGCAAAGGGGTTACCACCTGCACCACGACAAAGAAGCCACCGTGGTGTTCAGCTATGCGCCCTCTTTTTCGGGCATCCTGGACAGCTTTTTATTGCAGCAACCCAGCCGCTACTACCTGGAAACGCTTACTGCCAGCCGCTTTCTGCGCACCAGTTACCGGCAGCTGGAAACCCTTCGACGCGCCCATCCCTGCATTGCCGAACTGATGTACCGGTCGTTGTGCCAGGTGTGCGCCGGCACGCTTGAGCGGCAGATAGAGCTGATGGTGTACAGCGCCGAAGAAAAGTTCAGAACATTGCTGAAACGGAGTCCGCATATCCTGCAGCTGGTGCCGCATAAATACCTGGCTTCTTACCTCGGCATCGACGCCACTACGTTCAGCAAGCTGATGGGTAGTATAAAGCTGGATTGAAAATCTTGGTCTGCGCCAAGATCGGCCCGCAAACGGCGCTGTAGTTTTGAGAAAATTTTTACCGTGCAAACAACTACCTTACTGGGCATGCTCAAAGACAGCTCCCTGCAACTGCTCGATTTTACCGGCAACCTGCAACAGCAGTACAGCCGGGAAGCACTGGAAACGCCCGACGGGCCGGGCCGCTGGAACTGCATCGAGGTGCTGGAGCACCTGAACAGTTATTACCGGTACTATTTCCCGGTTATTGAACAGCGGATGGCAAACGCAAAGGCCACACCTCAAGAAGAATATAAACCCGGCTGGCTGGGCGGCTATTTCACCCGGACGATGTTACCGAAAAACCAGGCGGTGGGGCTGAAAATGAAGGCT
>JASGFZ010000206.1:0-5890 GCA_047605345.1 Flavihumibacter sp. | reverse complement strand
CGCAAAAACCTGAAGTCGGCGTTACCGGTCAACTCGACATGTATTCCATCAAAGGTGATGGCTTGCAAAAAAGTTTTCATATCGGCTATAATGCAGGTATATATGCCGATTGGAAGATATACCGCAAATGGTCGTTCCAGCCGCAGGTATTGTTCACCCAGAAGAACATACAGGTAGGAAGCGATTTTAAAGACAAATTCCCCGATATATCCCGCGGCAGCATTGAATCGGTAGCTACTTTAAGAGGGGTAACGGTTCCCTTGCAGCTGGGATATGCGTTTACGGAACAGTTCAGCATACTGGCCGGGCCGCAGTACACCCGGATTGTAGATGCAGAGGCAAAGCTGCTGCGTGATGATAAGAAAGCATTCGGTAAAGAAGACTGGGGTATAACCGGTGCTGCGCAATGGAAATTGTCCAAATCATTCAGGCTGCAGGCGCGTTATACAAAAGGCTTCAGTAACCTCAATACCTTCTCCGAACAAAGAACCTGGAAATCACGCTCGATGTCGCTGGGGCTTTCATGGAAATTGCTGTAGACCGGCTGGCAGTCTACGGTCCGACCCGGTGCAAAAATAGAATGAACGGTTCCGGCCGATGTGCCGCTGATGAAGTGCGTCAATAAGCTTTTTTTGTGGGATCGAATGTGGTGAGCGCCGAAGCAGGCGTATTGGCGGTGCATACCGGCCACACTGCTGAGTTTGGCAAAATAGCCGGTAACCTGCAGGTAGCAGGTGCCGACACAGACTTTGACAAAGGCCATGTCTCGTCGCATATTGTATTGAACCCGGAATTCACTTTCCGGTGTTCTGTTGATGTATGAACATTTTTCCAGTTTATGCAAAATCTGTGGACTGTTTTGTAATTTCCTGTTTCATGGAACCGTTCAAAAGTTCGTACGATGTTGTTATTATTGGGGCTGGTATTGGCGGGCTCACCGCGGCTGCCTTATTAAGCAAAGCCGGACTAACGGTATGTGTGCTGGAGAAAGAACCTCACGTGGGCGGATACCTGGCAGGGTTCAGGAGAAAAGACTTTATTTTCGATACGGCCATTCACTGGTTAAATCAATATGGCCCCCAGGGCATTGTTACCCGTTTATTCGATGCCATTGGCTCCGATCATCCGAGAGCTGTCACACAAAAATGCACCCGCCGGTACAAAGGCACAGGATTTGAGTACCTGCTCACTTCCAATCCTGACGAACTGAGAGATCAGTTAATCAGCGAATTTCCGCATGAGAAAAAAGGGCTGATGCGTTTTTTCAGAAATGCAAAAAAGGTCGGCGCTTCACTCAATCGCCTCAACAGCATTTTCCGGTCAGAGGCCACGATGAACTTCCGGGAAAAATTCCGGGGTAAAATGCAGCTTTTAAAAGTCATTCTCCCTTTTATACCCTATGTACGCTACCATGGTGAGCAGGGTTTGAAAAAAGGGCTGAACCGTTTTTTTAAAGAAGAGCGCCTGCATACACTGTTTGCTTCAGAAACCGAAGTGATTGGCTGTATGGTTCCTATCGGCTGGTCGTATGCCCAGGACTTCCAGCGTCCTCCCAAAGGAGGCGGGCGGGTAATACCCGAATGGCTGGAGCATGTGGTGCGGTTTTACGGAAGCAGCATCGTAACGCAAAGCGCCGTAAAGGAAATACTATTGGATGGAAATACCTGCATGGGTGTTTCTTATATGCATAAGGGCAGGCAGCAACAAATAAGAAGCAAATATGTAATTGCCGCCTGCGATATAGAAACACTGTATGAAAAAATGCTGCCGGCCCATATCGTTCCCCAGACTTTGAAAACCAAACTCAGACAGGCGGAACTGTACAGTTCATCTGTTACTATCTCTATTGCGCTTGACTGTGAAGCAGAATTCCTGGGCTTTGGCGAAGAGCTGGTGCACCTGGTGAATGAAAGCAGCCCCTTTGATGCCCATCATAACGGCGACCCGCACACTTCTGAAATCAGTATACTGGCGCCTTCGGTAAGAGACAAATCAGTTGCTCCCGAAGGTTGCGGAACCCTTACGCTGTTTATGCCGGCTTTTATGCATTACAACAATGAATGGCTGACAGACAAAGACGAAGAAGGCAATTTTATCAGGAACGATGCCTACAGGAAATTAAAACAGGAGATCGCAGACGTCGTTATAGACAGGGTAGATAAACATGTGGCCCCGGGGTTGCGCTCCCATATTCTTTTTTATGACGTAGCGACGCCGGTTACACATTGGCGTTATACCGGTAATAAAAACGGTACCATGATGGGCGCCAAGCCTGGCAGGCAAAATATACAGAACAAAATAGCCCATTATAAAACGCCCGTCAACAATCTTTTGCTGGGAGGTCATTGGGCTGAACTGGGCGGCGGTGTGCCCATTGCTGCCAAAGCCGGTACAAATGCGGCATTATTGATCCTTAAAAAAGAAAACCCACAGGCATTTGCGGCCTTATGCCGGTATATAGATGGCAGGTCGACGCTTGAAGCATTGCTGGAAAATTCCTGCTTTAAACCCTATGATCATTCCTGGGTTCAGCCGCTTACGCCGGCAGAAAAGAAGGCGCAGAGAATAAGGGCAGATGGACTGTAAGTTGTATTACCAGTGTCGCCGTTCAAACTGGTAAAAGCTGACTGTTGGGAGAAATAAAAAAGCTTTGTAAATCAATGACTTACAAAGCTTTTACTGTGCCCAGGACTGGATTCGAACCAGCACGCCGTTTCCAGCACCACCACCTCAAGGTGGCTTGTCTACCAGTTTCAACACCTGGGCTCCGAAAGCGGGATGCAAATGTAAGGAAATCAATATTTCCCGCAAGAATTTTTCACCCGTCGGGATTACCCGACGGGTAGTTCGATCCGGAAAGTGGTTCCCCTGCCGGGCTCGGAGTGCTTCACTGTCAGCGACCCGCGGTGGTATTGCTCAATAATGCGACGCGACAGCGACAGCCCCAGCCCCCAGCCGCGCTTTTTCGTGGTGAACCCCGGGTTGAACACCCGCGAAATATTGGCAGCCGAAATACCCTTACCTGTATCGGTGGTGTCGATCACCACGCGCGCACCCTGCACCTTTATGTCGATGCTGATCCGGCCGCTGCCCTCCATGGCATCCAGCGCGTTTTTCAGCAGGTTCTCGATCACCCAGTCGAACAGCGTGGGCGACAGCGGCAGCACCAGCGACGACGGGCCCTGTAATTCAAACCTGACCTTTTGCGAAGCCCGTCTTTTTACATAATCCATTACGGCGCTCACCTGCGCCACCAGGTCGGTCGGTTCCAGCTGCGGGGTGCTGCCGATCTTGCTGAAGCGGTCACTCACCAGCTTCAGCCGGTTCACGTCTTTTTCCAGCTCCTGCGTAATGCCGTCTTCCTGCCCCGAACTCTTCAGCATTTCCACCCAGCCCTGCAGCGAGGTGAGGGGGGTGCCCAGCTGGTGCGCTGTCTCTTTGGCCATTCCGGCCCATAACTGGTTCTGCGCCGAACGGTGCTGGGTGGTGAGCAGCAGTAACAGCAGCAACAGCAGCAATCCCACGATAAAAAGCTGCACAATGGGGTAGTACCGCACTTCCGCCAGCAACCGCGTATTGCCGTAATAATATTTATTCGCCACATAAGGCGTATCGCTCAGCGCAATCACAAAAGGTTCGTTGGCTTTTTTGAATTCCCGCAGTTTGGCAGGCAGAAAGCCGGGATCCATCCGCGCTTTTGCCGAATCGAGGTTGATAAAACTGACAATGCTGTCGCGCTCATTGGTTTCGATGATTGGAATGGAGGTCTGGTCGTTCCTGATCATATTCGGTAAAACCAGCGACTGGTTGGGGTTGTCGAAAATTGCTTTGCTGGCGGCTACCCACAGCTCTACCTTGCTGCGCTCTTCCGCCTCAATTTTGCCGGCAAGGTAACGCGAATAAAAGATGGTGCCGGTCACTATGCTGAGTGCGAGCAGCGTTAGCCAGATGCGCCAGTTCGACAGAAAGCTGATCATCTGTCTAAATTAGTATTCGTATTCTACGGTTACTGTATTTTTGCCCACTAATTTTCGTCATTTGTCTGCACGCATCGCTGTTGTTATACTGAACTGGAATGGAAAGCATCACCTGGAAACTTTTTTGCCGCAGGTGATCGCGCACAGCTGCCCATTGGCCGATGTGATCGTTGCCGACAATGCTTCCACCGACGATTCGCTGGCCTGGCTCGCGGCAAACCATCCTTCCGTATTGCAGCTTCCGCTGCCGAAGAACTACGGTTTTGCAAAGGGCTATAACGAAGCGCTCAAGCAGCTCGACTACGAGTTTTTCCTGCTGCTGAATTCGGATGTGGAAGTAACCGCGCACTGGCTGGAACCCATGATCAGCTGGCTCGATACCCACCCGCAAACAGCGGCCTGCCAGCCCAAGATCAGGATGTATGCCAACAGGCAATCTTTCGAATATGCCGGCGCCTGCGGCGGATGGCTGGATCATTTCGGTTATCCGTTCGCGAGAGGAAGGATCTTTGATTTCTGTGAAACCGACCATGGGCAATACGATGATATAGCCCCTGTTTTCTGGGCGAGCGGGGCTGCCATGCTGATAAGAGCAAAAGCCTTCCGTGAAGTGGGTATGTTCGATGAATTTTTCTTTGCCCACCAGGAAGAGATCGATCTCTGCTGGCGGTTGCAGCTTGCCGGCTGGGGCATCGTGGTTTGCCCGCAGTCGGTCGTTTACCACGTAGGCGGCGGCACCCTTCCCAAAGGCAACGAATGGAAGGTATTCCTGAACTTTCGCAATAACCTGGTGATGCTGGCCAAAAACCTGCCCTGGTGGCAGGCCATGCTGAAAATTCCTTTCCGGTTGCTGCTCGATTCGGTGTCGGCCTGGAAAAGCCTTTTCGAAAAAGAGGGCATTTATTTCAAGGCCATCCTCGAAGCGCATGTCGGTTTTTTCGGCTGGCTGCTGCTGCACCGGCATAAATCGGTATTTCCCCAAAAACGGCACAAACACCTGCAGGGCTGGTACAGGGGCAGCGTAGTATGGCAGCATTTTGTAAAAGGACGCAAACAATTTTCCGAAATTGTACCCTGAACCTTATTTTTGCCATGCAATAATCAAAACTATGGCGCACGATCACGCACATGACTGGGAAAACCCGCAAGAACAGGATTTCAAACACAACTGGGTGAATTCGTCTACATTCCTGTTTTACCTGCAGGTATTTTGCATCCTGGCTTTCGTATTAGGCGGTTGCTACGGGCTGTACACCCATCGCTATAAAGGGCACCCGAAAGTGAATGTTCCGGCAAATACCACTTTTTCGCCCGCCTATAAATAGGAAAAAACAACTGAAAAATTTGGCAGGGAAAGAAGAGTTCTTATCTTTGCCATCCCAATTGAAAAACAGCTCTTTAGGGATAAGCGGAAGTAGCTCATTTGGTAGAGCACAACCTTGCCAAGGTTGGGGTGGCCGGTTCGAGCCCGGTCTTCCGCTCTCTTCGAAAAAATTCCAGACGTTCGTTTGGAATTTTTTTTTGCCGGATATTTGAAGAAGAATCAAGGCGCGCTTTTCGCCCGGGTGGTGGAACTGGTAGACACGCAGGACTTAAAATCCTGTTCGCCGAAAAAGCGAGTACGGGTTCGATTCCCGTCCCGGGCACGTTAAAAGCTTTGTAAGTCGTTGATTTACAGAGCTTTTTTGTTTTATGCTTGTCAAATATAATTGTTATTTTTTTATGCTTTCTACCGAGTATAGTTCGCGCGAGTGGCCCATGTTTGTACATTGGCAAGTATGAACGCGATGAGATAAAGCCATCCATCTGGCATGCCGCAATACCTTTGCTATGCCATTTTTATGCGTTCATTCTTTTGCCCCCGCTTTACGGGGCAGGCTATACTGCCGGTAGGCTTTGCCATTGACCGACTG